>CAMWSQ010000027.1 GCA_947177025.1 uncultured Mollicutes bacterium | reverse complement strand
AGTTCCTTTTTCTTTTGTCTCATAATTTATACTTTTTTCATATATTAAAATAGGCATAATGCTTATATTTTATTAATAAGTATTAAAGTACTTATTGTATTTGGGAGAGGTAAAAATGTGTGGAATTATTGGATATATTGGCAAGAAGAATGCATTATCTGCAGTTATAGAAGGGTTGTCTAAATTAGAATATCGAGGCTATGATTCAGCAGGAGTTGCATATCAATACAATTCCAATTTTAAAATTTGTAAGGAAAAAGGAAGGGTTATAGATTTGAAAAAAAGTCTTACAGACTCTCATTCGAATTTAGCAATTGGACATACAAGATGGGCAACACATGGAGAACCGAGTCAAAAAAATGCACATCCGCATTGTTCCTTTCATCAACGCTTTATTTTAGTTCATAATGGAATCATTGAAAATTATCAAAAGCTTAAATTTGAATATTTAAATACATATTCCTTTATCAGTGAAACAGACACAGAGATCATTGCTGATTTAATTGAGTATTTCTCAAATACATTACAGGTAGAGGATGCAATTCGTAAGACAATGAGCGTCATAGAAGGCTCTTATGCTTGTTTAATTTTAGATACGCTTCATCAGGATCGAATGTATTTTATAAAGGACAAAAGCCCTTTGTTGTTAGGAAAAGATGAGGAAGGAATTTCCTTTGCCTCAGATATTACAGGGTTACTTGGTTATGCAACAGAATATATGCCATTGGATGATAAAACGTTTGGGGTTGTTATTCAGGATAAAATAGAACTATACGATATGATAGGAATCTCTAAAGAACAAATATTTAAGGAGATTTCAATTCAAGAAGAAGAAATTAATAAAAAAACCTTTGATCATTTTATGCTGAAAGAAATCTATGAACAGCCTATGATGATTCGAAATTTGATTCGTAAATACTTTAAAGGAGAAGAGGTAATCCTTTCTAAAAAACTATTACATCTTCTTAGGCAATGTGATAAAGTCAATTTTGTTGCGTGCGGTTCATCTATGTATGCTTCCTACTTTGCAAAGTATTATTTTGAAAAGCTTTGTGGTATACCTTGTGAGGTATTTTGTGCTTCAGAATTGGTATACTCTACACCTTTAATCTCTAAACGTCCATTTTTTATCTTTTTTTCTCAGAGTGGAGAAACGGCAGATTTGATTGCTGTAATGAAGAAAATAAAGCGTCAAAATTATCCTGTTTTAACAATAACGAACACAATGGAATCTTCTATGGTTCGACTATCAGATTATGCTTTAGACATTTGTGCAGGAAAAGAAATCGCTGTGGCTTCTACAAAGGCGTATACAGCTATGGTAGTAACCTCTGCAATTCTAGCAAGAGCTGTCAGCGGAAATAAAACGAATTTAAAAAACAATTTAAAGGCTGTTAGCTTGGCAATGGAAAAGGTACTTGAAAATAAAGAGGTATGCAAGGGAATTGCTAGAGAAATTGTCGATGCTCAAGATTTATTTTATATTGGGAGAGGCATTGATTATTGGACCTCCTTAGAGGCTTCCTTAAAGCTAAAGGAAATTGCTTATATTCATACCGAGGCTTTTTCTTCAGGAGAGTTAAAGCATGGACCAATTGCTTTAATCACAAAGAATACACCAGTCATCGCAATCATAACTCAAGAAGGAACGAATCGAATCACTAGAAGTAATTTAGAAGAAACAGCTTCACGTGGAGCACATACTTATGTCATTTCTTCTAAAGGATTATCCCTTCCTAAGGATGATATCATTATTCCAAATGTAGCGCATTATTTATCTGCATTAGTGAGTACAGTTGTTGTTCAATTAATTGCGTATTATGCTGCAGTATTTAAACAGAATGATATTGATAAGCCTAAAAACCTTGCAAAGAGTGTAACAGTGGAATAAAATGTTCTAAATTCTCTTTTGGTTTTATAAAATATAATAGTAATAGGATTAGCCTATTCAATGGAAGTTGAATAAGGCTTTTTTTCTTAAAGGAGGATTTTATGCAACAAAAAACAGAAGATTTAATTCAGCAATATCAAACGAATATAGAGAAGGGTTTGTCAAAAACAGGTATTGAAAAGAACCGAAAACTCTATGGAGAAAATACAATTAAAGAAAAAAAGAAAACCAATTTCTTTGTTAAGTTTTTAAAAAGCTTTAAGGATACCTTAATCCTAATTCTTATGGCAGCAGCAATCTTGTCCGTTCTTTTAGATCCGAATGAGTATGTGGATAGTATTATTATTTTAGTTGTTGTATTTTTTAATTCCATACTAGGAGTAGTTCAAGAAACAAAGGCAGAACGAAGCTTAGAGGCTTTAAAGAAAATGTCTTCTCCAAATTCAAAGGTCATTCGGAATGGTAAAGTTAGTATTATTCCTTCTAAGGATTTAGTTGTGGGAGATATTATGCTGATAGAGGCAGGGGATTATATATCAGCTGATGCTCGCATTATAGAATGTGTAAATTTGGCTGTAGATGAATCTGCATTAACAGGAGAATCTGTTCCTATTCATAAGAATAAAAAAGAACTGCAGAATGCTCAAGCTTCATTAGGAGACCAAACCAATATGGTATTTTGTTCAACCTATGTAACTAGTGGAAAAGCAAAGGCTTTAGTAACACAGGTTGGAATGAACACTGAGATGGGCAAAATCGCAGGGATGTTAAATGAACAAGTTGATGGAGCAACACCACTTCAGCATAAGCTTTCCTCTGTAGGTAAAGTCATAGGAATTATGTGTATAATCATTTGTGTACTCGTTTTTATTTTAGAAATGATTACCGAATGGAAAATGGGGTCAGATTTATCTAAAGTATGGGTGGATTGTTTTAAAACAGCAATTGCGTTAGCCGTTGCAGCAATTCCAGAAGGACTTGCAACTGTAGTCACGATTGTTCTAGCCATTGGTGTTGGCAAAATGAGTAAAAGAAACGCAATTGTCAAACGATTACCGGCGGTAGAAACGCTTGGTTCCTGTAATGTGATTTGTTCAGATAAAACAGGGACATTGACTCAAAATAAAATGATTGTTCAAAAGTTTTATCATACAGAGCTAAAGGATATTTCTCGATTAACCTCAAAGGAAAAAGAAATACTTTCTTATTATGCAATTTGTTCTGATGCAATTCAAAATGAGAAAGAAAGCATAGGAGATCCTACGGAGGTTGCATTATTAGAAGCAAATCGTTCCTATGGAAATTCAGTAGAGCCTAGTACTAGAGTCTTGGAAATTCCATTTGATAGCAATCGTAAGCTTATGACAGTAGTTATTCAACAAAAGAATCAATATATTGCTATAACAAAGGGAGCATTTGATTCAATCATACGACTTTCTACGAATAGTCAAATAGAAATAGAAAAAGCAAAAACTGCAAATGCCCAAATGGCAAATCAAGCCTTACGTGTATTAGCTTTAGGAATTCAGGTCTTTTCCTCTAAGCCAATAGAAACTATGCTAGAAAAAAGAATGGAGTTTTTAGGATTAGTAGGAATGATTGATCCTGCAAGACCAGAAGTAAAGGAAGCCATTGCTCTTGCAAAGGATGCAGGAATTCGAACAGTTATGGTAACAGGAGACCATATTCTTACTGCGAAAGCTATTGCGAAGGATTTAGGATTGCTAGAGGAAAATCAAAAAGCTATAGAAGCACATGAATTAGAAAAAATGAGTGATGAGGAGCTTTGTTCTACCATTGAAGAATATAGCGTATTCGCAAGAGTTGCACCTAAGGATAAGGTGCGTATTGTAGAAGCTTGGCAAAAAAAAGATGCTATTGTTGCAATGACAGGAGATGGAGTAAATGATGCTCCAGCGCTGAAAAAAGCAGATATTGGCTGTGCAATGGGTATTACAGGAACGGATGTATCAAAGGAAGCAGCTGATATGATTTTGGTTGATGATAATTTTAGTACCATTGTATCTGCTGTTAAGCAAGGTAGAGGTATTTATGATAACATTAGAAAATGTGTAAAATATTTATTATCCTCTAATATTGGTGAAGTAATTACTATTTTCTTGGCTTCTCTTATTTCAGCCTTAACAAATATTTCTTTAGGAGTTCCTTTGTTACCTATTCATTTGTTATGGATTAATCTGATTACAGATTCCTTACCGGCCTTTGGAATTGGTATGGAAGAAGTTGAGGATAGTGTGATGCAGGAGAAACCAAGATCTAAAAAAGAAGGCTTCTTTGCCAATCATATGTCTCTTAAAATTGTGATTGAAGGCTGTATTATTGGAGCCTGTGCTATTGTTGCATACCTCATTGGCCATTTCTTAGAACATTCTCATCAGCTGGGGCAAACTATGGCATTTTTTACTTTATCTACATCTCAGCTTTTACATGCTTATAATGTGAAATCAAAGCATTCTATTTTTTCATTAAAAAGCTATAAGAATCATTTCTTAAATTTTGCGATTTTGATAGGCTTTGCTTTACAAGTTTTAGTTGTATATTGTCCAGGAATAAATACTCTATTCCAATTCACTCCATTAAGCTTTACCAATATGGTTATTTGTTTAGGGCTATCTTTAATGATTGTTGTGTATAGTGAGCTTTTCAAGAAAGAAGAAGACTAAAAAGACATAAAATTATGTCAAAAAATGGTAGTTTCCTTTTTCCTATAATTATGTTATAATTGGCATGGGAAATTTGATGTGAAGGTGATACCATGAAGAAAAATCCATTTTTGTGGATAAAAAAAGTATTTTTCTTAATAGTTTGCTCAATGAAAAACCATCTCTTTTTATGGATAACATGCTTGTTTTTCATTTTAAATATATTTAATACATATTTCTTGACTGTATCAGGATTGAATAGATATATCATTCCATTTAATCATACATTTTCATCAGAAGTATGTTCCATTTTAGGAAATTTTGCTATTTTGTCTATTCTGTATATTATAGGAATTCTCATTTTTAGAAAACAGAGACGAATTTCAATTTACTTGATTTGTGTTTCATTCATTTTAAATGTTGCAGTCATTGCATTACAATACTATACCAAAAGCTATAAAATTGCTTTTTCAATTTTTAACTTTTCTCTTATGAAAAGTCCTACAGGCGGCTTTGGTGGTAGTGTCTTTGCAGATTGGGTTTATGAGTTATTTATGTATTACAGAATCTTAACATTACTACCATTTATTGTTTTACTCGTTATGACAATTGTATTTCGAAAAAGCTTTGGAGATTTTAGAATTCAAATTACATTCCAAAAGGTATTTTGTAGTTTATCCTTACTTATTGGCTGTTGCTTAGGAACATATGCCTATTATCAATATTCCTTAAGTAAGAATTGGGGCTATTCCTCTGATTATGCACAATACGGATGTCAATATGCAGGAACATATAATTATTACATATCAGAATTTATTTTTCATGTAGATAATCGTCCAATAGATAAGGAAGCAGATGTGAACGAGGAAAGTAAAAACCTAGATGCATATAATAAGAATAAATCTAGTTATGTAAATGCAATAGATAAAAAAACATATTCTAATCAGGATAAGCAGACAGGAATATTAAAAGGAAAAAATATTTTTGTAATTCAAATGGAATCTACAATGAGCTTCTGTTATGACGCAGAATATAATGGTATAGAGGTTACACCTTATTTTAATGAGTTATTTAAAGACCCAAATTGCTTTTATTTTAATAATGTTTATACTACAGTCGGAATTGGAAATACATCTGATGCAGAATTTGCATTCTTTACAGGTATGTATCCAACAGGAGATATGACTATAGCTTGGGATTTTGATCAATATGATTTTCAAATGACAGCTTTAGGAGATCACTTAAAGAATGAGTATTTATCTTATTCCTACAATCCAACAAATGAGAGTTTTTATAATCACAATAATTTGCATGAGCAATTATATAAAATGACAGATTTTAGAGGATTAGAAACCTTTATAACTGAATTCCCTAAAAAGGAAAATTCAGAAAAGTATTTGAATGATTTTCATTGGATACGTGATTCTTATATTTTAAGATGGGCTGCCAATACAGCACAAGAAGCAAACAAAAAAGGAAAAAAAGCATTTTCCTTCGTAGAGACAATTACACCTCACAACCCATTTGAAGATATGTCAGATGATTATGATGGATATGTAAAATATGATTTTGGAATTAATTCTACATATTATCAATTGACAAATTATATGAATCAAGTTAGATATAATGATCAAATGCTTTATGAATTTTTGATGGAAGCAACCAATCCAAATAGTCCATACTACTTGGAAGACACAGTTTTCCTATTGTATGGAGACCATGGTAATGCTTTATACAAGAATTCTTATGATTCTTTATTTAAAAGAACGTTATCTGATTTGGAGTATCGTAAGCTGTTATTAAATATACCTGTAATACTTTATGACCCTTCTGGATCTATTGCTGAGTCTTTAGAAGGGAGTGATATCAACCATATTCTTTCACAAACAAAATCCAATACAGATATGTATAGAACGTTAATTAATATGTTGGGTATTGAAACAGAAAGTCCATATTTTGGTGTGAATATGTTTAGTGGAGAGCCTACCTATTCCTATGATCCAAAAAATTTTGATATCATTACAGATGAGTTTATGTATAGTAAAAAGAATGATATATGGGTAGGAAACTATAATGAGAAATTGGTTGAACATATTTTAGATTTCCGAAAAAAACAAGATTCTTATTTAAATACATTAGTATATACAGCAGAAGAAAAACATTAAAAATAGGCATAATGTCTAAGTAAATTAGATATTATGCCTTTTCTTTTTATATTTCTTTAGAAATCTTTATGCTTTGAGTTCATAACGGATTAGTCTTTCCTTTTTGCCTTAAATAAGGTATAATAAAGGGGATAGGAGGAGAAACCTATGTTTGATAAATTAACTAGATCTAAAGTGTTTAGAGATCCAATTTATGGATATATTGAAGTAGAATATAAAATCATATTAGATTTAATCGATTCTAAGGAAGTTCAAAGATTAAGAAGAATTCTGCAATTAAGTGGAGTTTCTATGGTATTCCACACTGCTGAGCATTCTCGATTTACGCATGCATTAGGTGCATATCATGTTGCAAATCTTATGCTCCACCATGTAGAAGGAATCGATTGTTTAACAGAATATGAGCGTGTAGTGTTTTTATGCTCTGCCTTATTACATGATATTGGTCATGGACCATATTCTCATGCATTTGAGATGGTATTATTGACTTCACATGAAGAAATGACAGAGAAGATTATCTTATGTAAGGATACAGATGTAAATCGAATATTAAATCAAGTCGATGGTTTGGCAGAGGCTGTTGCTTCTGTAATTGGTCATAAAGGAAAATATCCATTAATTGAATCCTTGGTTTCTTCTCAACTGGATGTAGACCGTATGGACTATTTAACTAGAGATGCTTATTTTACTGGTGCTACCTATGGTGCGATTGATATGCAAAGATTATTGAGAAGTATGAAGATTGTAAATGGACAAGTATTATGTCGTGCTTCTGGTGTACATACTCTAGAATCTTATTTGATGAGTAGATATCATATGTATTTCCAAGTATATTATCATCCAGTAGCTAGATCCTATGAATTACTACTTGAAAGTATGTATGAGAGAATTAAGGATTTAACAAAAGAAGGAAAAATTTTAGACGCAAATATTGCATCCTTCTTAAATGTGATTAAGGATAATAATGATGTTTTATCTTATATTGAATTAGATGATGCATATGTGAATGGTTTTATTAAACAATTTATGAATTCTAGTGATCCTGTTTTAAGTCGTTTAGCTAAGGCCTTTAATC
The DNA here is from genome assembly GCA_947177025.1 of uncultured Mollicutes bacterium. GTDB lineage: Bacteria > Bacillota_I > Bacilli_A > Acholeplasmatales > Anaeroplasmataceae > Pelethenecus. The sequence goes on along the minus strand of CAMWSQ010000027.1, from coordinate 8,855 downwards.
ATCGTGAGTTATTCCGCTATGTAGATTTAGCAAATCATCCAGATGGTAAAATGCTTCAGTCATTAAAGGAAAATGCAGAAAAGCATCCTTTCGGGAAATATTATTATTTTGAAAATTCAGTTTCTGCTGTAGCGTATTTACAAACAAATAAGAAAAAATCAAATGATGCTGTTGTAGCAATTAAAGTAGTATTGCCAAATGGAGAAATTAAGAATTTAGATGAATATTCTCCGATTGTACATAGTCTAGTATCCTCTAGCTATAAACGTGTAGAACGAATTTATTATTTTGAGGATTTAGATGTCTAGTATTATTGTGGTTGAGGGAGTTCATGACCAAATTAAAATATTAAGTGTGTATCCTAATGCAAATGTTGTGATAACAAATGGTAGTGAAATTAGTAATGCAACAATAGATTTTTTAAAGAGTGTAAGCTCTACTCATGATATCATTGTTTTTACAGATCCTGATTCTCCAGGAGAGAAAATTAGAAATCGTATTAGTGAAGCTATTCCTACAGTAAAGCATGCATTTTTACGAAAAAAGGATGCAATCAGTAAAAATAAGAAAAAGGTAGGAATTGAACATGCCTCAAAGGAATGCATTATAGAATCTCTTTCTTGTCTTTATGCTGACGAAGGAAAAGCAGATACAATTCATTTAGAGGATATGTATGCATTAGGCTTAATGGGGATGTCTCATAGTTCGTATTTAAGAGATGCTATTTCTAATGCTTTAAATATAGGAAAACCGAACGCTAAAACCTTCTTAAAGAGAATTAATATGCTACAAATAGAAAAAGAGGAATTAAAAGAATTATGTCGAAAATTGGAAGTGTAGGTTTTGTTCAACAAGCCTTAATTAAAAATCAATTTAAGATTAAAAAGAAGTTTGGGCAAAACTTTTTAACAGACAGCTCGATTTTAAACAATATTGTAGAAGCCGCAGGAGTGACCAAGCAGGATGCAGTTATTGAGATTGGACCAGGACTGGGTGCTTTGACAGAAGAATTGTGTGAGAAGGCAGGATTCGTTTTAGCGTATGAAATAGATGAAGATCTAATTCCAATCCTACAGGACAATTTGAAAAAATATCAAAATTATAAGATTCTTTTAAAGGATATTTTGAAGGCGAATGTAGAAGAAGATATTGAACTATATTTAAAGGAATACAAAAATATCTATGTCGTTGCCAATTTGCCTTATTATATAACAACCCCAATCCTAATTGGATTATTATCCAAATCCTTGCCAATTCAAAGATATGTAATGATGATGCAGTTAGAGGTTGCCAATCGTATTTGTGGAAAACCATCCACAAAAGAGTATAATGCATTAAGTGTTTGGATAGAATATCGTGCAAAGGCTACAAGAATAATGAAGGTTCCAAGAACAGTGTTTGTTCCTGCTCCCAATGTGGATAGCGCTGTAGTTCGATTGGATGTATATGATGCATTGCCTATAGTGGCAGAAGATGAAACTATATTTTCCTTCGTCATTCGTCAATGCTTTGCTCAAAGAAGAAAAACATTGTATAATAACTTATGCTTAAAATATGATAAGGCATTGATTCAGCAAATGTTATTAGACTTAGATATTGCACCTAGTGTACGTGCAGAGGTATTAAGCTTAAATGATTTTGTTCGTATAAGCAATTATTTAACACAAAATAACAAATAAATTCATACCTTAAAAATAGGTGATGAAAGTTTGCAAAAGGGAGATATTGTTAGTCGCTTGTCTCATAATCGGGATATCATATTTGTGATTACAAGCATTGAAGGAAATGTTGCATATTTGCAGGGATTGTATATTCGATTGATTGCAGATAGTGATTTGGAGGATTTGGTTCCTGTAGATACCGCTTCTTTAGAACGGTATAATGAAAGTAAGTTAGAATATGAAAAAAAGATTGTTTCTTCCTATAAAAAGAAAATCGGTCATATTACAGGGAAAATCTTACATTTGGATAGTGATCCATTTTATTTAACGAAATGCTTAAATTTATATAAAGCTTTAGGTATTTATGCATATGGTGTTGAATTAAATGAGGCTCAAATGGCAGATCAGATATTAGAATATATTCAAAAGATTCGACCGAATATAATTGTAATAACAGGCCATGACTCTTATAACAATCAAGGAATAGAAGATTTAAGAAATTATAAGAATACAATTCATTTTATTCAAACCATTATGAGAATACGAAGTAAATACGATTTAGATGATATTTGTATTTATGCAGGTGCATGTGGAAGTAATGCAGAAAGCTTAATTGCTGCAGGTGCAAATTTTGCTTCCTCATTTGATAGAAAAAATATTGAAGCATTTGATCCAGCTATTGTTGCCATAATGGTTGCGATAACTCCATTTAACCAAATTGTGGATATTGAGAATATCTATAATTTCTCAAAAATGCAAAAAGGAAGTATTGGAGGAATTGAATCCTATGGCAAAATGAGACTATTGGTTTGTTAGAAAGGACGCGAGAATATGATTTATGAAAAAGCATTCGCAAAAATCAATTTAGCATTAGAAGTAGGACAACTAGAAGAAGATGGGTATCATTCTGTACAGAATTTAATGGTTCCCATTGACCTTTATGATGAATTATTTTTTCAAAAATCAATACAGGATACAATAGAATGTGAAGTATCCATTGAAGATAATATTTGTCTAAAGGCTATAAAATTATTCAAAGAAAAATTCAACATAAATCAATGTGTAAGCATTACTCTTTCTAAGAATATTCCAATTATGGCTGGTTTAGCTGGTGGAAGTAGTGATGCTGCGGCTACATTAAGAGGATTAAATCGTTTATTTGAGACCAAAGCTACATACGAAGACCTGTATGAGCTGGCTTGTCAATTGGGGTCTGATGTTCCATTCTTTTTAAAGGTTCAGACTGCAATGTGTACAGGTCATGGAGAAATCATCCAGCCGTTAGATATATACTTAGGAAACATTCCATTCTTAATTATTAAACCTGCATTTGGTTTATCTACAAAGGAAATCTATCAAAACTATCATTGGAGTGGCATCTCAAAGAATACAATGATTCAAAAGTTAATCACTGCAATTCAAGAAAAGGATTTTGATTTAATGGATGAGTATATCTTTAATGATCTTCAAGAAGTGGCACTTACAACAAGTCCTGAATTGGCTGAAGTTTTCCATAAAATAGAAGGATTAAGTTATGTTCCTCATGTGAGTGGAAGTGGACCAAGTATTTTTATATTAAATGCTAAGACTATTGATATGGAAAATATCAAAGCTTTAGATGATTCTTTAGAATTCTATCTTTGTCATACAATCTAATACAAAGGTATAAATCAAGTTTATTCTGAGAAAAATAGAAGTAGCAAGTTTTGCTACTTTTTATTTTGAAGGGAAAGAGAATTATGAAGGATTCCGTATGGCAAGATGTTCAACTTAAGACATATCCAGCTTTAACAGAAAATAAGGAAACAGATGTTCTAGTTATTGGTGGTGGAATTTGTGGAATACTGTGTGCATATTATTTATCTTTCCATCATAAGGTTATACTTGTTGAAGCAGACCGTATTGCTGGAAAAAGAACTGGAAAAACAACAGCTGTAATTACAGCTCTTCAAGATATTTTTTACAAGGATATTGCCAAGTCTAAAGGAAAATACGTGGCAAGTGCATATTTGCAAGCAAATTTAGATGCCATAGAATCTTACGGAAAATTGGCAGAAGAATTTGATTTTGATTTTGTGCGAGTTTCTTCTTATAAATATTTTAGTGAAGAAGAAAAATTGAACGAAGAGTTGAATTGTATTCAAACGTTAGGATATCCTGCAACAAGAGTGAAAAATGCTATTGCTTTTTCAAACCAAGCACAAATGCATCCTTTAAAGCTAATTGCACATCTTTTAGATTCTTTTGAGATTTATGAGAATACAAAAATCACAGCAATTCAAAATCAAACTGCCTACACAAGTCAGTATGCTATCAAAGCAAAGTATATTATTGTAGCAACAGGATATCCCTTTTTAAAGCTAAAGGGGATGTTTCCATTAAAACTAACCCAAAAGAAATCCTATGTTGCGGTGATTTCTCATTCTAATGAACAAGAGTATAATGCAATCGGCTCACATCCTGGTGATTTATATTTTAGAACGTATAAAGATACAATGCTTATAGGAGCAAATGATCAAGCAACTGGGAAGCCTAAAAAAAATTATGTGAATTTAATAGAATATATAGAAAAGAAGTATCCAAATCATTCCATACTTTATCAATGGGTAAATCAAGATTGTGTAAGCTTAGATGGCTTTCCTTATATTGGGCATTATGGAACAGCAAGAAATCTTTATGTTGCAACAGGATTTAATCTTTGGGGAATGACAGGTTCTATGATTGCTGCTAAACTTTTAACAGATATAATTGAGAATAGGAAGACATCATATAAAGCTCTTTTTCAGCCGAAAAGGTTTATGCCGCTTTTACCTCTTTGTAAAAATATTTCAACTGTACTTTGTAATTTTTTTAAAATCAAAAAAAGATGTAGTCATTTGGGCTGTGCATTATATTACAATAAAGAAGAAGGAGTATATGAATGTCCTTGTCATGGCACAAAATATTCCTCCAAAGGAGAAATCATATTTAATCCAGCTCAAAAGAATATAGACATAAAAAAATAAGGTTGATTTTTCAACCTTATTTTGTTTCTTCACGAATAAATTCATATAGATGGATTGCATCAGCCTTTTTTGTAGAAACTTCTAATGAAGCTACTCGGACAATGACATTCTTATTTCCAAATTCAATGGTGATTTCATCACCAATTTTAATTTCCTTAGAAGGCTTAGCTGGAATTCCATTAACTAAAATACGTTCATTTAAAGCAACTTCTTTAGCAAGTGTACGACGTTTAATTAAACGAGACACTTTTAAATACTTATCGAGTCTCATCGTCTGTATCAGATGGCTTTTCGGCAGGTACATCATCTGTAGTAGTAGAAGTATCTTCTAAATTAGTAGGAGCTTCTTCAGTTTCAACAGGCTTTTGTTGTTCAGCTTCTGCCTTTGCCTCAGCTTCTTTTGCAGCAATATAATCATCATAGCGCTTTAAATGACCTGTTGCTTCAATTTCATCAATATCAGATTTTGTTAAGGTTTCTACCTTCAACAAGTAATTTGCAATATTATTTAATAGTGTTAAATTCTCAGAAATAACTTTCTTTGCTCTTGCATAGCAGTCCTCTATGATTTTACGAACTTCTTTATCTATTTCTAATGCTACTTGATCAGAGAAGTTCTTTTCCTTTAAGTAATCTCTACCTAAGAATACATTTCCAGAAGGCTGTTCATATTGAACAGGTCCTAAAGAAGACATTCCATATTCTGTAACCATAGCACGAGCAAGACGAGTTGCTTGTTGGAAATCGTTATGAGCTCCTGTTGTAACATCGGAGAAGATTAATTCTTCAGCAACACGTCCACCTAGGAAGCCAATGATACTTTCCAAAATTTCTGTTTTAGTATGATAATAGGTTTCCTCTTTTGGCATCATTAGGTTGTAGCCTCCTGCTTGACCACGAGGAATTATGGTAACCTTTTGAACAACAGAAGCATTTTCAAGACGTAAACCAATAACTGCATGTCCTGATTCATGGAATGCAACGAGTTTTCTTTCTCTTTCTGTGTATTTTTTAGAACGCTTAGCAGGTCCCATCATTACACGGTCAATTGCTTCATCAATATCTGTTGTTATAATAACCTTACGATTATTTCTTGCAGCAAGTAAAGCTGCCTCATTTAATAAGTTCTCAATATCTGCACCACTGAATCCTGGAATACGTTGTGCAATTTCATCTAGCTTAATAGAAGGATCCAAATGCTTATTTCTTGCATGTACCTTTAGGATTGCTATACGTCCGTTTACATCAGGATTACTGATTGTAATTTGACGGTCAAAACGACCTGGACGAAGAAGAGCAGGGTCTAATACATCTGGACGGTTGGTTGCAGCCATAACAATGATTCCTAAGTTTCCTGTAAAGCCATCCATTTCAACTAATAATTGGTTTAAGGTTTGTTCACGTTCATCGTGGCCACCACCCATACCAGCTCCACGCTGTCTACCAACAGCATCAATTTCATCAATGAATATGATGCATGGTGCATTTTCTTTAGCTGTTTTGAACATATCACGAACACGAGAAGCACCAACACCAACAAACATTTCTACGAAATCAGAACCAGAAATAGAGAAGAATGGAACATTTGCTTCTCCAGCCACAGCTTTCGCAAGTAAGGTTTTACCAGTTCCTGGAGGACCTACAAGTAAAACACCCTTTGGAATTCTTGCTCCTATCTCTGAATATTTTCTTGGATTCTTTAAGAAGTCGATAATTTCTACTAGCTCCTCTTTTTCCTCATCACATCCAGCAACATCTGCAAATGTAACGCTTTTTCCACGAGATAGTCTAGCAGTGGACTTACCAAAATCAAATGCCTTACCATTTCCTTGACTTCTAAACAAGAAGATGAAGAAGCCAATCATAATTACATATGGCAATAAATTGATTATTAAAGATAAGAAAATATTTGTTTCTAACTTATATAAACGAATACTAATCGCATTTTCGCCTGAAGTCAAATCATTGAATTGCTGAATTGTTACATAGCAAGTAAAGCTTTTTCCATCAGCAAACTTACCTGAAATAATATAGATTGATTCATTATTTGTTCCACTTGCTGGCTGTGCAGTAACAGTAGAAGCATTTACAGGGTTCTGTACATCTACGATAGCTGCCTGAAGCTCAGGAAAACTTAAGGATTTTGGGTTTGGTTGCATCAAATATCGTATAAATAAAATAATACCTACAATTGCAATGATGACAATCAAAGGAAATTTCCAGTCAAATCTTCTTTGTGGACCTTGTTGTTGATTTTGTTTTTGATTATTATTATCTTGCATAATTCCTCCTACTTGGAATAAACCTCTTCCTTTAATACACCAATATAAGGTAAATTCCTGTATTTCTCATTATAGTCTAATCCGTAGCCTACAACAAATTCATTAGGCACTAGATCACCTACATAGTTGGCTTCAATTGGTGCAACTCTCCCCTCTGGTTTATCTAACAGCACACAAAGACTAACGCTTTTTGCACCTCTAGCCTTTAATAGCTGAACCACTGCATTCAATGTTCTGCCTGTGTCTAATATATCATCTACTACGATAATATCTTTTCCTTCAACATTTGTAGATAAATCATGATTGATGCGGACATTACCTGTAGATTTCATCCCTGCATAAGAAGATACATCCATATAGTCTAGTGTACAATATAAATCCACATGCTTTAACAAATCGACCATGAAGGGGTTGCAACCTTTCAATAAACCGATAAACATAGGTTCTCTTCCCTCATAATCTTTAGTGATTTGTGCACCAAGCTTTGTTAAGATTTCTTCAATTTTTTCTTTTGAAACACTAATCTTTTTTATATCATTCTTCATTTTGAATTTCCTCACAAACAAAATAAATGTCTCCACATTGTTTTTCTGATACAACCTGCTTATTTTTAGCATAGTTATATACCCATAATAAATTTCCTTCTTGGTCAAAAATCAGGGGAATTTGATTTCTTTTCCGTACAGGAATTTTTTCATCAATTAGAAGACGGGAAACTTTTTTATTTCCATAACTCATTTCAATAAAGTCGCCCTCTTTTTTGTTTCGAATTAAAAAAGGCAACTTTAAATCATTATAACATAATTTCAAATACTTTGCATTAATTTGTGGTATTTTTTTTGAAAAATAAAATTTATATTGATTTAAAATAAGAATTGTTTCATCTAAGCCAATTTTTTCACAAAAAGAAGAAATGTCTTGAATTTTCTTGATAAAGGCTTTTCCATATTCTATATAGAAATAATGTTCATCCTTTAATCGATATTTACAATTTTTATTTTGTTCTAGTAATTGAACACATTTTAGAATGATCTCTTTATTTTTACTTAATTCAAAACGTTCAAATAGTAGACAAATGATATCATTTCTTAAAGCCAAGTCTAAGGATTTAAAAGAAGCAATATCAATATTATTGTTGAGTTTATCTAAATAATTTATACTTTGTTTTCGAATAAAATCAAATGTTTGTTTTGCTTGAACGGAAAACTCTTGGATTTTTTCTAAATAATTTTCGTTTTCCTTCTTCAAAAGTGGAAGAATATGATGACGAATTCTATTTCTTAAATAATCATCAGATTGGTTAGAGGAGTCTTCAAAAAAAGATAAGTTTTCTTGAGTTGCATATTGGTATATTTCCTCTTTAGAAACACATAATAAAGGTCTGACTAAAGTATATTCCTTTTCTTGTTGCTGAACAGATATACCTGCATACCCATATAAATTAGAACCCGAAATCAATCGCATTAGAATGGTTTCAGCTTGATCATCTAAATGATGCGCAGTAGCAATCCATTTCGTTTTATATTTTTTTGCAAGGCTTTTGAAAAAGATATACCTTGCTTGATGTGCTTGACTTTGGAAATTTTCTAAACCATCATCATAATACTCCATCAATTCAAATGGAATATTATAGGATTCTGCAAGATTTTGCATAGCCTGTTGTTCTATAGAAGATTGTTCTCTTTTGTGATGATTGACATGTGCTAGCACGACATTATACTTTAGCTGATGAAGAATGTGTAATAAGCATAAAGAATCTACACCGCCAGATACAGCACAAATAATAGGTTCATTTGATTTAAACAAATGATTTTCTTTAATGAAGTTTTTGATTTTTTCTAGCATATCTACATCACCACCTTAAATTGCACTACTAAATTATATCATAATATATAATATATTTTAAG
>CAMWSQ010000026.1 GCA_947177025.1 uncultured Mollicutes bacterium | reverse complement strand
GTTGATTGCATATCTATCAAATAGTATAATATTAACAAATTTCTAAAAAAGGAGAGATTGACATGAAATTTAAAAAATTAGCCGGTGTTGCACTAGCATTTGTTGCCGCTATTTCACTTGCATCTTGTGGTGGCAATAAAAATAATGGTCCAATAACACCAAGACCTACTGGATTAGGTTGGAGAGATCCTGAAGTTTATACATATAAGAGTTATACATCAGTATCTCCTTCAAATTGGAATGAATTAACTTATCAAGATGAGAATGATACTCAAATTATGCAATGGCTTGGAAGTAGTTTCTTTTCATTTGACTTCCTATGTGATACAGATGGAAATATCCTGCCAGGACAGTATGCAGTTGTTTATTCAGCAGCTACTAAATTAGAGGATGTTACTGAAAAATATGCAGGAGATGCAAACTATGCAGTTCCTGAAGATGCAAAAAAGAATTATGCGTATAAAATCACTCTTAGAGATGATTTAAAGTGGGATGACGGTACGCCAATCAAAGCAGAAGACTTTGTATATTCTATGCAACAACAATTAGACCCAGCATTTAAGAACTATCGTGCAGATAGCTACTATAATGGTTCTCTAGTTATTCATAATGCAAAAGATTATGTATATCAAGGTGATTCTGGTTGGTATGCTGCAACTACTCCATATTCAGATTATTCAGAAGATATGGATTCTAAACTAGTATTTGCACTAGGCGGAAATGAAGAAGATAATGGAAATAATCCAGCAAAAAGTTATTTCCGTAATTGGTTAGAAGGACAATTAGGAACTTCTGCATTCAATGCAGCAGTTGCTCAGAGAGTATTAGTTGCAAACTTCCCTATTGATGATGCATTTACAGCTGAGGCAGCAGCAGCAATGGAAGGTAAGACTTTAGCTGAAATTAAAGCTGATGCTACTTTAAAGGCTGCTTGGGAAGCATTACTTGGCTGGTGGCAAACTGATCCAGGTGAAGAATTACATTTCTTTATTACTGAATATACTTGGCCAAATGTTGACTTTTCAAAAGTTGGACTTAAGGTTGGAGATAAAGCTAACGAATTAGTTATTATCCTTGATAACTCATTAGCATTATTTAAGGATGATGGTTCATTAAGCTATCGTGCTCCTTACAATTTATCAAGCTTACCATTAGTTCATAAGGCAAAATATGAAGCTAACAAGAAAGCTCCAGATGCTGCAAATGGTTTATGGACTTCAACTTATAATTCAAGTGTAGAATCAACTGCATCTTGGGGACCATATAAATTAACTGATTTCCAAGCAGGTAAGTATTATAGACTTGAAAGAAATGATAACTGGTATGGTTTCAGCAATAAAAATAAACAATATGATGGTCAATATCAAACAGACATTATTGAATGTGAAACAATTAAAGAATATGAAACTGCTTTATTAAAGTTCCTTTCTGGTGATATTATGAGCATCGGTATTGATGTTACTGTAGCTGATAAGTATAAGAATAGTGAACAAGCAATCTTTACACCTGATGATTTCGTATCTTCAATTCAACTTCAATCTTCTAAAGAATCTTTAGCTGGTAGACAAGATACAGGTATTAATAAGACATTATTAAGCTATGATGATTTTAGAAAAGCTTTAGCAATTGGTTTCGATAGAGATGACTATGCTAGACGTTGTACAACTTCATCTTTAGCTGGTTTAGGTCTATTCAACTCTATGCATTATTATGATGTAGAAAATGGTGGAGTTTATAGAGATACAGACTATGCTAAGAGAGTATTATGTGATGTTTATGCTGTAAATCCTAATGATTTTGCTTCATTAGATGATGCTGTAGAATCTATTACAGGTTATAATCTTACAGAAGCAAGAAGACTTGTTGACAAGGCTTATGATGAAGCAATCGCTGCTGGTGATTTAAAGGCTACTGATAAAGTTAAATTAACTGTTGGTTCTGGAGCTATTACAATCGCTACACAAAGAACATTTGACTGGTTTGAAGCAGCTTGGACTGAATTAATGAAGGGTACAAAGCTTGAAGGCAAGTTTGAATTGGAGTTTGTTGACAAGGGTACTAAATGGGCAGATGATTTCCGTGATGGCGCTTATGATATTATTCTAGGCGGTGGCTGGAGTGGTGCTGCTTGGGATCCAGGTTATATGTTACTTGCTTATCTATCTCCTGATTATATGTATTCAGCTGCTTGGGATACTTCAAGTGAGACAATGACCTTCACAATGAAGGGTGTAGGCGAGAACGGTGCTGATGTTACTGAAACTATGAGCTTAATGGATTGGTATGACTGCTTAAATGGTAATGGTGGTAAATATAACTGGGCTCAAGGTGAAATTGATGATGATATCAGATGTTCATTAATTGCTGCTCTAGAAGGAGCTATTCTTAAGAAATATTATTCAGTTCCTATTGCTTATTCTTATGGTTCATCATTATTAAGCTATAGAGCAGATTATATTACTAGAGAATATAATACATTTATGGCTTATGGTGGCATTAGATATATGACATATCACTATACAGATGCTGCTTGGAGCGAATATGTTTCTTCTCAAGGCGGAACTCTTGATTACACTAAGTAATAAGTAATTCCAAAATATGAATGAATTGTGTGGGATAGATGACATAATCTCTCCCACATTTTCATTACTTTCTGGATTTTTTAGAAAAAATATAGTATTATTATAATACTATTCGTTATTTAGTCGCAAAGGAGATGTTATTTATATGTACATGTTAAAGTATATATTAAAAAGAATAGGGCTAGCCTTTATGACATTTGCTATCATAATGATCATATGCTTTGTTCTTATTAAACTATTACCTATTACAATTGATGTTCAAATAGGTAAAGATGCGGAGTTATTAAGGCAGCAATTAATAGCTAGAGGTTATTATGATCCAATTCCTGTTCAATTTTTCAATTACATAAGAAGAATTTTAGTATATGGAGATTTTGGTATTGGAGTTCAATTAGCAGAATATCGTAATAAACCAGTTTGGAACGTGTTTATTGAAAAATTACCACCAACTGTGTTAATTAATATATATTCTTCGCTATTGGCTGTTCCAATTGGTATTGCATTAGGAATATTTGCTGCATTAAAGAAAAACAAATGGCAAGATCATGTTGTAAGTACAGGTGTAATGGTAATTATTTCTGTGCCTTCCTTTGTTTATGCATTTTTGATTCAGCTCATTTTCTGCTATAAGCTATCATGGTTCCCATTAACTATGAACCCAGGATATGATTATTTTAGTGCAAGCATGTTTCGGTCTATGTTTCCTGCTGTACTATGTTTGTCTTTTGGTTCAATTGCCGGATATGCAAGATTTACAAGAGCAGAATTAACAGAAGTATTGACAAGTGAGTATATGCTTTTAGCAAGAACGAAGGGTTTGACTAAGAGACAGGCAACAGTTCGTCATGCGTTAAGAAATGCGATGGTTCCAATTTTCCCATCCATTGTTGGTGAATTCATTTCTGTAATGAGTGGTTCTCTAATCATTGAAAAAATTTATTCTATTCCAGGTGTAGGTGGACTATATTTGGATGCCATTAATATGCAGGATTATGACTTCTTTATGCTTTTATCAGGATTTTACATTTTGATTGGTTTATTAGCTGCAATTGTAATTGATTTAAGCTATGGATTTATTGATCCACGAATCAAGATGGGGGTGAAGTAGAATGAAAGCACAAGATTATTCAATTTCAAAGGATAAATTTGTCTTTGCACAAGTAGAAGAAGAAATGCACGACAAAGAATTGGAAACAAAGCCAATTAGCTATTTTAAGGATGCTTTTAATCGTTTTAAGAGAAATAAAGCATCAATAGCAGCTGCAATTATCATTATGATATTAGTTTTATTTTCTATTATCGGACCATTCTGTACCCCATATAAGGTTTCTTATAGTGATAGTGTTTATGCACGTGCTTTACCTAAAAATAGTTGGTTTGAAAAAACAAACTTTTGGGATGGTTGTCAAGAATGGACTACCAATGAGGAACAATTCTATTATTTCTATAGTATGGGTGTGGAAACAGGCCATAACGCATTGAAAAATCAAAAATATGAAAAGATTTCAACTTTAAATAATAAAGGTGAAAAAATTGTAATGTATAAGTTTAGATTAGATTCATATCAACAACAGGGCGTTGTTTTTATGAATTTAACAAAAGAACAATATTTATCTATACAGGAATATCAAGATGCAAATAATGTACAAATTATTTACCCATATACAGATAAAAGTAAAAGACCAACTGCATCTCAGGATATAAGAAATGCAAATTATTGGTTTAAAACCCAGACTGTTGGCGGAAAGAGTAAAGCTGTTTTAAATGCTAAGGGTGAACTTACAAATATTTATCGTGCAAATTCAGGTGTAAATCCAAAAACAGGGCAACGTTGGGATGGATACTACAGCAAGATGCGTGTTGAAGGCGAAACACCTAAATATGATTATGCGTTTGAAAATCAAACAGGATATGAAGTTCGTGTAAACTACTATGAGTATTATATTTATTATCATAAGGCCGTATTAAAGGATGGAATAACAAAACCTTCCTTCTTATTCGGAGCTACTGGTACAGGGCAAGATATCTTTGTTTGTCTTTCTAGTGGTGCTCGTTTCAGCTTTATTTTGGCGATTACAGTAGCTATAGTAAACTTATTTGTTGGTGCTATTTATGGTGCAATTGAAGGATACTATGGTGGTAAGCTTGATTTAATGATGGAGCGATTTGTAGAAATCTTGAGTGCAGTTCCATTTATGATTGTTATAACATTATTAAAATATCATATGCAAGGGTCAAGTCAGGTATTGATACTTTTCATAGCGTTCTTCCTAACTGGATGGATAGGTATGGCAGGGCGAACCCGTATGCAATTCTATCGTTTTAAAAATCAAGAATATGTTTTAGCTGCACGTACTTTAGGTGCATCTGATAAGAGAATTATGTTTAAGCATATTTTCCCTAATGCTCTTGGTACATTGATTACAAGCTGTGTATTAGTTATTCCTAGTATGATTTTCTCAGAAACAAGTTTGAGCTATTTGGGAATTATCAACTTAAATAGTGGTAATATGACATCTGTTGGTACATTACTTGCAAATGCGCAATCTGATTTAGCAAGTTTCCCACACATTATGCTATTCCCTGCAGTTTTCATTTGTTTATTGATGTTGAGCTTTAATTTATTTGGTAATGGATTACGTGATGCATTTAATCCATCATTAAGAGGTTCGGAGGATTAGGATAATGGATAAGAAATTAGAAGTTAAGAATTTACAAATATCCTTCCGTACTCAAAACGGAAATGTTAAAGCAGTTCGAGATATTTCCTTTGATTTATACAAGGGTGAAACTCTTGCTATCGTAGGTGAATCTGGTTCTGGAAAATCTGTTACTAGTAAAGCTATCATTGGTATTTTAGCAGGAAACTCCATTGTTGAGGGTGGAGAAATCTTATATGATGGTCAAGACTTATTGAAAATCAGTGAAGAGGATTTCCATAAGCTTCGTGGAGACAAAATTGCAATGATTTTCCAAGACCCTATGTCTAGCTTAAACCCAATTATGAAGGTTGGTAAGCAGTTGACTGAAGCAATGCTTTTAAAAGGAAAATCAAGTCAAAGAAATGCAAGACATAATTTTAATACAAAATTAAATTTATTAAATAAAAATATGAATATTCTTGCATCTGGTGAAGAGGAAAGCAAGCAAAATGATGAGAATTGTCATACTTTTGATAACTTCTGTATAAAGAGTACTATATTAGAGAATGCTTATAACGATGCTAATGCACATAATGTTGCTTTACAATTAAGCATTGATGATGCTCTTTTCTTACATGAAAGAAAACAAAAAATTGATTTAACGAAGTCTTTATCAGACACTGTAAAGCATTTTGATTCTACTGTTCACCCATTTGAAGTTGTTAAAACTCCAGAGGTTGTCGCTTTATTAGAAGAAATTCAAACATATCTTATGAATAAAGATGCAATAACTACTGAGAACACAATTTCTTATTTAACTCGTATTAAGGAAATCTTAATTCGTGGTTCAGAAGTAGAAAAACCAAATTATTTTACATTAGGTTATTATGTTTATAAGAACCCAGAATTCCAACCTGAAACATTTGGTACAGTTCAAGAATTAAATGCAATGACTCGAAAGAATCTTGATGAGAGCTTTATGTTAGATTTTATTCAAAAATCTGAAAAGGCATTAAAGTACTCTGCAACTCATTCATGTGAATTAAAGGCACAAGGGTTACCTTTAATTGCTCGTGCAAAGGAATTCTATGCTGCTGAGACCTTAGATAAAAAGGAAGCTTATGCAATTGCTAAGGAACTTGGTAAGAGTGTAAGTGCAGCAATAGATAGACTTTCTATTCATAAGAATAGTGTTGAATATTCTTTCTATCCAACAATTCAAGGATTTTTACATTCTTATTTTTCAGGCTTAAAGCAGAATCCAAAAAATACTGCAAAGCATGAAAGAAAACTTGCAAAATATAATAAACTTGTAGAAAGTGGTAAAAAGCCAACATGGAAGGTTGTACCTCCTGTTTTAACAGATTTAGATTTAGTAAAAAGAAACATTGGGAACTTATTAACCAATTTAGAAGATTGTTATAATAAAACTATTGCTGCTGAACCAGAGACTGACTACCATGCTCTTGCTATCGAATTAATTGATTACTTCAAGGAGCAAGCATCTAACGTAGTAAACAAGATTACTCGTAAGATGGCTAAAGCAAAGGCTCTTAAGTTATTAGAAGAGGTAGGTATTCCAGAGCCACAAATTCGTTTCAATCAATATCCATTTGAGTTTTCAGGTGGTATGAGACAGCGTATTGTTATTGCTATCGCATTATCTGCTAACCCAGATATCTTAATTTGTGATGAGCCTACTACAGCATTGGATGTTACAATTCAATCTCAAATTTTGGAATTAATTAATAAGATTAAAGATGAAAGAAATTTATCTGTAATTTTTATCACACACGATTTAGGTGTAGTTGCAAATATGGCAGATAGAATTGCAGTTATGTATGCTGGAAAGATTGTTGAGTATGGTACATCTGAGGATATTTTCTATGATCCTCGTCATCCATACACTTGGGCATTATTATCTAGTATGCCAGACTTGGATACTAAGGAAAAGTTAGAAGCTATTCCTGGAACACCACCAAATATGATTTACCCACCTAAGGGTGATGCGTTTGCAGAGAGAAATAAGTATGCATTAGAAATTGATTTTGAGCTTCAGCCACCTCTATTTGAGATTACTGACACTCATTATGCAGCTACATGGTTGCTTCATCCTAATGCACCAAAAGTCAATCCTCCAAAGATTATCTCTGAACGTATTAATCGTATGAAAAAGGAGGCGGCTAAGAATGGAAAATAAGGTTTTGTTAAAGGTTGAACATCTTGAACAATATTTTAAACTTGGAAAAAGAACTTTAAAAGCAGTAGATGATGTCAATTTCGAAATTTATAAAGGTGAAGTTTTTGGATTAGTAGGTGAATCTGGTTGTGGTAAAACGACAACAGGTAGATCTATTATTCGTCTATATGATATTACAGGTGGTTCTGTTTACTTCGATGGAAAAAGAATTTGTGCAGGAATTCGTCCTTACAAATATGCAATTTCTCAAGCAAAGAAAAAACATAAGGCTAATGTAAAGGAATATACGGAGCAATACAAAAAGGAAACTGAAAATATTTCTGACCAAGCCATTCTAGATGCTGCTAAAAAGAAATTAGATGAAGCTACAAATAAGAGCTTAGAAGAGTTAGTTTCTGTTGTTTCTGAAAATACAAAATTAATTCAATCTGCAAGATATGATCATAAAAATTGCAACAAAGAATTTGCTAAGTTTGAAGCAGAAATTGTAGATAAAAAATATTTGCCAGAAATTGAAAAGGAAACTGATGAAGAGAAGAAAGCAGCTTTAATGGCAGAATATAAGAAAGAACTTCGTTTGGCAAAGAAATCTAGAATCATGAATAAGATTCAGATGATATTCCAGGATCCAATTGCGTCTCTTGATCCTCGTATGACAGTTCATGATATTATTGCCGAAGGTTTAATCATTCGTGGTGTTAGAGACAAGAAGCTAATTCAAGAGGAAGTATTTAGAGTATTAAGACTTGTAGGATTAGTTCCAGAGCATGCTTCTAGATACCCTCATGAGTTTAGTGGTGGTCAGCGTCAAAGAATAGGTATTGCAAGAGCAGTAATATTGAATCCAGAACTAATTATTGCAGATGAGCCTATCTCTGCGTTAGACGTTTCTATTCAAGCACAGGTAATTAATCTTTTAAATGAATTAAGAGACAAGATGGGATTAACAATTCTATTTATTGCTCATGACTTATCAGTCGTTAAATATTTCTCTGATCGTATTGCAGTAATGTATTTTGGAAAAATTGTAGAGCTTGCAACAAGTGATGAATTATTTGCACACCCATTGCATCCTTATACAAAATCTCTTTTGTCAGCAATTCCATTGCCTGACCCTCACTATGAGAAGAAGAGAGTAAGAATTGCATATAATCCTTTGGCATCTCATGATTATACTGTTGAAGGTCCACAGATGAGAGAAATTCGACCAAATCATTTTATTTATTGTAATAGTGCAGAATTTGAACAATATCAAAACGAAATTGCTGCCCTTGATAAAAAGAAGAAATAAAAGATTGGAGTATTATGAAACGGTTTTTAAAATATAGTATAACTTCAGGTGTAGGATTAATTTTAGTGTTAATCATTATATCGGCAAAAAATATATATGGTCAATCTAATGTGAAAGATGTCATGCATATCTTAACAGATGCTTTCTTTGCTGTTGGAGTCGTCATTTTTGGATACGGCTTGCTTGTTGTAGCAACAAATGGTGGGACGTTTGATATTATGACATATGGGATTACTCGTTTTTTCAGTCTATTTAAACGAGATGTGAATAAAGTGAAGTATAGAACTTTCGCAGATTATCGAATAGCAAAAAAGGATAGAAAATATTCTTTTCTCTATTTGGTTATTGTTGGTGGCATATTTATTGTGTTATCCTGTATTTTTCTAGCTTGTTATTATCAAAATTAACCAAATAAAAACTGTGAGTACTAGAATATCTAGCATTCACAGTTTTTTATTATGAAAAAAGGTTGCTAGAAAACTTAGCAACCAGTTCTTTATTTTCTATGGTCAAAAGCACGTTTACTTTTGCGAATAGATTCTTTATATTCTATATTATAATATTTTAAAAATTCTTTGAAATCCTTTAACCCTTGTTTGATTTCATCTACTTCATATTCAATTTCATAATCTACATTTCCATAATACTCGCTTCGATCGAAGAAGATTGTACCATCCTTATATGGACAGGATGCTCTATATGTAGTTAATTCCGCAATTTTTTTTACCTGATAAGGTAGACCAATTATGTTTGCATCAAATCCATTATCTAGCATTTCTAAAGCTTTTTCCTTAGTGATAAAGATATGAGTTTCATCTGCACCGACTTTAGATCTGGTTTTTTTGGTCAGTTTAAAGTTATTTCCTTTTTGACGGATTCTAAGAACAGTTTGTTCCTCCATAAGCTTCGTATCCTCTGTATCAAAGTAGTGATTGGTTTGAGGAAAGATATTGTTTGAAAGATTAAACTCTTCTAATAAGGCATCATATGTTTCCTTTGAAATAAATGTTTTGAATTCAATTTCTTTATTTTTGTTCATTTCACTATACCTCTTTTGAAACGATATATAAATATTATCTAATATTTATTGGAAAAAATCAAGTGTTGTGATAAAATATTATTAAAAAGATAGGAATGATTGTGATGAAATATTGGATTGTCAGTAAAGAAGATGAAATCTCAGCAGAAATTAAAAAAACTTTATTAGAAAAAATTAATTTGGAATTTACTCAAGAAAATCCAGATTTAGTTGTTGTTATTGGTGGAGATGGTACATTTATTTCTGCAGTTCATCAATTTCCAGATGCAATCTTTTTAGGAGTTCATACAGGTCATTTAGGCTTTTATGCAAATTATACTCTAGAAACTATTTCTAATATGATTGAGGATATCAATCATCAAAGCTACCAGATAGAGAAAATTGATGTACTAGAATGTGAATTAAATACCTGTGAACAGCAAATCAAAACCTTTGCAATTAATGAGATGACAATTATAAAGCCTCCAAAGACTTTAATTCTTAACGTGAATATAGATCAACAAAAGCTAGAGACTTTTAGAGGAACGGGCTTATGTATTTCTACTGCTTATGGGTCAACGGCATATAATAAATCTTTATTTGGGGCAGTTGTAGATCCAAGCTTGAAAGCCTTCCAAATTGCTGAAATTGCAGGGATTAATTCAAATCAATATAGAACTCTATCTTCCCCACTTTTATTATCTCAGGATAGAACTGTAACTTTAGAGGTTGAACAGAAGGAAGAGGTTTTTCTCACAATTGATCATTTGTCTTATCATCTTAAAAATTTTATTAATGCAACGATTAAATTATGCTTAGGAAAAATTTCTTTAGCATATCCAAAAGGAATTACCTTTGTTGAAAGAATCAAAAGAACATTTTTGAAGGAATAAAGAAAAAATTCCATCTTTTAGGATAGAATTTCATCAATAATATGATAGTCTAAAGCTTCTTTAGCAGACATATAATAGTCCCGCTCTGTATCGTGGGCTATTTTTTCTATGCTTTGGTTACAGAGCTTTGCTAAGAGTTCGTTCATAAGCGCTTTTGTTTTCAAAAGTCGCTTTGCTTGAATGTCGATATCAGATACAACCCCCTGCATTCCTCCATATGGCTGATGAATCATTACTTCAGCATGCGGAAGTGCACATCTTTTTCCAGTGCCACTAGCTAGAAGAAATGCCGCCATAGAGGCCGCCATTCCAACTACTATGGTATTTACCTTGGATTTGATGTGATGAATTGTATCAAACATTGCAAGTCCTGCTGTGATTGATCCACCAGGTGAAGAAATATAGATATCAATATCTTCATGGCTTACAGAATCTAAATACAGAAGTTGAGAAATTAATACAGAAGACATATGGTCATCAATTTCACCAACAAGAAGTATAATGCGATCCTGCATCAATCGAGAATAAATATCATAGCTTCGTTCACCACTAGAACTCTTTTCTAAAACATAAGGAATAAAAGTCATAAGTATCACCCTTTTCTTTTTATCCATATATTACCAAAAACGTTTACATTTTTTTGTTTGATATTGTCGAGTTGAAATATATTGATAATAAAAAAATAAAGTGGTAAAATATTAATGTAAAAAAATTCAATTTTAGGAGGAATTTATAATTATGGCTATTAAAGTAGCAATTAACGGATTTGGACGTATTGGACGTTTGGCTTTCAGACAAATGTTTGGTGCTAAGGGTTATGAAATTGTTGCAATCAACGATTTAACTGATCCAAAAATGTTAGCAAATTTATTAAAGTATGATACTGCACAGGGTGGATACTGTGGACACATTGGTGAAGGTTTACATACTGTAGAAGCAGGAGAAGGCTCAATTACAGTTGATGGTAAGACAATCACTATCTACGCTGAAAAGGATGCAGTAAATCTACCTTGGGGTAAACTAGGTGTAGATGTAGTTTTAGAGTGTACAGGTTTCTACACAAAGAAGGAAAAGGCACAAGCTCATATCGATGCTGGTGCTAAGAAGGTTGTTATTTCCGCTCCAGCTGGAAATGATTTACCTACAGTTGTATTCGGTGTTAATGAAAAGACTTTAACTAAGAATGACACTATCATTTCAGCAGCTTCTTGTACTACAAACTGCTTAGCTCCTATGGCTGACGCTTTAAATAAGTATGCTGCTATTCAATCTGGTATCATGAGCACAATTCATGCTTATACAGGAGATCAAATGATTCTTGATGGACCACATAGAAAGGGCGATTTAAGAAGAGCACGTGCTGGTGCTGCAAACATCGTTCCAAACTCTACTGGTGCTGCAAAGGCAATTGGTTTAGTTATTCCTGAATTAAATGGTAAGCTAATTGGTTCTGCGCAACGTGTTCCTGTAACAACTGGTTCAACTACAATTTTAACTGCAGTAGTTAAGGGTAAAGATGTAACAGTTGATGGAATCAATGCTGCAATGAAGAAGGCTGCTACTGAGTCATTCGGATATAACGAAGACCCAATCGTTTCTTCTGATGTTATCGGTATGAGATTTGGTTCTTTATTTGATGCAACTCAAACTATGGTAGCAAAAATTGCTGATGATTTATTTGAAGTTCAAGTTGTATCTTGGTATGATAATGAAAATTCATACACTAGCCAAATGGTTAGAACAATCAAATATTTTGCTGAATTAAAGTAAAAACAGCTAAGGACTGAAAGTATTATGCTTTCAGTCCTTTTTCTTTTAGATTTTACTTTAAATAAAGATTGTGATATAATTCAGGTAAAATAAAGGAGTAGTATTATGGGGTGGAAAGAATTTATAGAGGAAGAAAAAAAGCTTCCATATTATCAGCAGTTAAAGGAAGCAGTAGACAAGGAATATGCAACCTATCGCTGTTTTCCAGAGTATAGAAAAATATATCATGCATTTTCTAAAACTAAAATGGAAAATGTCAAAGTGGTAATTTTAGGACAGGATCCATATCATGAAATTAATCAAGCTCATGGGCTGGCATTTTCTGTTTTGTGTCCTATTTTACCGCCATCCTTACAAAATATTTATAAAGAAATGAGTACAGATTTGGGTGTAAATGTAAACCAAGATGGTAATCTAGATTATTTAGCTGAACAAGGTGTATTACTTTTAAATACCTTGTTAACAGTAAGAGAAGGACAAGCATTTTCTCATAGAGGATTAGGATGGGAAATTCTTACGGACCACGCAATCCAAAAGTTAAATACCCTAGATCAACCAATTGTTTTTATCCTTTGGGGTTCTGCAGCACAATCAAAACAATGCTTTTTAAATAATCCTAAGCATCTAATATTAAAGTCTGCCCATCCATCTCCATTATCAGCATATCGAGGATTTTTTGGGTCTAGACCGTTTTCTAAAACCAATCAATTTTTAATAGAACATAACATAGAACCTATAAAATGGGTAAAGGCCTAAACGCAGGCCTTTTTCTTTCATATTATGATTATGGGTGAAATGAAAGTGAACTATTATAATCCAAATTATAATAATACGTATGATCAATATATTGTGAAGCAAAACGATTCATTATATATGATTGCTAAAAAATATGGAGTAAGTGTTGAGGATTTAAAAAATACCAATCACTTGGTATCTAATATGATTTATCCAAATCAAATTCTATTTATTCCAAAGAAAACTAATTATGTAACAAAAACAAATGATAGTGTGCAAAGTTTAATCAACAAATACAATTTAAACTTAAACGACTTATCTAATCTAAAAATTGTCCCTAATCAAACAATTCCATTTAGAACAGAGAAGGTTCATATTGTACGTCCAGGAGAAACTATAGAAGATATTTTATCTAAATACCAATTGTCTCCTCTAGAGCTCTTAAAATTGAATGAAGATAAGCTTTGTATCATTGGCGAGAAAATAATTATTGAAAAATAGTTATTTTTTTATTTTTTTAAATAGCAATTTACATTGTTTTTTTACCTATTTTGTGGTATAAAAAAGATACTGCAAATGAAGGTGAAAAAGATGGAATATTGTCATAAGTGTGGTACGAAATTAGTCATAAAGGAGTTAGAGCATGAAGGAATGATTCCTTTTTGTCCAACTTGTAAAGAATTTCGTTTTAAAATGTTTAATACAGCTGTCAGTATGGTAATAACCAATCAGACGATGGATAAGACTTTACTTATTGAGCAATATGGGAAAAAACGATATATTTTAGTTGCAGGATATGTAAATCAAAAAGAGAGTGCCGAAGCTGCAGCGAAAAGAGAAATTAAAGAAGAGGTTGGGTTATCGGTATGTAAACTGATTTTTCAAAAAACGGAGTATTTTGAAAAATCAAATACACTTATGATTAATTTCATTGCTGTTGTAGAGGATATGGATGTTCACTCCAATTATGAGATAGATGATTATGCTTGGTTTAGTATAGAAGAAGGAAAAGAAAAAATAGCTAAGGGAAGCTTAGCGGAAGAATTTTATATGATGTTTTATGAGAAGGTGATGCATCATGAAATATAAGCTAGTTATTTTTGATTTAGATGGAACGATATTAAATACCTTAGGAGATTTGTGTGCAGCATCGAATGCTGCTTTGCAGGAATTTCATCTTCCAGAAATCACTTTAGAACAAACTCAAAGCTATATTGGGAATGGCATAAGAAACTTGTTGCTACAGGCATCGAATTATAGTGAACAAATTGACTCTATAGTAGAATTTTTTAAAGAGTATTATTGGTATCATTTCAATGATTTCACAAAACCATATGAGGGAATTCAAGAAGTCTTTCAATTTTGTAAGGATAAAGGAATTCGAATAGGAGTGTTGACAAATAAAATAGAAGAAATTGCACTTCCTTTAATTGAAGCGCATTTTCCAAATACAATGGATTTTGTATTTGGAGAAATAGAAGGAAGAACTAGAAAACCAAATCCAGAATTCTTGTTATCTATAATTAAAAGATATGGATATACTGAAAAGGATGTTCTTTATATTGGCGATAGTGAAGTAGATATACTGACTTGTAAGAATGCAAGTATAGAGGGAGTTTTTGTTTCTTATGGTTTTAGAACGAAGAATCAGCTATTACAACATACCAATTGTATTGTTGATTCTGCATTAGATATTATTACCTGTTTAGGAGAGTAGGTTTATGGATTTTAATTTGATGTTAACTATTTTAGAATATATTGGAACGATTGCCTTTGCAATATCAGGAGCTTTGATTGCAATTGAAAATCGGATGGATATTTTAGGAGTTATGATTCTAGGATGTACAACAGCAGTAGGCGGTGGTTTACTACGAGATATAATTATTGGGAGAATGCCTTTGCTCTTTGAAAATCCAGGATATGTAATTGTAGCTGCTATTACAACTATCATTGTTTTTGTGGTCATGTATTTTTTAAAGAATATGAAGGTCATTGAAAGTAGAGCCTATCAAATTGTTTATACGATTATTGATAGTTTAGGTCTTGGTGTGTTTGTTGTAGTTGGAGCATCTGTAGCTAAGGAATTCGTTTCCAATCATTTTATGATTGTATTCTGTAGTGTATTGACTGCAGTAGGTGGAGGTATGTTAAGAGATATAATGTCCGCGCATATTCCAGCCATTTTTAGGAAACATATTTATTGTGTTGCTGCAATATTTGGCGCTTTAGTCTATTATTTGATTATATTAAATACAACACTTTATTCCTTGGCAGCAACTTTAGCTATTCTTTTAGTGGTTGGTATTCGGTATTTAGCCTTCCATTTTAAATTAAATTTGCCTAAGGTAAAAATAAATGAGGAATAAAGTTTACAAGATTTTGTAAATTTGTTATAATTATAAATGGTGAATTCTATGCAAGATATAAAAACAGAACATCTAGAACTATTCTATGATTGTGTTGATGAATCCAATAATGTTTTGTATGAGGCTTTTCATAAGTCTTATTTTGAATTGATTGAAATGACAGTAAATAACATTTTGGCCTCTGAGGTTGTATGTGATTGTGATGAAGAAACAACAAAGAAGCTGAATGAGATTTATGATAAGCTCGTGGATATTGATTTCACAGTGGAAGATGTTCGTAAGGCTATGCAGGCAATTCTTTTAAAGGGATTTAAAGAAATGCGTATAGCAAATGGGAACACTACTCCAGATACATTAGGTATTTTTATTGCATATTTAATTACAAAGCTTCATCCTGCAAAGGAATTAACCATTTTAGATCCACTTTGTGGAACGGGAAATTTATTGCATACCATCTTAAATCATTTGGACAAGCAATGTAAAGCATTTGCGTGTGATGTAAATGAGTGGATGGTTAAAATTACAAAGATGGTTTCAGATTTATTATCGATTGATGTGGAACTATTTTTACAGGATTCTTTAACTCTGAAGATGCAGAATATGGATTGTATTACATTAGATATGCCTACTGCAGTTTTTGAGGAAGGACAACCCTATTTCCCATACCAAGCAATCCTCCATTATTGTGATATGTTAAAACCGAATGGGTCATTGATTGCAATATTAAATTCTGATTTCTTTAATTATGATAAAAATCAGGAGTTTAAAAAACAAGTATTGAAGGATTGTTCCATTATAGGTTTGGTAGAATTACCAGATAGTATGTTTGTAGCCAAGCCTAAAATTATTCTTGTTATTCAAAAATGTATTTTGGACAAGAAGAACTGTTTTATGGTCAAACTACCAAGCTTCACAGATGTTAAGGCATTTAATCAATCCTTACTAGAAATTGAAGCGTGGTTTGAAAAAAATAAAAATAATAGAAGTGAGGAGAACAAATAATGGCAAAAATTATGGCAGTAAATGCTGGTAGCTCATCTATCAAATTTCAATTATTAGAAATGCCAGCAGAAAAAGTAATCGCATCAGGTGTAATGGAGCGTATAGGCTTAGAGGAAGGAATCTTTACTCTAAAGTATGATGGAAAGAAAGAAGAAACACATCCTGTTTTACCTACACATGCTGAAGGTGTAGAGTTATTATTACATACTTTATTAGCTAAAGGTATTGTAAAGGATTTAAATGAAATCTCTGGTGTTGGACACAGAGTTGTACAAGGTGGAGAATATTTTAAAGACTCTTGTTTGGTTGACTCTGTAGTTATTGATAAGATTGCAGAACTTGCAGACTTAGCACCACTTCATAATCCAGCTCACATCATTGGTATTAAGGCTTTCCAAAAGGCTTTACCACAAGTACCACAGGTTGTTGTATTTGATACAGTATTCCATCAAACTATGCCAGAAGAAGCATATATGTATGCAG
>CAMWSQ010000025.1 GCA_947177025.1 uncultured Mollicutes bacterium | reverse complement strand
AAGGATCTACCCTTAACCTGATCTAGGTAATGCTAGCGTAGGGAATAATATGAGTATCTTTTATATCTCATGAATATTCTTTTTTATGCATGTCCTAGCGGACATTTTTTTATTAGAAAAGAAGGAGAAAAAAATGAAAAAACAAAAGTTTTCAACAAGAGTGCTTGCAGAAGTGGCTATTTTTGCTGCCTTGGCATTTGCGCTCGACGCTCTTCAAGCTGGAATTTGGAGAGGTGTATTTGTAAGTGGAGGTTCTATAGGATTTGCGATGCTACCGATTTTCTTGATTAGCTATCGTAGAGGGCTTTTACCAGGAATTCTATGTGGAGGGATTGTGAGCTTGGTTCAAATGCTTGGTGGAATCTATGTGATTAATGCTGCATCCTTTGAAAATCCATTCTTACATACGATGGGACCATTTTTACAGATAATGCTAGATTATATTCTGGCTTATACTGTTGTTGGTCTAGCTGGGTGTTTTGCAGGATTTTATGCAAAGGGAAGTAAAACCAGTACAAAAATTCTATGGGTGATTGTAGGCTGTGTAGTAGGGGGATTATTAAAATATGCTTGCCATGTTGTAGCTGGTGGAGTATTTTGGTTAGGAGATGGTTCCTATTCCTTTATGAATGTTCCAAATGTTTCTTGGGGATATTCCTTCCTATATAATGGAGCCTATTGTATTCCTAATTTGATTATCTGTACTGCAATTATGGTAATTCTTGTCCGTTTCTATCCACAGTTCTTAAATCCGTCAGACAAGAAAGTAGAAGCAATAGAAGAACAGGAGGATGCAAAAAATGAAGAAACTCATGAAGAATAGTGAATGGATCAAAAGAGGACTTGTTGCTTTTATGGGGCTAAGCATTATGATTATAGCTATAGTGATGTTTGCTTTAAGCTTTGGAAGCTATGATGACGGATATGGAACAGATATCAGCTTTGATATGGATTTTGTAATTTTATTCATTTGTGGCATAGCTTTACTGGTATATGGCATATATACTATCTATGCATATCATAAGAATTTATCTACAAAACTTGCTTATTATGGGGCTTTTGGTATAATTTCTGTACTTATTGCATTTTATCCATTAGGTGTTTTCTTTAAAGCAATTTCTAAAGGAAAACCCTATTTAGAAAATCAAGAATACTTATATGCTGGTATTTTGGGATTGATTATGATTGCCTTCCTTATCTTTAGCTATATTAGTGATCAAAAAAGAAAAGAACAATAAATAAAATAGAGGCTCATTTTGTGATAATGAGCCTTTTTTATATGAATCAATATAGCAAATCCTTGGTTTTAGAAAAAGAAAAGAGGGTTTTATACCCTCTAAATAGAATATTTTATTCTGTTTCCTTCTTAGCTTTTGTTGCTTTTTTAGCTGGCGCTTTTTTTGCAGCAGGCTTTTCTTTTAGACTATCGCGGATTTCTTCAAGAAGAAGTACAACTGGATCCTTTTCAGGTTCTGCAGGAACTTCCTCAACTACCTCTACAGCAGGAGCTTCCTCCACAACCTCTGCAGCTTTTTCTTCAGCTTCCTTTTCAGCTCTGAATTTTTCTTCTAATGCTTTACGCTTTGCACTTAACGTAGAAACTACCTTTAAGATGATAAATAATGTTAAAGCAATGAAGAAGAAGTTTAGAATTGATTCAATAAATGCACTCCAGTCGATATAGTTTAAAACGCTATAGCTAAGGCCATTAGGACCGATGATAGCATCTGTTGCATTTGCATCTGCTAATTTTGAATTTGGTAGAATTGTGTATAAACCAGATGACATTCCTGGAATATGAGATAATGCCCAATTGACAAGTGGCATTAAAATATTTTTATTTAATGTTGTTACGATAGTATTGAATGCACCACCAATAATAACGCCGACTGCCATATCAAGAACATTACCACGCATAATGAACGCTTTAAATTCTTGTATAAGTTTTTTCATATTTTCCTCCATTAAATTTTTCTAAATACAATTATAGACAAAAAAGACCTAAAAGTAAAGCAAAAAGAAAGATTAATGCAAAAAAACATAGGATTAGCGCCTAGAAGTATGATATAATAGAAATGGTGATGTCTATGAAAAAAATCGATGTACATACACATTTAATAGGAAATATATGTGGAATTGGTTCCGAAGGAGAATTAGCTCCCATTGGTGGTGGAAAGGCAGTCTATGCAAGTGGTAAAGTCATTCAGCTAATTCCATCCAAATATGGTGATAGAGAATTGACACCTGAGGTCTTATTATCTGTTTTAAAGGAAAATGATGTTGAATTTTCGGTATGTTTACAGGGAAATTATGCTGGTTTTCAGAATATTTACACGTATGAAGCAGCTAAGAAGTACCCTAGCTCATTAGTTCCAGCTGCTACCTATGATCCTTTTTTTAGAAATAAACAGCTTATCATCAATCATTTATTTGAGGACTTACAGATAAAAGTTCTTAAAATGGAGGTATCTAATGGTTCAGGATTGATGGCGAATCATCCAACAGTAGATTTAAATGGAGAAGTGATGCATGAGGTTTATCAGACCGCAAGACAATACCATTTAATATGCTTTATCGATATAGGAAGACCTGGAAACAATTGTTATCAAGTTGATGCATTAAGAGATGCAATCAAGCAATATCCAGATATAACGTTCATTATATGTCACCTGACTGCTCCTCAACATAATCAAATGGATATTTTAGAGTATAATTTACAAATGCTAAATTTACAAAATGTTTATTTTGACATTGCCAGTCTTCCAAATAATACAAAACAGCCTTATCCTTTTACTGAAGCTCAAAGCTACATTCGAACAGCTATAGATGTTATGGGAAAGGATAAGATTCTATGGGGGAGTGATTTTCCAGCAGCTATGAATTATTGTAGCTACAAGGAAGCCTATTCCTACATAGAAGAAAGTCAGATTTTTACACAAGAGGAAAAGGAACACATTTTATATAAGAATGCAAAGAAATTGTTTGGAGGAATGCTTTCGTGAAGGGATTATATGTTCACATTCCCTTTTGTAAAAGCATTTGCACATATTGTGATTTTCCCAAACAGATTGCTAAGGAATCCAAGAAGGAGAAGTATTTATCTTATTTACTCAAGGAATTGAAGCTTTATGAGGAACAAGGGCAATTAAAGGATATTCGAAGTGTTTATATCGGTGGAGGAACACCAAATAGCTTGTCTATTACTCAATTAGAAAGACTATTGATTGCTTTAAGACCATATTTAAGCAATGCTTTAGAAAATACGATTGAAATTAATAGTGAGCTTTTCACCGAAGAACAGGCAAAGCTTTTTTCCAAATATAATATCAATCGAGTGAGTATTGGTGTCCAAACCTTTGATAGTACTCTTTTAAAAACCATTAACCGACTTCATAGCTTTGATATTGTGAAAAGTACGATTCGAGCTTTGAGAAAGTATGGAATAGAGAATATAAATATAGATATGATGTATGGATTGCCTGGTCAAGATATGCATATCCTAAAAAAAGATATAAGAAGAGCACTTTCCCTAAAAGTGCCTCATATATCCTATTACAGTTTAATTCTAGAAGAGAAAACAGTATTAGAATATCAATTGAAACATCATCAAATTCAACTTCCTGACGATGATTTAATTGCAGATATGGCAGATTATTTGACTCAAAAACTCAAAATGAGGCAGTTTATTCACTATGAAATCAGTAATTATGCGAAAAAAGGATATGAATCGATTCATAATATTGGGTATTGGGAATGTGAAGAGTATGTAGGAATAGGTGCAAGTGCTGCAGGGTATCTTCATCCAAAACGTTATAAAAATGCTGTTTCTTTACCTGAATATTATGAGAAACATCTCTTAGAAGAAATCTTTTTAACTGAAGAAGACGCGAAGAAAGAGTATATGCTATTGGGACTTCGTATGCTAAGGGGTATTTCTATCAGTGCATATTATAAACGATTTAAAACATATCCAAAAATGGATTTTGACCTAGATAAACTATATAAAATGGGACTTATTGAGGAAATAAACGGCTTCATTCGAATAAAAGAGGATAAAATTTGGGTTGCAAATACTATCTTTGAGAAATTTGTGGGGTGATGAAATTGAAGGAAAAAGACAATAAAATAACATTCTATGAGTTCTCAGACTTTAGATATCATCTACAGACAGATAAGCGTTTAAGCAAAAACACAATTGCTGCATATTTATCTGACTTGGAATTGTATGGAAAATTCTTAGTAGAATATCAGGGAATCTCGGATATAGTCAACGTTACAGAGGATCAAATTAATCGATATATTGCTTCTTTAAAGCGTGCTGATTTCTCAAAACAGACGATTTCTAGAAAAATTATTGCGATTAAGGAATTTCATAAATTCTTATTTTCAGAAAAGATTTCTGATGCAGATCCAGCAAAATTCATTGATTTACCAAAGCCTTCTAAGCCTTTGCCAGTAGTTTTAAGTAAGGAAGAAATTGCTACAATGATTGATTCTATAGAAACGGATACACCTTTGGGATTAAGAAATAAGGCAATGATGGAAACTCTTTATGCTTCAGGATTACGTATTAGTGAACTAACTAACTTGACTC
Organism: uncultured Mollicutes bacterium; assembly: GCA_947177025.1. Classification (GTDB taxonomy): domain Bacteria; phylum Bacillota_I; class Bacilli_A; order Acholeplasmatales; family Anaeroplasmataceae; genus Pelethenecus. The sequence goes on along the minus strand of CAMWSQ010000025.1, from coordinate 12,440 downwards.
TCTATGATATTCATTTAATGGAAAAATATATTACTGTGATTGGGAAAGGAAACAAAGAACGAAGAGTTCCTTTGGGAGATATGGCTGTATTGGCATTGAGAAATTATATAGAAAAGGGACGTCCATTTTTATCAAAAAAGCATGGAAATACATTGTTTTATAATTATCAAGGTAATCCTATTTCCAGACAAGCCCTTTATAAGTATATTGTGAAATTAGCTGCAGATAATGGAATTATGAAGGAAATTTCACCTCATACCATTAGGCATAGTTTTGCAACACACCTTTTAGAAGGTGGAACAGATTTGAGAATTGTTCAGGAATTATTAGGTCACGAGGATATTTCTACCACTCAAATCTATACACATATTGATAGAATGCGACTAAAGGATATGTATGAGCATACACATCCTCTAGCATTAAAAAATAAGAAAGAAGGAGATTAAAGATGTATAAAAGAATATTTTTAGTTGTTATGGACTCTGTAGGCTGTGGAACAGCCCCTTTAAGCCATTTATATGGAGATGAAGGAGCAAATACCATTTCTCATATTGCAGAGGCTACAAATGGCATTCATTTGCCTGTATTAGAATCCTTTGGATATGGGAATCTAACTTCAATTCAAGGAGTTCAGCCAAATGCTCATCCGATTGCGTATTATGGAAAGGCAGATGAGCTATCTACTGGTAAGGATACTATGACTGGTCACTTTGAAATGGTAGGAATTCATACTACACAGCCATTCAAGACCTTTACAGATACAGGCTTTCCAAAGGAATTAATTGAGCTTTTAGAAGATAAAACAGGACACAAGATTATTGGGAATAAGGCAGCAAGTGGTACTGAAATTTTAAAGGAACTTGGAGAAGAACATATCAAAACAGGGGCAATGATTGTCTATACATCTGCAGATAGTGTACTTCAAATTGCTTGTCATGAAACTCATTTTGGACTTGAAGAGCTATATCGTTGCTGCAAGATTGCAAGAGAAATCTGTCTTGATGAAAAGTATAAGGTGGGACGTATTATTGCCCGTCCTTTCCTTGGAGAGACAAAAGATACATTTAAACGAACTCCAAATCGTCATGATTATGCATTATCCCCTGCTCATGAAACAACACTAGATGCCTTAAAACAGGCCAAATTTGACGTTATTTCCATTGGAAAGATAAATGATATATTCAATACCTGTGGAATCACAGAAGCCTATAAATCAGTTTCTAACCACAATGGAATGGAAATTCTAAATGAAACAGCTGCTAAAGACTTTACTGGATTATGCTTTGTAAATCTTGTAGACTTTGATGCACTATATGGACATCGTAGAGATCCAAGGGGTTATAAGGAATGCTTAGAGGAGTTTGATAGGGATTTAAGTACATTCCTTCCTTTAATGAAAGATGATGATTTATTGATGATTACAGCAGACCATGGAAATGATCCAACCTGGACAGGAACAGACCATACTAGAGAATATGTTCCAATCTTTGTTTACAGCAATAAAAAGAATTCTAAGGATTTGGGAACTCGTACAACCTTTGCTGATTTGGGTGCCACAATTGCTGAGAATTTTGGTGTAAAAAAACAGTCTATTGGCACAAGCTTTTTAAAGGATTTAAACTGATGAAAAACTTTATTTATAACGCAAATACTAAAGTGTATTTTGGAGCAAATGAAGAGAAGAAAGTTGGAGAAATTTTAAAGGAATTTGGTGGGCATAAAATTCTAATTCATTATGGCAAGAATTCAGTCATTAAAAGTGGCTTATTAAATCGTATAATAGAGATATTAAAAGCGTCCGATTTAGAATTTGTAAAGCTTGGTGGAGTAGAGGCAAATCCAAAGCTTTCTCTAGTCGAAGAAGGAATCCGACTTGTACAATCAGAGCAAGTAGATTTTATATTAGCTATCGGCGGTGGGTCAGTCATCGATTCTGCAAAATCGATTGCTGTTGGAGCGCTAGTAGATCACTCTCCTTGGCTTTTTTCTACCCACGAAAAAGAACCTACAAAGTCCATTCCTTTAGGTGTCATTTTAACCCTTGCAGCAAGTGGTTCAGACATGTCAGATTCTTGTGTAATTACTAACGATCAGACTAAAGAAAAAAGAGGGTTTAATTCCCCTTTAAATCGACCTCGATTTGCGATACTTAATCCAGAATTAACCTATACAGTTTCACCATATCAAACTGCTTGTGGAATTGTAGATATTATGATGCATACTTTAGAACGATTTATCTCTAATGAGGAATCCATAGAACCTACAGATTCTATAGCAATTGGATTGTTAAAATCAGTGTATCATGCAGGTCAAACTGTAATGAAGAATCCTACAGATTATGAGGCAAGAGCAACATTGCTATGGGCAAACAGTTTGTCCCATAATGGATTGACCTCCTGTGGCAGACAATTTGTAATGTCAGTACATCAATTGGAACATGAGGTTAGTGGAATGTTTGATTATGTAGCTCATGGAGCAGGACTTGCAGTATTATGGCCAGCATGGGCAAAGTTCGCCTATCCACATGCAATGGAACAATTTAAGCGATTGAGTTATGAAGTATTGGATATTCCGAAAACCGATTCGCCAGAAGACGATATCCTAAATGGAATTGAAAAATTGAAAACATTCTTTAAAGAAATTGGAATGCCTGTCACTTTAAAAGAATTGAATATCGGAGAAGAGGATATAAAAAAATTAGCCATCAATGTAACATTCAATCATAAAAGAATTCTACATGATGTGATAGAAATCGACGAGGCTATGGCCTTGAAAATTTATCGTGAAGCTCTATAAATTCATTCATTAAGATAGTCTTAAATAGACTGTCTTTTTTTTACCAAAAAATATATTTCAAAACATATCTAGTCTTGTAAACTAGCAAATATAATTGAAATAAATTCAAAATGCAATCAAATAAATTAGATTAAAAATAAAAAATAAATATACATAAATTATGTAACATTTAAAGATATAATAAATGTAGAAAAAATGAGGATCATGCACCAGCAAACTGAAATGACAAAGGTGTTTTGGGCGTGATGGTTATATGATGACTTAAAATTTTGTAGAGTTATGTAAGTCTCATTATGCAAAATTCTACAAGTTCAAATTTTGCATTCAGATGAACCGACAAATTGATTTCTAAAAATTAAAAAAATAAGAACGTAAAATTTCACCTGTGAATTTGATAGATAATGTCGTTAACCCTAAAAAAGCAGTAATCCACAGAAATTACACTTATTCACGTACAATCAAAATTCCGCATAAAATCAATGTATTTTAATGGTTAACATAATATATATTATAGGAAGTAATTTGCATTTTTGAAAAGCTGTTCTTTTGAGTTGAAAAATATATTCATAGAGTGATTTGATAGTGTTTTTTGGGTGAATTTTAAAGGTTTTATTTCTATAAACGTATTCATATTTTCTCCTTTGATGTAGTTTAACAAATGTTGATAAAAAGAAATAGCAATCGACAAATCATTTTATGGGTGATTATTCACTTTGTTGTCTAATAATCGCTAATTTAAGGATTTTATATACTTTTCTCTCTGTTTCTCTTTTCGACTTCTTCTTCCTCTTCTTCTGCAAATTTTACCCCGTTTCGTTTTGCTATTAAGTTGCAATCTTGAACGCGCCCTGCCAAAAATAAAAAGGAAGATTGCTCTTCCTAATCTTTGTTCTCATCCATGAACAGTAAATCAAATAAGCTTACTTGTTTGTTCCTTGGGTCGAATGGTTCATCGTTTACCATTCTAATCCAAGTTGCTGATCGACCTGTACCGTTTGGACGAATTTTATTTTCTTTTTTCAAATTATCTAAAGCTCGATTGATTGTGGAATCAGAGAGATAAGGATTTTTAGCTCTGATTTCTTCCTTAGTGAAAATTTCTCCCATCTTGAGAATAGAGCTTTCGACACTGTCAATTTTTCGAATGCTCTTATCAAAGCTATAAGCGGAACGCTTTGTTTCAATTTGATTATATCCATTTAATAGGAGTTGGATTGTTAGACGATTTAGAATTGCTGTTTGAGCAAATCCTGTTTCCCAATTGAAGCTAGCTGATACTAGTGCACTTTTGAATTCTTTCTCGTTTTCTAAATAGAGTTCAAAGAAACTAACATATTTAAATACATTAAATCTTTCTCTGAACAGCAAACAATAATAGATGAGTAAGCACATGAATTCATTTTCGTCATTGTAGATTTTGACATTGGATATGTCAACAAATAGGTTTGTTGCAAGCTGTGTACCTTCTACTTGACCACTATTCATTTCTTTCTTATAAAGCTTGATTAAATCATCAAAAGTATTCCTTAAAGAAACCTTTCTTTTTTCTCTCAAAAGATTCACTTGAACTTCTACTGTTTTTGTGGCATAACCAACCTCTTTTACAGTGCCAAAAATGCGCTTTGCGAGGGCTATAAATTCATTAGAGGTTAACTCTAAATCATTTCCTCTTTCCTGGATTATTTTAAAGACTTCTTTGAGGTTAAAAAGGATTCGTTCATCATTTGTTTTTGGGGTGCTATTCTTTTGAATAATTAGCCTCAAACGATTCTCTGTAATCTGAAGATTTAGGACTTTAGCAGCAAAGAAAGTATCTCTTTCAATTGTATCCTTAATGATAGTTTGCATATCCGATTTAAAGATATCTTCATAGTAGAAATCCTTTCCTTTATAGCGATAAAGCTTGGTTAAATCCATTACTAAATCACTTGGATATGTGATTCTTTGCATATTTTCAAGGCAATACATTTTATCACCCTCCTCTTTTTGTTTTTACATACTTGATTATAACAAAAAACGACCCGTAAAACAAGTCGTTTTTAAAAGAGAAAAAGGGGCTTTATTTGCCCCTTTAATTAGCTCTTATCCTTGGTATAGAAAATGGAACCTCCAATGAATTCTCTAATGATAGAATTGCATGGAATCCATTTATCTGAAATATCCTCAAAATACTTCAAAAATTTAACCAATCGATTTGCTTGAATGAAATATGGACTTTCAGTATCTACAGCCTCTAAAAGTGGTAAAGCATGCTTCTTTAGAACACAGAGTTCATAGGAAAGTTCTGAATTAAATACAAAGTCAGCATTAGATTGATGAGGGTAAATCCATTTGAATTCTCCTCTTCTTACACTAGGCCACATTTCTAAAGTCTGCTCACAGCTTGAATTTCTTGTTTCATAGTCACGTACCATTCTTCGAATTAAACGAATATCTGATAAGGATATAGGATTATGATCATCGATATGAAGCTGAGCTTGTGGAGCTATATACACCTTAAATTTCAATTCCTGAGGGATAGATGGGGTTAATTCATCGTTTAATGCGTGGATTCCTTCTATCATAATTGGCTGATGCTTTCCAAGCTTTACAGGCTCTCCAAAGGTTCTTCCTTGGGTTACAAAGCTATATTTTGGTAATGCAACCTCTTCTCCATTGATTAATTTATAGATGACATCATCAAATAATTTACGATCGAGTGCATCGATATGCTCAAAATCTGGCTTTCCAAACTCATCTACAGGAGCCATATGGCCTTGATTATAAAAGTCATCAACACTAATCATTAAAGGATCAATGCCTAAACTCTTTAATTCAATCTTTAAACGATTTGTGAAGGTGGTTTTACCACTTGAGGAAGGTCCTGCAACCGCAATTAAGCGAATTGTATCTATATCTCTAGAAATCTTTTCACCAAGTGCTGCAAGCTGATTATTGTGTCTAGTTTCACAAATATTGATGAATTCTAAAGCTTTTCCTTCTTCTACAATTTCATTCATTTGAGCAATGGAGGATGCTGTAGTAATATTCCCCCAACGATTTGCTTCTCGTAAAGTGTTTTGGAATACTCTTTCATCTACAAATGGTGGAATAAGTCCTTTATTTTCTGCACGTGGATACTGGATGCAGAATCCAGGAGCATATAATCTAAATTTATACTCCTTTATATAGCCAGTAGATGGTAGCATATAGCCAAACATATAGTTTTTGTAGTCTCCACATTCATACACATGGACTGTGCTTTCTTTTCTATAGGATAGAATTTTAGCTTTATCCTTATACCCAATCTCGTTATAATATTGATTTGCTTCTTCTTTAGAGATACTAGAACGCTTAATTGGAAGATCTTCAGCAATTATTTTGTCTAGTTCTTCTTTAATTTTATCAAGGTCCGCCTGCATAAATGCATGATTTATATTTGAAACACTAGCAAATATGGATCTTGAAATACTGTAATTGAAGATAACCCTTGCTTTAGGATAAATTCGTTGAATCGCCATAATTACTAAGTATCTAAGCGTAGATTGGTAAATTGTTACAGCATCTGTGTTAGTTAAGTCTAATAATTCTACTGTACTATCCTTTGTTAGAATGTAATCTAGCTCACGGATTCGATTATTTACCTTTGCTGCTTGATACTCAAAGCGATTTCCTTCAATCAATTCAGATATACGCACTGGATTATCCTTTACAATTGTTTTTCCTTGAATTTGTATTTTCAATGTAATTCCTCCTTTTCGAATTCAAACTAGTTTTATACATTAAATAAAGAAATTGTTGATATAACTTAAAATAATTATATAAATTGATTAATCTAGTTTTAAATACTATTTACATTTTGAAATTTAGTTTTTTGAGTTTGGGGTATAGATTATAGCATATTCTTCAAAAAAAAACTAGTGGAAAAGTGCATACAGATTTATTCTATAATTACTATTTCCTATTTTACTCGAAAAAATGTAGTTTTTTATGCGCATTTTCAGAGATTGAGCCCATTAGTTCCTCATTCTTTCAATTCTCGATGCGTAATTTTACGTAGGATGTTTAAATTACATTTTTAAGAATTCTTTTTAAATTGCCTTTATAGGCGATTTTATCACTTCATGAATAATGAATGCTATTCTGCATTAAAACCTCCAAAAACGCCTATTTCGAGCCTTAAAATTGATATTATAACAATCAAATGTATGAGATATGATTTTTCTGCTTTGAAACTAAAAAAAGATCATTTTTTAGGATTTTAGCTGCTTTTCTTTATTTTTTGGGAATAATCTAGTTATAAAAACTCTATTTTATTATATAAAAATATTTAAAATGAAATATTTATAAATTCATTATCTAATATTTAATACTAGATTGAATTTGAAATAAAAAATCTCTCAGCTGAGAGACCTTCTATTTCCTTATAGAATAATAGCAATAAGGTTGTTATGGTTAGAATTCATGATCTTATCTAGAACATTCTTGATTTTATCCTTAGATTTGTCAGGAAGAGAATGAATTTTGGATTTCATTGAATCATTAACGATGTCAGAAAGCTTTTTACCAAAGAATTCCTTATTCCATAGCTCATCTTCATTTCCATCGGCATTTAAGCTTTCCATTAGCATTCTAGATTGTTCCTCAGAACCAATGATTGGTGTGAAGGAAGATTCAAGATCTACAGCAATCATATGAATGCAGGATGCCTTTGCAGAAAGCTTTACTCCATACATGCCATTCTTTTTAACGACCTCTGGTGGTAAAAGATGCATATCTCCTATGCGTGGTACTGAAACACCATACCCAGTTTGTTTTGCCTCTAAAATTGCAGAGTTAACCTCTTCATACATCTCATTGGCTTTTTTGGATTGATATAGATAGCTGATAAAGTCTTTTCTGTTCTCACTGCATTTTCCAAGTAGTAAATCAACAATCTGCTTATATTTAGAATCATCTAAATCTAAAACAATGCTTGCTTTACCTGTAGAAGCCTCAAGAAGCTCTAGTTTCACATCTGAGAATTGGTTGGTTGCTCTTAAATCCTTGCAGATGTTGGCAACATCTTTTACCTTCTTATATTTCATTTCAACTTCTTGAATTGTGGTCATAATATCCTTTTTCAGTGGGATATCTTCTCCAATTGCGTCAATATAGTCAGGTAAGGATAGTTCTAAATCAGATATTGGGAATTCCTCTAATGCCTTTGCTAAAACAAGATTAGCATCCTCTAGTGTCATGTTTAATGCTGATAAGCATACTACATTTACATCGTATTTAGATTCTAAATCTTTAGCTAATGCTTGAGCCTTAGCATCATTTGGATCCTTTGTATTTAAAACAATGACAAAAGGCTTATTAAGTTCCTTCATCTTAGGAATGAGCTTTTCTTCAATCATTTGATATTCACTTCGTGTAAATTCATTAAAGGATCCATCAGAAGTTACATAGATTCCTAAATTCGAATGATTGAAAATCACTTTTTCTGTTCCAATAGAAGCTGCTTCTTGAAATGGAATTGCTTCGTTATACCATGGCGTTTTTACTAGTCTTGGCTCTGCTTCACTTCCAAAACCCTCAGCAGATGGAATAATTTCTCCCACGCAATCTACAAATCTTACATTCATAAGTGTGTTATTCACATTTAATTCTATAGAAGTTGAGGGAATAAATTTCGGTTCTACAGTCATTATCTGCTTACCCTCTGCCGTTTGTGGTAGCTCATCTAAGATTTTGTGCTTCATAAATTCATCTTCGACATTTGGTAAGATCAACAATTTAAAAAATGAATTTATTAATGTTGACTTTCCACTTCTGCAAGAACCAACAAATCCAATAAATAAATCACTCTTCATTCTATTTGATAAGCTAATTAATGCCTCATCATTCATATTAATTCCTCCTCGTTAGTCATAGAAATCCTATGTTATTTCATTTATAAATATTCCTAGCTTAGAAGAAAAGAATGAATAAAAAGAAAAAAGTCATTCAAAACGAATGACCAGGATTAGGTTTATGGATGTATGTAGCTTCCTGAGTAAATTGGGAGATAATATATAGTGTTGAAAGCTACATACATCTATATTATACACATTTTTCTACAAATATCAAACATTTTTTTAAAAAAAAATGGTTTTTTTTTGATTTTTCGACACTAAAATGCTGTTTTTTTCTAAAAGTTTAATCTTTTTAAGACAAATTGGCTTTTAGAACTCTTAAAAAATTCTTATAAGCAATCTTTTCAATTTCTTCTTCTGTAAAATGTTGAGCACGCATTTCATCAAATAATTTTGGATAAAAGGAAGCATTTCTCATTGAAATATTTGGATCTATACCATCAAAGTCACTACCTAAAGCAATCACATCCACACCTACAAGCTTTTTAATATACTGCATATGCTCTAAAACGCATGGAATGGTATCTTTCCCAATTTCATTATTTTCGTTTAAGAAATCCGCACAGAAATTCATTCCCATAACTCCACCGTTTTCCGCAAGCTTGATAATCATATCGTCAGTCAGGTTTCTAACATGATTACAAACACCTCTTGCATTAGAATGACTAGCAACAATTGGCTTGGTAGAATATTTAATACAATCATAGAATCCTTTGTCAGATAAATGTGAAACATCTACAATGATACCTAAACGATTCATTTCCTGAACCATTTCTATGCCAAAAGGGGTAAGACCATCTGTTTGATTGGGAGTCTTAAAATCTGGATGCTCAGTTAGAGTAAAGTTTGGATGTCCAACACCATTGATAAAATTCCAGTTTAAGCAAATCATTCTTACACCTAAGCGATGAAAGGTTCTTAAAAATGATAAATTACCTTCTACTACACCGCCTTCTTCAATTGTTAAGAGACTAGATATTTTCCCGTTCTTTTGGTTTCTTTCTATATCAGAATAATGGAGTACAGGTGCAATTGCATCAGAATATCTATATAATTCCTCATAATATCTATCAATCATCTCAATACAATATTCGAAGGGTTTTGGTGTCTTTTTTAAATAAACAAACATAGCAAAGCATTGAAGTAAGCAATTTCCTTCCTTTAGATGCTTTAAATTAATTTGTAAGGGAGCATCTAAAAGATGTCTATTTTTATCCTGCATAAGCTCAGAAATTGTATCACAATGTAAATCAATGTAGTTCATAAAGATCCTCTCTTTCTAAATACTGTTTTATCTCACATACAAACATTGTATGCAGTCCATCTTCCGTATAATACTGATTTTGGATTGCTTGATTTTGAGGAATAGGCAGGTCAATTTGATATAGCTTCTTCATTTTAAAGCAGTAGCTAGCCTCTTCAACATAGGCTCCATCATAATCTGGATCATAGGTATAGGTTAGACCAGCATTCTTCATTTTATTCTCATCTCTTCCACTGTGTGTGCCAATATAAAGCACAGCATTCTTATATGCCTCATCTAAAAAAGAAAGTGTAACAGATTCACTTTTTTCTAAGAATTGGTAGGTATATCTAGATTTTCTTACGAAGATATAAGCAACATTTCTACCCCATAGAACTCCAATTCCACCCCAAGAAACAGTTAAAGAATTGAATCCGATCGTTTTGTCTCCTGCAGTTAAAATTGCATTTTTTCCTTTTAATTCTTCTATGATATTTTCTTTATATTGAGATATATCCTTTTTTAACATTTTAAGCACCTCACATACAGACTAAAATAAATGATATTAGATTATTTACGAGATGGAAAAACCATGACGCATAAATATTTTTTTTGCATAAATGGTAGGTAATACATAAAGATAGCCCACTTAATAAATAAGGTATACAGAGTAAAAATTTCTCTGATACAGTATAGCTTTCTTCCATAAATGTGGTAATCATATGAGGAAAAGTAAATAAAAGAATGGATACTACATAGGATAAGGCAATTGGAAACTTCTTTAAGTATTCAAATATGGCCTTCCTATAAATCAATTCTTCTACGATTGGAGCAAAAATGACTACAGCAAAGAACATCCAAACTCCTCCGCCATTTTTGATGAGTACTTCTATGGAAGATTGATTAGCAGAGACCTGATGAATTGCATTTCCAATCCCATAGTCCACTAAATAAGCAATTCCAAAGCCTACACCTGCACATAAAGGAATTAACCATGCCAGTTTTTTGTAATCTAATATTAAACCCTTTGCATCCTCTTTTAAATAATTTCTCATGAAAAATGCAACCACAATAAAGGATAATAAATAGACCATGAAATTTCCAATGGAATTAGAAAAAACATAGAGATTTCTATACATTTCTTCTATTTTTGAAAAGTCAGTTTCAGAAAGAAGTTTAGAAAGTTCTAATAGATTTAATTTGGTATGAGTTACGAAATTATAAACCATTCCGAAGCCTAACAAAATAAAGCTACCTCCAAAAAGGTAAAGTAAAATATATCCTAATACAGCAACTGTTTTGTTTGGTTCTAAAAAAGGATTTTTCACGTCATTCATTCTTTCACGACCTTTCCTTTATTGATTATACAGTATATTCTAAAAAATTGCTATAAAGAAAAGAGCATTTTTATGCTCTTCATGTTATTTTTTTTCAAAATGTTTAACTTTAAATCATTCTATGAGTTTTAAGTGAATTGAGAGCTAAGAATGGAAATTTAATCCCTCCACTTATTTTTTGACCACACTTTGCACAATAGACAGTTCCACCCATTTCAGAAAATCCAAAACATTCTTCTATTTTTATATCTCCGCATAAACAGGTTGAAGTGTGATGTTTTCCATCCGCGCTTGGAGTATATGTGTAAGAATGTGTATGGTTTAATTCTATTTTAAATCCACAATCTTTGCATATATTCCAGCCATTGGATTCATTGTAATTATGCTTCTCTAGCGTATAATTGCTACATCCATCACAAATATTTTGGTGATAACTGGAATTAAATTTAACAAATGATTTATATTTATGATCACATGTTTTTTTCCCACATGGACAAAATGTTCCTTTACATCCATCTCGTCCCCATAAATAATTATTAGTACAGGAATGCTCATCTTTTAATTCAATATAATATGCATCAAATATTGTGAATTGATTGATATTTACTTTGCAATATTCCAGTCCTTTCCATCCAAAATGAACGTATATTCCTGTGTCATCATAGCCATACCCTACAACCGCATGCTTTTTATAATCTATAGTTTTGGATCCTTCAACAAAGATTCCTACTGGATTCCCTGAATTTATTCCTTTCTTACAAAAATCTTTTTTATTTGTACTTGACTCTGCATTATGTAAGGAAAAGTTTAATTGCTTATCTTTAAGATATTTTTCCAATAATTTTTTAATTTCTTTATTTCCAATATTAAATTTATCAAAATCTGTATAACCTAAAGTTCTTCCTAGTTCAATCATTGTTCTATGGAAATTATCATTAATTCCTGGAGAATTCGGAAAACTTTCTATACTGTCTATGCTTTGTCCTGAAGAGAAATATTTTATTTTAGTGACATCATATTTTTCATCAATTATAGTATCATTTGCTGTACTATCATAATAAGATAAAATCATTTCTGCAGACACATAGCTGCAAGACCCAGTAAAACTATTTTCTGCATTAGTTCCTATATTTTCTTTCAACGCTTCATAATAATAGCTATAAGGTATATAAGCAGGATTACTAGTAG
>CAMWSQ010000024.1 GCA_947177025.1 uncultured Mollicutes bacterium | reverse complement strand
GTTAAAGTTTAAATGTTAAAATATATTTATACTTTATGAAAACGCTATTATAAAGTGTTCTATTTATATTTGGAAAATAAAAATAGAGAAAGGAAGAAAAGAAATGAAGAAGTTAAGTAAAGTGATTTTTGCATCATTTGTTCTTTTAGGCGTTTGTTTTTTAACAGCTTGTAATACAAAGACAGACGATAAACCAGATGATGACAAAGACAAACCACAAGTAGTGCTAAGAAAAGCACTAGAATCTATTCAATTAGATACTACAGGTGTCAAATTGGAATATTATCTAGGTCAGGCTTTTGATAGCACGGGACTTAAGGTCCAAGCTAAATTTGCTAATAACACAACAGAGGACGTCTCTAGTTCAGTAGTTGTTAATAGTGATAGCTTTGACTCTAATTCGTTAGGAAAATATTCAATTGTTGTTTCTTATACTTACGAAGGAAGAGTAAGAACAGGAAATTATACAGTTGAAGTAAAATCTATATTAGATAACAATATTAAACATCTTGTTGGATTAAACATAATCTTTCCACAAGTTCCTGGATCAGAGGAAGGCCAAACTAAGGATAAGGAATATGTTTATAGTGTAGGAGACGACTTTGATGTTTCTGACGTAACATTTGAAGCAAGATATTCTGATGATTCTACAACACCATTGTCTGCGGATGATGTTGAAAAAAACTTTGAAGGTATAGATAAAACAACAGCTGGAAATTATACTGCAGTTTTCTCTAAAACAGAGAGCTATACAGATAATGGTGTAACACAAGAAGTAACAGTAAAGAACTTCGTTATTGTGACTTATTTAAATCCATTAACTGGTTTGAAGCTTAAATCTGGTACAGTCGAAGTTGATTTCGGTTCAGAATTTAATACAACAGATTGGGTAGTTGAGGCAACATATAAAAATGGTGATACATACATTATTCCAGCAGGTCAATATTCAGTGAGTGATGTTAGTACAATCATTTCAGGAGAACAGGTTGTTACTGTAGCTTATACAGAAATGGGTGTAACAAGAACATGTAAGGTAACTGTTACTGTTGGTAAAAACCCTGATGCTAATCAGCCTATTGTAATTGAGTTTAATGCTAGTGAGTTAGATGAAGTTGCAACTCAAATCTCAACTCCATTAAAATATGGAGACTATATTACTTATATTTGCAAGAAAGTTGATTCAAACACTAAAGAATTAGATGGTGTCACTTATACAAAACGATTAAACTTTGGTGGAAAAGCTTCTGCATTGCAGAATATGGGAGTAATTATGCCAGGGGCTGGTACTATAGAAGTTGTATATTCTGCTTCCATTAATGAGGGAGACGAAAGATGTATTGCTGTATATGATTCAGCATTTAATGAACTTCAAAGAGGAGATGCTGTTAAAGTTAGAAATGCAGTTCAAAAATATACATTTGAAATTTCAGAAGCTGGAACATATTATTTAGGTTCTACTTTAAGCGGAATGTATATCTATGGTGCTACTATTACAATTTATCCAGCAGAAAATGATTAGGAGGAGCAGGTATGAAAAAAAGATATTTAATTTCATCCATTCTATTAATGGGATTAGCATTAGTAGCATGTAATAATAAAGAAGAAAAACCTCCAGTGCCAGATCCAGTAGTAGAACCAAAGACAATATATACAAGTCCTACAGGAGCTTCTACAAATGAAGGTACAGAGGCAAGCCCTTATGATGCATATACAGCATTTAAGAATTTAAATAAGGGTGATACTTTAAAGGTTTTACCTGGAACATACAAGTTGCCAACAAGAATTTTCATCGAAGAAATTCAATCTGGTGATATGTATAATTATATTACAGTTGAAAATACTTCATCAGAAGCAGCAGTATTTGATTTTAGTCAAATGGCATTTCTAGGTACAAATCGTGGTATTACACTAAATGGTAGCTATTGGCATTTCAACAACATTGAGGTTGTAGGTGCTGGTGACAATGGTATGTATATTGGAGGAAGCTTCAATATTGTTGAAAATTGTTTATTCCATGAAAATCGTGATACAGGTTTGCAATTAGGTCGTGCTGCAGGTGGATATGTCAGCCAAAATGATTGGCCTTGCAACAATTTAATTAAGAACTGTACATCTTATAACAATTATGATGATGAATCTTATGGTGAAAATGCCGATGGATTTGCAGCAAAATTAACTGTTGGATATGGAAATGTATTTGATGGTTGTATTGCTTATCGTAATAGTGATGATGGCTGGGATTTATTTGCTAAGCAAGATTCAGGAAACATTGGTACTGTTATTTTATACAACTGTGTATCATTTGAAAATGGTTTCTTATTAAATAAAACTACAGAAGCTGGTGTTGAGCGCTTTGTTACACGTGATGGTGATGGTATCGGATTTAAGCTTGGTGGTAGTACAATGAAGGGAGATGTTCTTCTTGAGAACTGTGTTACCTTCAATAATAGACTTCAAGGTATTGGCGATAACTCTAACCCAGGTGTTATTTCTGTAAAGAATTGTACAGCCTTTAATAATAGTGCATTAATTGATGAAAATGGCGTTGTACAGCCTAACTTAACTTCAGAAGATTCTGATTCTCCAAACTTTGATTTGGCTAGATCAGAAGAAAGCTATAACAATTATGCAAATATCCTTTCTTATGTAAATAATAAAACAACGCATCCAGATCAATTCTTAGGATCAATGAAAAACAGCGTTGTATATATGGGAAGTAACAAATACAATCGAATTGAAAATGTAATTGATGCATCTTCTTATGATCCTACGAAAAAAGGAACTGCTTATACTGGTATGAGTGATGACATTTTCAAAGATATAACTAGTATCAACGGATTAAATAATCGTGAGATTCATAAAACATTAAGAAATGAAGATGGCTCTATTCAATTGGGAGATTTCTTGAGTTTAGTTGATGGTGAATTAAAAGAAAGCAACATTGGTGCTGATTTAACAAAGACAGCTTATGATCAATATAAACACTATGTTTTACAAAGACCAACAGAAGAATTAAGTGAAGAAGAATTAAAGGTTTTATCTGCTTATGATGCATTACAAGTAAATTGTAATCCAGAAGCAGTATTCCAAGATATGCTTGCTACAACAATGGTTAATGGTTGTACAATTAACTGGATATCTTCAGATCCTACTGTAATCTCTGTTGGAGAAGAAGTAACTACATCTTTGTCTTTATCAAAAGAAATACTTCTTACAGTTTATAGACCTAAAGAAGCAGATAAAGAAATTACTTTAACTGCCGAGATTGAATATAGACAAGCAATATTAAGAAAAGAATTTAAAGTGAATGTAGTTAAAGATGCACCAGGAATTGGAGAAATCTTTGTTGAAGGCGTAGAAGACAAGATAATAATTAATCATTATGATAGATTTACTTTACCTAAGCCAGTAGTAACAAATGCATCTTCTTATTCTGGAAAACCATTAAGTGAAGATGAATATACTCTTAAAACAAAAATTGAGTTTAGAGTTGGAAATAATTATTATCCAGTTGATGATATTTATCCATCTAGATTTGGAGAATATAGAGTAACTTATACAGCTACTTCTACAAGCAATCCTTCTGATTCTAAATCCTTTGAATATACAATTTATATTGATAGTCCTCTAGCAAATATGGATTTCAAAGGAGAACCAGTAGTCAATGTAAATCGTGATGGTTATGCAATTACTGCTGAATTAGAATGGGTAAGTGGTTATTTATATGTATTAAATTCAGATAATGAAACTGAAACAAAAGAAACACTTAAAACTACAGGAACAAAGATTGAAATTTCAAATACAGATGTTTATGAAACATTTGCTAATGAAAATACAAAAGGATATTATGTTCATATGTTTGTTGAAAATACAGCAGGTACAACTGGATCTGAGGTCGTAACTTCTCAAATTAAATTTAAAGAAGTTGCTACAGTAGATGACTTTATGGAATTATCTTCTGGTTCAACGAATAGTTCAACAATCTATTTATTAACACAAGATTTAGATTTTGCAGGTGTAGCCTATAAAAAAGCTACTTCAACATTTGAAGGATTGTTAAATGGTCAGAACCACAAGATTAGCAATATTTCTTTGGATGACACTTCAGGTCAGTGCATCTTCTATAAAATGAAGAATGGTACAATTATGAATGTTGAATTTGAAAATATTTCTATCACTTCAACAAGAACATCTGGAGAAGTAACTAATGCAGGTTTAATTGGTGAAATGAATGGTGGTTATGTTCATAATGTCAAGATGAGAAATATTAACATTGCACTTGGATCTAACGATAAGTTTACTGGTGGTAGCCGTTCAGCTGCAATCGTAGGAAGAATTGGTTCAGGATATAATTATTTCTCACAAATCGGTATTTATAATGATGCAGAGCACAAGATTTCAGGATGGGATCGTATCGCTGGTCTTATCGGATTTGTTCAGGATAGTAGTTCTGCAACTGAGTTGACAATAGAAGTAAGCAATTGTCATGTGGTTACTGATGTTGAAGGTCATGATTATGTTGGTGGTATCATTGGTCGTTTTGATGATAGAAAAGAATTCATGAAATTAACTGTAACAAATTGTATTTATTCAGGATATGTCGTAGCAAGAAACTATTGTGGTGGTATTTTAGCAGGATTTAACAATGGCATAAGCCAAATTGATGTTGAAAATTGTGTAAGTGATTTTGAATGTACATATAATCAAACGAAATTTGAAACTGGCTTAAAGAATTGTAGCCCTATTATTGGACGTAATCCAGCATCTTCTGGAACAGGATACTCATCAGTGTTAAGCTGTTATGGAACTTATTCAGAATATAATGCTGAATATGATAGTATGGCTTCTAATATAAAATCACTTCTAAGCGATATATATTTTGTTAGAGATACATTAAAATATGATTTAGAAAATATCTGGAATTTTGATGCAGAGAGTAAGACTTTAACATTGAAATAATTCTGGGTGTAAACTACATATGGTCAATAGAAAACGAAAAAAAATTAAGCGTTTTCTATTGACTATAAAATATAAAGATGTTAAAATATAATATGAAATTCATGAAAGCGTTATTTTTTTGCGCAATGAAGATTATATTTTTACCCTAGAAAAGTTATGGTTTTTCAAAGTATTTATTGAAATATTTGAAGTGGAAGTCTAGCTTATTCATGGAATAAGGGAGGAATGTTGTACGAGTTTTAAAAAATATATGGCAATAGACCTCATTATTTTGACAGTAGTAGGCTGTGCAGTAGAATTTCTAGGCATATTTGTTTTTAACAAGATGCTAGTAGCCAAAATGATTGCTACGGCAATTTCATTATTAATTATGTTGGTTGCCACATTTCGTTGGGGTTGGAAAGGACTGCTACTTTCTCCACTTTTAGCTTTATCTACTATTTTAAGTGGATATTTGATTAATCCGCAGGTTACTTTTAGACAAAATTATGATTGGAGGCTGTATCTTGCAGTTCTAGCACAATTGTTGTCTATGGCAATCAATCTTCTATGGTTTAAAAAGGTAAAGGATGAGCGAGAAACAATCAAAAGTTTACAATCATTATTTGCTTTATGTGCTATTGATTGTGTTGTTTCCCTTTTAGCATTGAGTCTAGTTTATTTTATGACGGCATTTACATTTTCACTCCTTGGATTTATTATTTGGAATGCATTTGGATATGTTATACTATTTGTAGGTGCATTTATCTTAAGTAGACAAGGGATTTTAGTAAATGTTAAGAAGAACCTTATTAATCAAAGAATAGAAAGAGAAGAAGCTGAAGATTTCAAATTGAATTTACCTGATGAAAAAGAGGATAATCTTGAAAAAAAGAAAGGGGATTTTTAAGATATGCAAAAAATAGTCGATCAAAATGTTATTGATCAAGTCGAAAGAGAGAAATGGAAAAGAACATTTCTAACTTTAATTAAGGATTGGAGACTTTATGTATTATTGTTACCAATGCTAATATTCTTGGTTTTGTTCAAGTATAAACCAATTGCAGGAATATTAGAAGGCTTTAGATGGGGCGTTGGTGAAAATATCAGAGTCAATGAATGGGCTGGTTTTAAATGGGGATTACTATTATTTAACACAGAAAGTCCATATTCAGGCTGGTTCTGGAGAGCATTTAGAAATACATTCGTAAATAGTATGTATGGTTTGTTCTTTGGTTTCCCAATTCCTATTTTCTTGGCACTATTATTTAGTGAAGTAAAGAATGAAAAATATCGTAGTGTTTTACAAGTATGTTGCTATTTGCCTCACTTTGTATCAGTCGTTGCGATTACAACATTGATTAGAATGTGGTGTGAATCTAAAACAGCTATTGCTGCTGCTGGTATTTTAAATCAAATGCTAACAAGTATTGGATGGCTTACTGAAGGTTCAGGTGTAATTGCACAACCTCGTTTCTTTAGACCAATTTATCAGATTTCTGGTGTTTGGGAAGGTGCAGGTTATGGTTCAATTGTATACTTTGCTGCCGTTATGGCAATTTCGCCTACAAGTTATGAGGCTGCAAGAATTGATGGTGCATCAAAATGGCAACAAATTCGTTATGTTACTCTTCCAGGAATGGCTCCTACGCTTACAATTATGTTGATTATGCGTATAGGACAAATACTAAACGTTGGTTATGAAAAGATTATTCTTTTGGTAGGTACTGAAAGTACAGCATATGAAACTTCAGAAGTTATTTCTACATTAGTATATCGTTTGTCAGGAAGAGCAGGAGATGCTTCAACAATAACAATTGAAGGTGCACAACAAGTTGGTATCGTTATGGACTTATTCAATTCAATTATTGCGATGTGTTTAGTGCTAGGTGCAAACGCAATTAGTAGAAGAGTTTCATCTACATCATTGTTCTAGGAGGTAAAACATAATGAAAAGATTAGATACTTCAGAAATTATATTTAAAGTTCTTGCTTATGTTTTATTAACTTTATTTGCAATTGCTTGTTTATATCCATTTATTTATTTAATTTCTGCTTCCGTTTCAAGCGTTGAAGCTATGGATAAAGGTAGTGTATATTTGTGGCCTGTTGGCTTCCAAATCAAAGCATATCAACAAGTGTTTGCGGATTCTATGTTCTGGTTATCCTATTGTAATACTTTGTTCTATACAATGTATGGTACAATCGTTTCTATGTTGGTTGGTATTACGGGTGCATATGCATTGTCTAAATCAAGATTAATGTTTGGTCGTGGATTCAACTTCCTATTAACATTTACAATGTGGTTCAGTGCTGGTTTAATTCCAACATATTATAACTTTAAATCATTAGGTGTTGATAATAGATATATGTACATTATCGGTTTAGGATTTAATGCATTCAACATTATCCTATTAAGAAACTACTTCTCATCTGTTTCTACAGAAATAGAAGAAGCGGCAACAATCGATGGTGCAACAGAATTCCAATTATTAACAAGAATTTATATCCCAATGTCCAAAGCATCTATTGCAACTGTTGCAATGTTCTATGCAATTTCTCGTTGGAATGGTTACTTATGGGCACAAATGTTGCTAGGTTCTGAGGATCAGCCATTACAAGTGTATATTAGAAGAACACTTGATCAGATTATGGCTGGTGCTGATGTGGGTGTTGTTTTGGATTATTCACCTTACTCTATGCAATATGCATTATTAGTTTGTTCTATTATCCCTATCATTATCATCTATCCAAAAATACAAAAGTATTTTGCAGCAGGTGTTAATGTTGGTGGAGTTAAAGAATAGAAATAAAGTTTTAGATTTAAGAAGAAGGAGAAAAGAAAAAAATGAAGAAAAAAACTTTATTAGGCGTTGCAGCTTGTGGTCTTTTGGCAGTATCACTTGCAAGTTGTGGCGGCAAAAAAGACAACTATGTGGCTCCAGATTTAGAAGGTGCTACAATTGATGTCTACATGAATTATAAGGGCACAATGGGTCCAACATTCACAGGTTTAGTTTCTAAGTTTAGCACATATACTAACCCTGTTGATGGAAAAACTTATAACAAAGGAGACTTACTGCCAGTTTGGAATCAATTACAAGAGGATTTAAAGTGTACTATCCACGATTCTGCATGGGACGTTGACCAATACACTTCTACTGATGATGCTACTCAAAAGACTATGTTGAATAGCTATGCTGATTTCAACAAATTAGACATTGTAATGATGAATAATGCTAATGCTAATGATTTTGCTAGTAATGGTAAATTATTAAATTTAGTTAATTATCTAAAGTACATGCCTAATTATAGTAAATTCTTAGATGAGAACCCATCAGTTAAGAACGAAATGACTAATACAGATGGTCAAATGTATATGATTCCTTATTTCGATGGTATCAATTCACCAGAACATTTATTCATTTTGAATACTGAATTAGTTGAAGCATTATTGGATGAGGAAAGCACTGATAACTTTGACACAACAGCTGCTAAAGATACTAAGTACAGCCCATTCATTACAACAGCTTCTGACTATAAAGTAAATTATTCAGATGGTGGTAAATTAAAGGAATTAACTGTTAAAGGTGCTAAGAACCCAGTACAAGCTCAAAATGAGTTAACTACAAAGAACGGTAAAACTTTTGCTGATGCATTAAGAACTTATATTGATGAAGCATATATGGGAAGCAAGATTTATACAAAGCGTTCTGAAGTATTCACATCAGAAAAAGCTTGCTACAATACTGATGATTTAATTGCATTATTACGTGTAGCAGTTAATAATACTGAATTCTTAAGAGGCAAATTCCAATTTGCAGGTAAAGTAGAAGGATTCATTCCTCGTGAAGGATCTAACTCTCGTATCGACTCAGTACTTTGGTTAAGCCAAATTTGGGGTGTTCAAGGTATTCGTGGTATGGCTGAAAAAGATGCTTTATACTATGACAAAGATGGTAAACTTCAAGATGGACGTGTAAATCCTGCAGCTTATGATGCATTAACAAAACTTCATCAATTATATGAGGAAGGATTAATCATTGAAGGTTTCCAAGCTGGTAACAAGGCAAAATATAATTCTCAATACTTAACTGGTAAAGCTGGTGCAGCATTATTAATGTTTGACTACAATGCTACTCAAACTGTTAATAACAAAGTAGATGAAAACGGAGTTGGTACAGCAGATTCTAAGTTCAATAAAGTAATGCCTGTATTACCTCCTCTATCTAAGTGGGATAATGGTGAAACAAAATATGCATTAACAAGATATTTAGAGTCATCTCGTGCAAACAAGGGTTCTGGTACAGTAATTCCTGCACATGAAAATGATCAAGAAAATATTAATGCATGTAAATTTGCTGATTATTTCTTCTCAACAGAAGGTGCATTATTACAAGACTATGGTCCAGCAGCTTATCGTGATGGAACATTCACTGTTGGTGATCAAACATTCCCTGCATATAGCAAAGCTGTAATTGCTGAAGTTAATAAATCTGGTCTTGGATGGAACGACTATTGCCGTATGGCTTTAGGTGCTACTCAAGGTATTGGCCATGTTCGTACTGATGGTGTTGAATTACAATTCACTCATGTTTCAGGACGTGTTGGTGCAAACAATGTATCTTTAGCTGTAGCTAGTGGTGCTGTAGTTTCTGCAACATCTAACAGAAAAGCTGGATTTGCTGCTGCAGTTCCTGCTCAATGGTCATCAAATCCACAAGATGCAAGTGCAATTCAAGTATTGACTGATTTCTGGTCTCGTGGTGTTGGTGAATCTCAATGGAGAGATGTAGTATTAAAGGGTTGGGATGGCGCTTCAACTAAGCGTGCTGATTTAGAAGCATTATTTGCTAAATCTGAGGAAGTATATCTAAGCCACTTTAGAAATTTATTAAGATTACAAGTTAGTTAAAAAAATTATTTGAGTATTCTAGATGGGTGTATATTAATATGCCCATCTAGAAAATACTTGATTGGAGGGTATTTATGGCTCGATTTTTAAAAAAACATGCTAAGTTATTTTATTTAATGTTTGGCATTTTCGGTTTTTTCTTTGTAGTTGCTGCTTGTTTCTATATCACACCTTATAGTGATGTTGCAGTTAACTATAATAAAGAAGTATTAGATGGAACAGTAACTTCCATTATGACTAAGAACGAGAATTTGGCTCTATTCTGTATTGAATCAGAGTATATGTCTTTCAATAGTATGTATCAAATTCTATTTGGCTTTAATCAAGAGCTTCAAACTGCAAACAATATGTATATGATGGTAGGAGTAGTTTCTTTGGTTATGTTAGCCATTATGGCAATTTGTTCAAACATTGGAAGAAAGAAATATTACATTTCAAATTTAGTGTCTGGTGTTGTATGTCCTGCAGTTTCCATTATTATGGCTATTGTTGCACTTGTGTTCAATTTCTTACCTTTAGGAACCTTATCTAAGAATTATGATGCAATAAATTGGGGTGCTTTAGGTAATCAAGTAACTTATTTGAAAGCTGTAGAACAATTTAAGAGCACACCTGTCGATAAGTCTTCATTTGCAATCAATTCTACTCCACTAATCATTTTTGGTGTAATATTAATTTTATTCATTGTAGCTTCTGGTTTATTAATTGCTTACAATGTATATAGATATTTATCAACCAAACATGAATTAGCTCAAGAAAGGATGGTTGAAGATAATGAATAATAAAGTAGAAAATAACGGAGTTGTTGAAACTACAGAAGAAAAAGTATACTATGACGTAAATAATCTTGAAGGAGAGATGCTACGTTATCGTACCAACTCATTATCATATATATTCGGTATGCTTGGAATAGTTTGCAGTATGCTTGCTGCATTTCTTGTGCTAAACTCATTGGTATGGGATTTCACAGTTATAATCAAAATTTTAATGAATATTATTATTTTACTATTTGGATTCTTATCCATAGAAAAGGTAAAGGCTTATTCAAAAGAATATAGCTATGTATTGATTGGCATTGGTGCTGTATGTGTTGCAAGAATTTTCTGGGGACCATTAACATTAATAATTGACTATTCTAAGTATTTAAGTAGTGATAAGACAGAAACTGGAAAACTTGGTCCAACAGTTGTAGGCTCATTTTTAAGAAATAATTACTTATGGCAAAGTGGATATTTTAGAGGAATTACTTCAATGGTTTTTCTAGGAGCCGCTGCTGCGTTCTTCATTTTAGCAGGCATAATTGGTATTGATAAGTCAGTTAAATATGCTAAATATATAGCTACACAAGATACAACAAAGGGGGTATAAGATGATGGAAAATATGGATGAAAATCAATTAGCTTCTGATGTTATATTAAAAGATGTCAATAAGGTATATCCAAATGGATTTCATGCGGTTTATGACTTTAATATGGAAATCAATAAAGGTGATTTCATTGTATTAGCTGGACCTTCAGGATGTGGTAAGTCTACTACATTACGTATGATTGCTGGTCTAGAAGAAATCAGCTCAGGTGATTTGATTATTAATGGTAAGCGTGTGAACGATGTAGCTCCTAAGGATAGAGATATCGCAATGGTTTTCCAAAACTATGCTTTATATGCCCATATGACAGTTTATCAAAATTTGGCGTTTTCTCTTACAATTCGTAAGACAGATCCTGTTATTATTCATAAGCAGGTTATGTATGCTGCAACAGTTTTAGGCTTAATTCCATATTTGAATCGTAAGCCAAAACAATTATCTGGTGGTCAAAGACAGAGAGTAGCTGTAGGTCGTGCAATTGTACGTAATCCAGTTGTTTTCTTACTAGATGAACCATTATCAAATCTAGATGCAAAATTACGTGGATCAATGCGTAAGGAATTATTAGAATTACATGAGCGTTTAGGAGCAACATTTATTTATGTAACACATGACCAAATTGAAGCTTTAACATTAGCTACTAGAATCGTAGTAATGAAAGATGGTTATGTTCAACAGATTGCTACACCTAAGGAAATGTTTGAACATCCTGAGAATATATTTGTAGCAGGATTTATTGGAACTCCTCCTTGTAATTTCTATAATGGTTCTATTGATGAGAAGTGTACAAAATTTGTACATGTATCTGGTGCAGAAATTGAATTAACACCAGAACTTAAGGCAATACTTAAGGATTATGCGGGCAAAGAAGTAGTTATGGCTTCTCGTCCTGACTATGTATTTATTGATGAAGAATCTTTAAAAGAAAATAAGGGTCAAGTATTTGATATTGATGTTGAATATTTTGAATTCTTAGGATCTTACAAATTAGTTTATGGAACATTTGGCGGCGAAAGAATTATCGCAAAGGCTGATGGTAGAGACGAAATTAAAGATTCAAAAATAAAGGCATGTTTCAAGAAGGATAAGGTGTTATTCTTTGATAAAGAAACAGAAATAAGAATTAGGTAGAGGTGACTAGTATGAACGAAAAATTAGAAGAAGTTGTTCAAGAAGAAGTAGTAGTAGAACAAGAAGTTCAAGCTGAACCTGCTGAGGCACCTATTCTTCATGATGAAACAAAGAAAGAGGCTTTCTCTTTTAAAAAATATTTACTTAACATTTGGTTAGGTTTTCTTGATTCATTTAAATATAATCCATGCAAATTAGCTGGTATATTAGTAGCTTTACCTGGATTTTTTATAGGTTTCTTCCTAGAATTCCACTCTAAAGTACGCTTTGTTGTTTTGGAAGGACAATTAGACTTATCAGGATTTTATATGTTTATCATGGTATTGTTAGGCTGTATTAACATATTTAACGGTGTTAGTTTAAGTTCTAAACGAAACTTGGCAACAGTTATTATATCTTCTGTTTGCTCTTTAGTAATTACAGTCTTTGGTATTTTGTGGGTATATAGTATTGGTATGTCCTTTGTTAATGCTCAAAAGATTACATTAGTAAACCCTTTGAAATTTGATATCAACTATGTGATGTCAATCATCTGTGTTATTTTAGCAATTATTTGCTCTATTGCAGGATGTATTTTAGGATATTTCAAAAGAAATAAAGATTACAAAAAGGTAAAGTTTTAATGAAAAAAGATAGTAAGGAAGATATCTCAGGAAAGACAAATATAATGGACAAGCTCTCCAAATTTCCTTCTTGGATCATTATTCTTTTACTAAAGTATTGGGCAGCTGCGGCTGCCATTTTCTTTAGTGTAATTGGTGGAGTTGATATTGGATTGAATCTTGATTCAGTCAAGGAATCAACTGCTGGTGAAATTTTTGCCCAGGACTTTAGTCTTGTTATATTAATAGGTTTGTTCTTAGGCCTTTTCACTAATTATTTAGTTCGACCAACTGTTAGAATGATGTACAATAGAAAGAATAGGGCTTACCGCTATAATATGATTAATATGAAAGGTTTTATTTCCTTTCCTATTGCTTTAGTATATAATTTTGTAATATCAATAATTCTATACTTTATCATTTATTTTTTAGGAATGCATGGGTTAATTTGGAATCCGTTTGGAATGACAAATTATGGTATTGAACCATTCTCATATGCACTATATTATATTATAGTTGATTTTATATTCTTATTTATTAAGGATGCAACTTTAGATATTATTGCTAGAGTGAAGTATAAACGAGAATCACAAGGAGTTGAAGAGAATGTTTAATATTATATTTCAAAGTTCTACTAGTGTAACTATAGAATTAGTGAACAAGGATATATATCAAACAAATCCATATGATATATATTTAAATGGTATCTTGGTAGCTAAGAATGTAACAACTAATGTATATTCTTTGTATGATTTAAAGCCAAACAATGAATATAGCATTCGTATTAATGGGGATGAACTCCAGTTTAAAACAGATAAAGAATATGTTTGTTTAAATGTTAAAGACTTTGGTGCCAAGGGTGATGGTCATACCATTGATACGAATTTCATCCAAGCTTGTATTTATGCTTGTCCAGATAATGGTAGAGTCTATTTTCCAGAAGGAGAATATTATACTGGACCTATTTTGTTAAGAAGTAATATAACAATTGAATTGGCCGAAAATGCTAGACTGATTGGGGACACGGATAGAACGCATTATCCTGTTTTGCCAGGAATGACATATACTTCAGATGAGAAGGATGAATATAATCTTGGTTCATGGGAAGGAAATCCATTAGATTGTTTTGCAAGTATTATCACGGGAATCAACATTGAAAATGTAAAAATCATTGGAAAAGGCATTATTGATGGTAATGCTCAAAATGCAGATTGGTGGATTGATGTTCGTACAAAACGTATTGCTTGGAGACCTAGAGGAGTATTTTTAAATCATTGTAAAAATGTTTCCTTCCAAGGTGTTATGGTGACAAACACACCATCCTGGAATCTACACCCTTATTTTTCAACAAATATAAGATTTATTGATATGAGACTTGTGAGTCCTAAAAATTCGCCAAATACAGATGGCTGTGATCCAGAGTCTTGCGATTTTGTGGATATTATAGGTGTTTATTTTAGTGTTGGAGATGATTGTATCGCAATTAAATCTGGAAAGATTTATATGGGAAGAAAATATAAGAAACCATCCTCTAATTTTAACATTCGAAATTGTTCTATGAACTTCGGTCATGGGGCAGTTGTTTTAGGTAGTGAAATGAGTGGCGGCATCAAAAACATTAATGTTACACAATGTTTCTTTAATCAAACTGATCGTGGACTTAGAATAAAGACAAGACGTGGTCGAGGAAAAGATGCTATAATTGATGGTATAAAGTTTGAAAACATTCAAATGAATGATGTTCTTACACCGCTAGTTATAAATATGTATTATTTCTGTGATCCTGATGGTCACTCTGAATATGTGCATACAAAGGAAAAACTTCCAGTGGATGATCGCACACCTTATTTAGGAAACTTTATCTTCAAAGATATTAATTGTAAGAATGTAAATGTTGCAGCTGGAACCTTCTACGGATTGCCAGAAGCACCAATTGAATCTATTTGTATTGAAAATGTAAGCTTTAGTTATACGGATAATCCTGTTGAAGGACGTCCAGCAATGATGGACTTCTTGGAACCAATGAAGGGAGAAGGATTAATCTTCAACTATGTAGGTAAGGTTGCCTTAAAGAATGTTACTTTCTCCAATTTCAAAAAAGAAAAAGTGCTTTTAGATTCTGTGAATGAATTCACAGAAGATTAGACAAAACAAAATAAATGTAGGCTCTTTATTAGTGCCTACTTTTTTTGTTTAATTGGTCTTTGTTGAATAATCGAAATAATTATGTTATGATAAGTTTAAAGGAAATGAGAGTGTAGAGTATGAACAAGGAATTTATTTCAAAATATAATATAAGTTTATCAAATTTTGATTTTGAAAATCCTTTAACTGTTGGCAATGGAGATTTTGCATTTACATGTGATGTGACTGGGCTTCAAAGCTTTTATGGAGACTACCATAAAATTCCACTTTCTACAATGACCAATCATATTTGGGCTAAGCAAAAAGGAGAAGGGAATCTTCCATTTAAAACATATACAAAAAGATCAAATGGTTCTCCTGTTTTTTATATGACTGATACAAAGGCTTTGACCTACGATAACTATCGAGATGACTGGTTCAAATTTGATTTATTTAAGCTTTCCTTTTGTTTTAAATCAAAGATGTTAGACCGTAAGCATATTTCGAATATATCACAGACATTACATTTGTATGAAGGGATTATTTATTCATCATTTACATATTTGAATGAAAAAGTTCTTGTAGAAACGAAGATACCCCAAGAACATCAAAATTTACAAATTAAAATTCACACCAATCTAAAAGGATTACAGGTGAGATTATATTTTTTAAATCCAAGCTCCAATCGTTTTGGAGCAAAGCTTGAAGAAACACAGGATTATATTGTAGAGAAGAATAAGATAAAACGTACAAATGCGTTCGCATCCTATAATTTATTCTTTCAAACAAATATGGAAGAACATGGCTTGTGTTTTAATTGTCAGAAGGAATCCTTTTTAAAGATTAGCTTTCATAATGATTTTGAAGATGACAATTCTATGCAGACTTATTTTGATAAAGTTAAGTGCATAGATACCTTGGATGAGGAGCTGAATAGAAGAATGGTATTATCTTTATATTTGATGAAGGTAAATACATTAGGAATATTTCCTCCTGCAGAAACAGGATTAACCTGTAATTCATGGTATGGAAAGTTTCATTTAGAAATGCATTTATGGCATCATTTAGGACTGATTCGTTTGGGATTATATGAATATGTTCTTCCATCTTTGAAATGGTATTTGGCTTTTCTAGATTCCTCTAGAAGAAGAGCAAAGGAGCAAGGCTACTTGGGAGCAAGACTTCCTAAAATGACTGACCCAAGAGGAGTGGATACTCCATCTAATATTGGATGCTTATTAATTTGGCAAATGCCTCATTTGCTGATTATGCTAGATGAAATTTTAAAACAAAATGAAAAGGCTGTTCCTATAAAAGATTTTTTACCTTTGATTACAGATTTAATTGATTTTATGGTAAGCTTTTATTATTTAAAGGATGGAAAATATCATTTAGATTCTCCCCTAATTCCTGCAAATGAAAATATACCCGAAACTTGTGATACACCGATTTTTGAAGAATGCTATACTTTGTATGCATTTCAAATTTTTAAAGTATGGGTAGACAAGTATGGGATTTCTTATGACATTGGAAAAATAGAGAATTTATTAAATAACTATGCTCCTTTAGAAATAAACGATGGTTGTTATGAAGCATATATTGGGTGTAAGGATACCTACACTAAATATAATTATGATCATCCTATGGTCATTGGAATGTATTCCTTCTTTAAAAGTGATATCGTAGATCCAGAAATTGTAAAAAACACATTATTTAAAATTTTAGATTGTTGGAGTTTTGAGGATACATGGGGATGGGATTTCCCTATGCTAGCTATGGTGGCAAATCGTTTAGGAAAAAAGGAATTAGCTATTGAGCTATTAAAGAAGGAAGCATCCAAAAATACCTATTTAAAAAATGGTCATAATCCTCAATATCCTAAAGAAGATTTACCTTTATATCTTCCTGGAAATGGCGCATTTCTTTTGGCAATTTCCCATTTATTTGAAAATAAAAAATAAAGTAATAATTTTAAATGAAAAAGGAATTTATTTCTAGTCATTTTATTTCATTTGTGTTATAATTTTAATGACATATTATAATTGTAAAAT
>CAMWSQ010000023.1 GCA_947177025.1 uncultured Mollicutes bacterium | reverse complement strand
ATTCGAACTTGTGCGTGAGGGAGTCAAAGTCCCTTGCCTTACCGCTTGGCTATAGCCCTATAAAAAAGTCCTCTTTTTTGGAGTCCTTTTCTATTTTACTTGATTTATAGATGAAATGCAAGAAATTTTTTAAAAATTAAAGACTTTTTAACTTTTCTGCAAGAAGATGAATTTGATTTTTACTGTTTTCATCTAAACTAGATTTGATTGTAACAGTTTCATCTAATAAAGTTATATTTTTAGAATCTGCAAAATATTGTTTGATGTATTTTGCTGCTGATGGTGCCCAAGATCCGTTTTCCATTACACCAACAATTCTATTTTGATATCCTCTTTCAACCAACCCATGTAAGAATGCTTCTACAGGGGGGAAAACTCCATTATTGTAGGTTAAAGAGGCTACTACTAATTTGGAATATTGAAACGCTTTACTGATTGCTTGTGACGAATCACATCTTGCCAAATCAAATACTTCTACCTTTGTGTTTCCTAGAGCTTTGATTAGTTCTTCTACGCCTTGCTTTGTATTTCCATAAATTGAAGCATAAGCAATACAAACACCCTCTTCTTCTGGCTGATAGCTTGACCACGTATTATATAAATTTAAATAGTAACCAAGATTGTCCTTTAAAATCGGACCATGAAGAGGATAAATTGCAGAAATTTCAAGACCAGCAACCTTTTTAAATAAATTTTGAACAGGCAATCCATATTTCCCTA
This sequence comes from uncultured Mollicutes bacterium, assembly GCA_947177025.1. GTDB lineage: Bacteria > Bacillota_I > Bacilli_A > Acholeplasmatales > Anaeroplasmataceae > Pelethenecus. The sequence goes on along the minus strand of CAMWSQ010000023.1, from coordinate 16,883 downwards.
CTATACCAATATAATATCTTCTAGCCTCTTCCTTCCAATCTTCTTGTACATCTAATGCTCCAAACTTCCCAAATGCGTCAGCTGAAAAAAGAGATTTGGTTGTTAAATCATAAGCCATCATAACCTCTGGCCAGTGTACCATAGGAGCAAACACAAATTGAAGAACATGGTTTCCCAATTTTAGTTGATCTCCTTCTTTTACTGTAAGTGAATTCTTTATCGTCATTCCAGGAAAGAATTGCTGAATCATTTGGAATGTCTTTACATTTCCAACGATTGTTAGATTAGGAAATTCTTCTAGCAAGTACCGAATACTTGCAGAATGATCTGGCTCCATATGCAAAACAACTAAATAATCTGGATTTCTTCCATCTAAAGCTTTTTTTACATTATCTAACCATTCTTTTGAAAAATGAATATCTACAGTATCTAAGATTGCAATCTTTTCATCCATAAGAATATAGGAATTGTAGCTCATTCCATTTTTAACAATATATTGACCCTCGAACAAATCAACCTGATGATCATTTACACCAACATACTGAATCATAATATCCTCTACCTTGCTAATTTATATGTTTTAACAATTTGGTCTGCCTTTTCTACAAAACCATCTAATTCAGACCAATCAATTAAGGTTGCACCACTTGCCTTAGCATGTCCGCCGCCACGATATTCTTCTGCAAGAAGATTGATGACAGGACCACGAGAACGCAAACGAACACGGATTTCTTCTTTAGAATATTCTAGAAATAACGCCCAAACAGGACATCCTTCAATTGTAGAAATTGTTGAAACCTGTGCAGCTGCATCTTCATAGCTAACACCATATTTTTCAACATCTTCCATTTTTAGTGTTGCATATGCAAAACCATTTTTTGAAATTTTAAAAGTAGATAAAATATATCCCTTTAATTTTAAGGTGTCTAAGCTTTCTACAGATAATTGATTATCAATGTATCCCAAATCTACTCCTGCATTTAAAAGAGTTGCAGCCGCAATAAATGTTCTTGAATTCACAGAATCAAATTTAAATCTACCTGTATCTGTTGAAATTCCTACATATAATGCTTGAGCTGCTTCCTTTGATAAAGTCCACTCATTCCGATATTGTAAATATAATTCTGTAAGAATTTGTGAACAAGCTGGAGCAGTTATATCAACATATTGATATGTACCATAATCATCAACTGGAATGTGATGATCTATCTTTATAAATTCTTTAGCTAAAGTAACACGCTTATCTGATAATCTATCTTGAGTTGCACAATCTACACAAATTGATAATGCATCTTTAAATAAAGATTCATCAACTAATGTAGGTCTTCCAATAAAACCAACATATTCGCTCGTTTCCCCCGTTACATAAACGTTCTTATTTGGATAATTATCTTTAATTAAATAATATAAACCATATTGACTTCCTATACAATCTCCATCGGGACGGATATGTCCATGAATAATGATTGTGTCATATTTTTCAATGTATTCCTTAATCGTTTCCATAAAATTCTTCCTTTCCTAAAAACCTTTATTATTATACCACAAAAGAAATAAAAAAGCACTAAAATATAGTGCTTCTTCATTTTATTTTCCACCCTCAGGCCAAGTTCTCATTTTTCTTGATTCTCCATCCAAAACAATCGTAGAATTAAACCACTCCGTTTCTTTCAAAACAGTTTGATTGTTTGAACAATTTACAACAACTTCTAACGAGGAATTTAATGTAACAACAATATTTCCATTCATAGATTCAAAACCATTTACCTTAGGATATTCATGTCCCTCCTTGTTGGTGGCAATTGTATATTTTGCAAGAGTTGTTACATAAACTCGGTTAGTATACCTTGCAACACGATTGATAAAATCTTGAGTTGGAAACATATTATCCACATTATCTGTATATTCACTAGATCCTGCACAACAACATACACAAACAACCTCTGGTGTGATTGCCGCAAGTAAGGCTTCGTTTGAAGAAGTCTTGGATCCGTGATGCCCTCCCTTAAATACCTTACAGTGAGGTAGTTTATTCTTTTCCACCAAGGACTCTTCTCCTTCTTTTTCCAAATCTCCCGTGAATAAGAAATGATTATCTCCATAGTTTAACATCATACAAACAGAATAATTATTTTCATCAGAAGACGATTCATAATAATATCTTTGATCTAAAATTTCAAAACTGATAGATTCTGTTAATTTATATTTAGAGGTTGCACCATTATTTCCCTCCATACAATCCTTGGCGGTATAATGCTTAGCTCCTAGAGTAACTTCTTTATCTCGCTTTGCTTCATAGTTTTTAGAGATTTGGCTAGATGTATTTTTGAATGCATAATCAATTATAACATCACATTCATATAAATCAAATATACCTGGATTTGAGTTTGTTCCAACGAATCCAGAAATATGATCTTCATGAGCATGTGTAGCAATAACATATTCTAATTTTCCATCTGTACAGTACTGTTTGATATAATTATGAATTGTAGTTGCACTAGATGCTCTAGAACCAGCATCTATTAATATATCAATATCGCCCGCTTTAATATAAACAGAATCTCCTGCATAATAATTTCCCAATTCTAAGAAATGAATAGATAATTCTCCCTCTTGAATTACAACATCTGTATCGTTATCTTCTTTCAAGTCATCATCTAAATCATTTCCTTGTGTTGGTAATTTGATTTTCCCCAATCCAATGAGAACGCCCAACACAATCAATGCAATCAATAAAATAACAAGTATAACTATAAAAATCTTTTTATTGATTGAAGTAGGTAGCTTTTCTTCTACACGAAAGGTAGTGTCTTCTGCCATTGCTTTTTTAGAAGCATAAGCAATGGCTTCCACTTTAGAATCAAACACTTTGCTTGCGCGCTTATTGCCATCCTTTATAACACTCCATTTTCCATCATTATTTAATCTTACAACATACATAATTAAACACCTCAATTGAACCACTAAAGTTTATGTTCAAATTATAACATATATTTTAGCAAAAAGAAAAGAGATAAAGCTTTAATTGCTTTATCTCAAAACTTTTTTATCAATTATTCTGCGAAATCTACACCAATGCTAACAATACGCCATTGTTTATCTAAATTCTCAATTTTTAAAGATTTTGCAGGAGTATTTAATACAATTGTACATGTTAAAGCAGTAGAGTTAATATCTATCACGCAGCCATTAATAGATACTGCTGATGGCATATAATTGCTTGCTCCAAAAGTGATTACAATTGCTGTAATATTTTGTTCAGCTGAAACAGTTATATCAGATCCTTTATAGAAACGAGCAGGGTCCTTAGATGCTGCAACATTTGTAGTAGATGCTGATTTTTCACCTAAAACAGTGATTCCGTTATCAACCCATAATTGATGATCATTATCTTGCTCTGTTCTCTTTGCATCATCAGCAAATGAGATTGTTGCATCTATTGTAATTTCTGGAAGAGTAACAACTCCACTTTCATCAACCACAACAACACAATCTGCGCTAATTGGAGAAATTTGAGCTGCATCATAGTAATTTAGATATCCGCTGATAGTATATACTCCACCACTCTTTAAATCTGTAAATGGGTTATCTGCTAAGAATCCAGCCTCATGATAAAGATTAATAGATTTATTTCCCTCTAATACAAGCTTGCCGTTATCAAATGTACCAGTAACCTTAACTAAAAGACCTTCAATTGCTTTTAATTCATCTTCGTTACCAACCTTTGCAGTAATATCTGTATAAGCTGGAAGTGTTGCTGTATCGCCTAAGATAACGTCTGTTGCTAATTTATCCCATGCAACAACCCATTGATTTAATCCATGGTATTCATTTACTGTACCTTTTACTTCAACAGATTTGCCAATAACAAATTTTGCGTTGATTGCTGCTTTAGCTGCTTCTTCAGTATGTGTATCATCAACTGGAGCTTCGATATAAACAAATTTTGCTTCGCCATCTGTATTTTGAACTAATACATAAGCTCTCATTGTGCCTTTAGAAACTGGTTTAAATCCAATTGCTGTAACAACACCAATGAATCCTGCTTCTTCCCACTTTGCAAATAATGTTGTATTTGCTTTAATTTCTGCGCCAGCTGTTGCTGCTGTCTTAAATTCAGCATCTACATACCAACCACGGAAATGCCAACCCTTTACATCTGTAACAGGTGGAAGTGGATCTGGTAATGCTGTTACACTATTAATAGTTGTTGGAGCTGTTCCGTGTCCACCCATATTAAACGTAATATTGAATGTACCTTCTTCAGCTTCCTTAACTTCTTCCCATTTTGCATGCAATGTTGCATCTTCACTAAGTGCTGCACCAGCTGTTGCTGCTGTCTTAAATTCAGCATCTACATACCAGCCAACAAAATGCCAACCCTTTACATCTTCTACAACAGGTAATGATTCTGGTAATGCTGTTACACCTTCTGCCTTTGCTGGAGCAGTTCCATGATCAGAAGTGTAAGTGATAGAATAAGTTTTTGGTTGAGGAACAGATACAACTACGATATCTCCTGTATTTAAAGGATGTAATTGAGCTCCACTATACCAACCTAGAACACCTTTAACGCTAACTACTGCGCCTTCAACTACGCCTAATTCACCAAATGATTTGTATACATCTCCATCTTTTGGAGTAAGGTAAGTATTGATACGAACTGTGAATTGCTTGTTTGCATCATTTGCATCACCAACAACAATATTCCAGTTGCCATTCTTATCTGCTGTACCAATAGATACTACAGTTAATTCTGTAAAGTGTGCTAACTGACATTGTAAATCTTTTGTAATAGAATCCTTGCCTGTGTTAATTAATGTTGTAAGATCTGTATCCTTAGGAGTTACCTTATCAGAAGATACTAATACATAAGAACAAGAATCAAATTCTCTTAAACCATTGTACATCTTCTTTGCACCAGTAACAAGAATAGTATTACCAATTGCTAAATCATTATCATATGCTTCTTGAGTTGCACAAGATACACGATAAGCATCATATCCACCCTTACCACTAATATCTTGAATATATACAGATGTATTCTTATAGCTTGCTGAATATGGTTCCTTTGCAACTACAACACCTTTTACAGTTACAGATGTTCCATCCTTAGCAGCATCATATTCATCTATAGTTGTTTCAACAAATTTTGGAATGCCAAAATTGAATTCTTTAACAAAACTATCTTTTTTATCTGGATTACTAACTGTAGCAGTTAATTTTACTTCTTGATCAGCTTCCAAGTTATAGATATAACGAATAGAAACTAATTTAAATGAAGTGCTAACTTCTCCGTCTTCTGTGTAATCACCAATTACTGCAAAATCATTATTAGATTCCCAGCTAACTGTATACTTAATGTCATCATCGCCATCAACATACATAGTAACCTTGAAATCTTCTGTTACGCTCTTGGATTTGTCTTGTGTTAAGACAACCTTCTTAGCAGCTAATTCTGCGCCTTTTGGTTTAGAATCACCACAAGATGCAAAAGTTACTAATGATAGCACTAAAGCAAACATTACTAAAGCAAGTTTTTTTAACTTTTTCATTCTTTTTTCTCCTTATTTTATTTAACGAATGGTTACGTCATCCATTGAAATAAGTTTAACTTGGTATTTTCCTTCATATTTTTCTAAAACACCAATAACATCAATGGTTTTATCTTTGAAATTTTCAGCTAAAACAATATTATTTTTATCAGTAAGATATTTATTTTCTTTATCTACCATTACTACTGTACGAACTGTAATTTCTTTGCCATCAACTTCACAATAAATTGAGATGGCGCCATTACTTGAAGATCCTTCTGTATTTGTAGTATAAGTTCTCTTTACTACCAAATTATTTAACTGAACTAATGTGAATTCTAATAAACCATTTGTATTATCAATATCATCTATAGTAATTAAACGAGGAGTAACCTCAATATTTTCTTCTACAACCTTTAAGTTGTTTTTGTTAGAGGATAATCTTCTATCAATAACATCAGTTAATTGGTATACATCTGCAGTCTCATAGTAAGTAATTGTTCCACTAATTTTAACTCTTGTTCCAACTACATCTAAGATTCCTGTAGAAGTTCTATGGAATACTTGAATTGCATATGTAATTCCGCTTTCTAAATCTGTATCCATTAGATAATAAGTTTGACCATTTGTCTTAGCAACTGTAGCAGTGAAAATAACCTTTTTATTATAATATTCACTTTCCTTACCTTTTTCATTTAAGCTTTGCTTTAATGTAGGTAAAGAAACCTCTAAAGCTTCTGTGTAGCAATAATCAGGATCTGTTTCTCCCCAAACCTTAATTTTTTGTTTCATAGCTTGAGTAATTGCTCCACGAAGTTCTTCTTTATATTGGTTAACATCTGAATATTTTGCTTTTGAATAGCCAAGTTGAGCCAATTCAAGATTTAAAAGCTTATAATCCTCAGTCGCGCTTGGTTTATACCAAACCCAAGATAAATGTCTTCCGTAAGTATCTAATTCTGCAGTTCCATCAACAGCACCGCCAGTAATAACTAAAGAATCACAATTTTTTACAGCTTTTTTTGTAAATGCAGATGCTGCAGCACCCCATGGTTCTACTTGGGAAGTAGACTCTGGAGTGTCAACACCTAAAAATCTTAATTTTAAGATTGCTCCTCTATGATCTGTGACATGAATTGTATCTCCATCCACAGCTTGTAAAAGAGTTACCTCTTCTATTCCGTCTGTTACAAACGATTTGTTTTGAAAACTTCTTTCTAGTTTTACTTGGGAAACATAATCAATAAGCTCATCATCTTTCTTATCATTATTCCCTTTATCACATGATACAATTAAGCACAAAGATAAGACTAAAACTAGAACAAAAAGTATTTTTCTATATGCTTTCATATTTGTTCCTATCCTGCTTGATATTCACAGTTAGCAATTGCTGTTTTGAAATACTCTGAAATTTTGCTATCGATATTACCAGAATTGATAGTTAAGTCTTGCATAATAGTGCTTACTAAGCTACCTACTTCATCTCTTGCATAAGCAGAACCGATGAATACTTCAGAAGTATAGTAGTTTGCTTCTTGTGCTAAAGCAACCTTTGTTGCTAAAGCTGCAATACCTGCTTTGTTTCCAGCTGCACTAGCTAAGAATTGTTGATATGGTTCTAATTCTGTAGCTTTCTTATTTACTGGAAGATATCCTGAACCTAATGCAAATTTTGCTTGTACACTTGGAGTATTTAAATATTGAACAAATAACCAAGTAGCTAAAACTGCTTGAGGATTTTCATCTTTGAATAATACTAGAGATGGTCCTTGAGAAATAGCTTTAGCAGCTTTTCCTGTTGCATGTGGAATTTGTGCAACGCCTGTTTCAAACGCACCATTAGCATTTGCTTGATAATTAGCACCAGCTGTTGAACCTATACACATATAAGCTCTTGAAGTTTGTGTGATATCTGTCATTAATTCATTTGTATAAGAACCATAAATTTTTTGGCTAGTGAAATATCCCTTATCAAAGTTTTCCTTGAAAGTTTTCATTAAGCCTCTCATACCTTCATTATTGAAACCGAAGCGATTATTCTTTGTATAATCATAACCATAAGTTTCTGCTAGTGTGATAAATAGGTTAGATTCAGAGTCATATCCAAGTGGAGTTGATTGAGGATCGATTTCCTTAATTTTTGCACAAACTTCCCACATTTCATCCCATGTAGTAGGAACAGTTAAATTGTTTTGTGCAAAGAAGTCTTTGTTATAGAATAAAGCTTCAGTAGATTTTAAGAATGGCATTGTATAAGTTAAACCATCTTCATACTTTTTGCCTTCCTCAAAGAACTTTTGGTAATAATCTTCTTGTTTAGGTCCTTCAAATTTAATTTCAGAACCACCCAAACCAAATTTAGAGTTGCCAATAACATCATCTAATGAAACTGTGATTTCTGCTTCATTGTAAATGGCAACGTGGTCTGGATAACAATATGCAAGATTTGGATAATCATGTGTACCCATATTTGTAATGATTTGGTCTCTTACTTCATCATAACCACCAACCTGTTCATGTTCAACAGTGATGTTAGGATAAAATTCATGGAATTCTTCAATTGCCTCATCAAGAAGTGGCTGTAATTGAGTTTTACTCATTGTGTGCCAAAACTTAATAGTAATTTGTTGTGTAGTGTCAAACTCATCTGGACAGATAAAGTTTGGTTTTGCCTTACCACTACAAGATGCTAATGCAAGTGCTGCAGTTGCACCTAAAACTAATGCTACAACTTTCTTTTTCATTTTTTTCTCTCTTTCTTTTTTTGTTTTTTTTATTTTCTATCCCTTAGTACCACTTCTAGCTACGCCTCTCATAATATACTTTCTAAAGAAGACAAACACTAAAAATAGTGGAATAGACACAACTGTTACTGCCGCCATCTGTAAAGGATAATCCACCCTTTGTCCAGCTTCGACGGAAAAGGCTTGACGCAGACCATTTGTAATTAATCGATAAGCATCCTTATTGGCTACTAATCTTGGCCATACGTATGAGTTCCATGCACCCATCATTTTCATAATAGTTATTGTGATAATGGTAGGCATTGATAATGGAATCATAACCTTTGTTAGATATTTCAAATCAGATGTCCCATCTACCTTAGCGGCATAATATAGGGAATCTGGTATTTGTTTGAAATTTTGTCTTAATAAATAAATATAGAATACACTTACCAAGAATGGCATAATTAATACAATGTATGAATCTTTCCATCCTAAATTAGAAACTGTTACATAGTTTGTAACTGTAAACATTTCACCAGGAATCATCATTGTTGCTAAAAGGATTGAGAAAACTGTTTCTCTTCCTTTAAACTTCAATCTTGAAAATGCAAAAGCAGCAAGAATTGTAATAATTACTGATAGTATCGTAGAAACAACACCAACAAGAATTGTATTAATCATATATCTACCAAAATCTGCTGATGCCCAAGCTTCACCATAATTCACCCAATCTAAGGTTTGAGGGAAGAATGTTGGCTTACTCCAGTAATATTCATCTTGGGTTTTTAAAGAAGATATGATCATCCAATAAAACGGAAATACAATGACAATTGCTAAAACAAATAATAGGAAATAAGTTATAACTAATCTTAAAACTTTAAATACTTTTTGTCTTTGTTCAATTTTTCTTAATTCTTCATCTGTTTTAATATATTGTTGTAGAGATGATTCTCTTTGAGATAAATTTTCCATCTTCGTTTACCTCCTAATAATGAACTTTCTTTTTGCTTACAAGGAATTGTATTCCTGTGAAAACCAAAATGATAAGGAATAGAACAACGGCTCCTGCAGCTGCACGGCCTGTCCAAACCTCACTTAAGGAATCATAAATTAAACCAACCATTGTGTTCATATGATAATCCTTTAAGCTTTCACCAAAAATACCTACAACGCTAGAATATTCCTTGAAAGAACCAATAAATCCAGTAACAACAACATATAAAAGCATAGGTGAAATTAGTGGAACTGTAATTTTTCTAAAAATCTTAAATCTTGACGCACCGTCAATTTTAGCTGCATTGTAATACTGTTGATTCACAGATTGTAATGCACCTAACAAAATCATTATCTTAAATGGCAATGCGTTCCAAATGATATAAAAACACAAAACAAACATTTTATTAAATAATGACGCATTTGTAGAAATCCACATTTGCGGTTTTATTCCAAACACACCCAACAATTGGTTAAACAAACCATAACTGTTTACAACATTTGGATCGAGGGAAGCATTTGGGGAATTGACGGTAAAAATCATTGAGAATACCATACCAATTGCAATTGAATTTGTAACATATGGTAAGAAATAAATTGTTTGTAAAAATGCTCTTAGCGGTTTTATACTATTTAATCCTACTGCTATAAGCAATGCCAAAATTGTAGATATTGGAACTGTTACAAACGCAATGATAAATGTATTTCTTAAAGCTTCCAAGAACTGTTGGTTTTTCAAAATAATCATAGTGTAATTTTGAATACCGAAACTTCCTTGAGGTTTTGAAAGCTTATACCCATTTATGAAAGAAATACCGAATGTGTTAACTAATGGATAAAACGTGAACACAGCTAATAATAGTAACGCTGGAGCTAAATATATCCACGCTTTCCAACCGTTCTTTGTTTCCATAAGATCTTTCCTCCTATTCTTCTACAGTTGAAACAGATTCCCCTGCCTCATTTGCTTCAATAGGTTGTTCGTTCTCTATAGGTGCACTTTCTACAATAGGCTCTTTGCCCAATCTATATTCAGTTTCTCTATTAAATAAAAATACTTTGTTTGGCTTAAGGTTAAATTTAACAAGTCCTGTTGCGGGAACCTTTATATCTGCATCTACAATTGCACGAAGAGTAGGCTTTTCACAAGCTGCATTCTTAGCAATAATAGAAACATCTCTTCCCATAACCTCTAATTGTTGAATTTCACAAGATAAAACTCCATCATCAGCAACGATAAATCCTTCTGGACGAATACCAACATAAATTTCTTGGTCTTCAAATTCAGTTTCCATAATTTCATCATTGCCAATATAAACCTTGTGATTTCTTATTTCACCTAAGAAGGAATTAATTGGAGGTGTTCCTAAAAATTTAGCAACGAACAAATTGATTGGATCATCATATACAACCTGTGGAACATCAACCTGTTGTACAACACCCAATTTCATAACTACAATAAAATCAGAAATACTCATTGCTTCTTCTTGGTCATGTGTTACGAACACTGTTGTAACACCAGTTTCTCTTTGAATACGTTTAATTTCTTCTCTGGTTTGTAATCTTAAACGAGCATCCAAATTTGAAAGTGGTTCATCCAACAATAATACGTTTGGATTTTTAACCAATGCACGTGCAATTGCAACACGTTGTTGTTGTCCACCTGATAATTCAGCTGGTTTTCTATCAAGTAGTTCTTCAATTTGAACTAATGATGCAGCAACATGTGCTCTGTTTGTTGCTTCCTTTTTACTAATTTTTTGATTTGTTAAAGGAAACATAATGTTTTGAAGTACTGTCATGTGAGGATATAGTGCATAGTTCTGGAAAACCAAACCTATTCCTCTTTTTTCTGGAGCCAAATTTGTTACATCTGTTTCTCCAAAAAAGATACGTCCTGAAGTAGGAGTTTGTAAACCACTAATCATAAACAATGTTGTAGATTTACCACAACCAGAAGGTCCTAATAAACCAACTAACTTTCCATCAGGAATCTCAATGTCTAGATTATCAACTGCTCTAACTTCAGATTGAGTCTTTTTGTTTGTAAAGACTTTTGTTAAATTTTTAAGTACAATCTTCATTTTTAAACCCCTTATTGTTTTTTTTCCTTGAAAACTTTAGTTTATAAAATAATAAATAAATAAAATTTTCTTCTATTCTAATTGTATCATAGAGTAAGAAAAAAGAAAATAGAAAAAAGTATTTTTGACCATCTTTTTTTAGAAATTTTTAGAATTAAAAAATAAAATGTAAATTTAAAATGAAAAAAAGCCCTTTCTAAAGAAAGAGCCTTCATTTGCTTTTATTAATAATTACAATTTTTAGGTGTTCTTGGGAAAGGAATTACATCTCTTATGTTTTCAATTCCTGTTAAATACATAACTAATCTTTCAAATCCCATACCAAAGCCAGAATGAACACATCCACCATATCTTCTTGTATCTAAATACCAGTCAATTCCAGTAGAATCAATATGAAGTTCTTCCATACGTTCTAATAGCTTATCAAGATTTTCTTCACGCTGAGAACCACCCATAAGTTCTCCTGCCTGTGGTACAATCAAATCCACTGCCGCAACCGTCTTTCCATCAGGATTTAATTTCATATAATATGCCTTGATATCCTTTGGCCAATCTTTAATAAAAACGGGTCCATTAAAATGGTCAATAATGTATTTTTCGTGTTCCTTAGCAATATCATCTTCATAGCTTGGTAAGAATTCCCATTTCACATTTGCCTTTTTCAAAATATCAATTGCTTCACGATGTGTGATTCTTGTGAATTTTGAATTTAACAAGTCTGTAAGTTTTTGTTTCAATCCTGATGAGACAAATTGATCACAAAATTGAATTTCTAACGGACATTCATCCAAAACATATTTTACTACAAATTTTAGCATTTCTTCTTCAATATCCATTAATCCTTCTAAATCACAAAATGCCATTTCTGGTTCTATCATCCAAAACTCATTGGCATGTGTTTTTGTGTTAGAATTTTCTGTTCTAAATGTAGGTCCAAATGTATAAATATCACTAAATGCCATTGCATATGTTTCTCCATGAAGCTGACCTGATCCAGTAATAAATGCCTGTTTTCCAAATAAATCTTTTGAAAAATCAACTTTTCCATCTTCTAAAGGAAGATGATTAAAATCTAAGGTTGAAATTTTAAACATTTGATCTGAACCTTCACAGTCTGCACAAGTGATTAGTGGTGTATGAACATAAACATATCCATTTTCTTGAAAATATTTGTGAATTGCCATAGCAGCAACACTTCGAATACGAAATACTGCACTAAATAGATTTGTTCTTGGTCTTAAATGTGCTACATCTCTTAAAAACTCTCTTGTATGTCTTTTAGGTTGAATTGGATAGGTTTCAGGACAATCTCCTAATAATTCTACTTGTTTAGCGTGTAATTCTAGAGCTTGCTTCATGTTAGGTGTCAAAACAACAACTCCTGTTATTTTAACAGAAACACCCACTCTAAATTTAGATATTTCTTCAAAATTATTTAAAGCCTCATCATAAACAACCTGTAGATTCTCAAAATAGGTCCCATCATTCACATTTAAAAATCCAAATTGGGCCTGAGCACGATTCGTTCTTACCCATCCCATTACTGTTACTTCTTGATTCTCTAATTCTTTCCCTTTTAGGAAAATTTGCTTAATTTTTGTTCTCATTTTATCCTCCAATAAAAAAATCCCTAGCATATGCTAAGGACGAAATAAACCGCGGTACCACCTTAATTCCATAGACATAGTCTATGACACTCTGTTTTCTTAACGCGAAAGCACGGATGGTTCTACTTAAATTTCTTCCATCTCTCCAAGGTGTTTCATTCTATTGATAACTATCTATTTTCACCAACCATAGATTCTCTACAAAGTCATATTTAATAGAACAATCCTTTTCATAGATTTTTATATATATTCTTATTTTATCCAAATTGAAAAAAAAGTCAATTCTAAAATGTGTTTTATGTGGTTTTTCTTTCCAATTTTCAAAACTTTACTTACATTTGCGTTCTATTTGAATTCTCTTCTTCATATTGTTAAATGTAAGGGGTGATTCAACTGGCAAGAATAGCATATACCGATAAGGAATTACAATTGCTTGCAAGACTTATGCGTGCTGAAGCCGAAGGAGAAGGGCAAATGGGCATGTTGTTAGTTGGAAATGTGTGTGTGAATCGAGCTGTTGCAAATTGCTTGGATTTTAAGAAAATTAACACAGTAGAAAAAGCAGTAATGCAGAAGCCTGGAGGCTTTGAGGCTACTTCAAAAGGATACTTTTATCAAGCGGCGCGTTCACAAGATAAAAAACTAGCAAAACGGATTCTTGAAGGTGAAAAATTCCATCCAGCAACCCATGCTTTATGGTTCTATAATCCTCATGGTCAAGAATGTAGATCAACATGGTGGAATCAACAGCATAGCGGAACATACAAAAAACATTGTTTCTATGCTCCTAGTTCAAACGAAAATTGTTATTAAGAAAGGAAAGTTTATGAATTATTTTTACCCAAATCCATATGGTTATTACGGTGGTAACTATACTGGGGGATACTACCCATATCAACAACCAAACACCGATATGTCTGATGAACAATCTTATATTGAAAATATCCTACGTTTAAACCTTGGAAAAATTGTTTCAGTTTATATGAATTTTGAAAATTCACAATGGGGTTCTAAAATATTTAAAGGAAAATTAGAAGCAGCCGGAAAGGATCATATTATTATTTCTGACCCATCAAATAATATGAGATATTTACTACTTACAATCTATCTTGATTATGTTACTTTTGATGAAGAAATTAACTATTATTATCCTTATCAACAAACAAAATAATTTCCATTTTTGAGATAACAATAAAAGCCAAAATGTTTTGAAATATCAATTCATTTTGGCTTTTATATTTTTTTGATTTTTATAGATTTTTTGGTTTAATAACGATGGCTCTATTTTCGCCTTCACCTTCAGATTCTGTATAAACATCACGCCATTCACTTAGCTTAGCATGAATGATTCTTCTCTCATAAGAATTCATTGGTTTTAATTTAACACTCATCTTGGTTTTTACAACTTCTTTTGCAGTTTTTGTTGCAAGAATTTCTAATTGATATGCACGATTACTCTTATATGCCCCAATGTCTAAAGTTGTTACAATTTTATCCTTTGTATAGGTTGAAATTAATGTACGAACTAACACTTGTAATGCATCTAATGTTTTTCCTTTAACACCGATTAGAAGAGGGTTTTCATTACTATCAATATTGAAGTAAATTTGAGAATCTCCAACAGATCTTGCTTCTAACTGATATCCAATATTTAATGCCTTTAAAATATTCTCTAAATATCTTTTTCCTTCTAATGTTAGATTCACATCAATTAACGCTTCGCAGTTTAATCCTTCTGGTAATTCACCTAATACATTAATGAATATTTTATCACTAGATAAATGTAATTTTTTTACAGCTTCTTCTAGTGCTTCTTCTGTAGTTTTTGCAATAATTTCTACTTTCTTTTGCATAACAATACCTCCTATATTACCGTACTCTTTTTTTGAGATTTATAGTAATTTATTTCATTTAATTTTCTACCTATAAAGCTTTGGAAAATTTGATAAATTGCACCAATCAACCAATACAATGCTAAAGATGTTGAAGATAGTGCCATAAATACAAACATAACCGTCATAACATAGGACATAATCTTCATTTGTTTTTGTTGCTGAGCCTGTTGATTATTGGCTCCTCTATTGTTATTATAATCTTTTAAATATTTTGGTTTCTTCTGAGCTAATTTTTGAGATAAAATAGTCAATCCACCAAACAACAATGCAATAACAATTGCAAAAATTTTATCTTGAATTGTTGTGGCTGCTGTAAATGATGTATTTAATTCAAAAAAGTTGAATAGTTTTGTATTTTTTAATGCAAATGTTCCATATTGAACAACCTCTACTCCATTTACATTAACTACTGAACTAGCATTAATTCTACGAACAACCTCATACATAGCCATAAAGATTGGGAATTGAATAAACATTGGTAAAATACAACCTATTGGATTGATTTTATATTTTTTATAAAGTTTCATCATTTCAAGTTGCATTTGTTGTTGAGATTGTGGATCTTTACGATTTCCATATTTTCTTTGAATACGAGTCATTTCCGGTTGCATTAGCGTCATTTTCAAACTCATACTGTTTTGTTTTGAATAAATTGGCCATGCTATAGTTCTTACAATCAAAGTTGTAAATAATATACCCCAAAAGAAAGAATTTCCTAAACCTTTTCCTATGTGGGAGCAAATCCAAGCAATCGGCCAGGAAAGAATTGACACAGGCCAACCCCACATTGCTTCCCATGAATCCCCAAATCTAAATTCATCGGAATATCCTGCCCATCCATCCACATATGGACGATTTGGCCAAGCATTTTGATTTGTTCTACAGCTAGTTAATCCTAATAATAAAACAAATAAAAATCCAATCATCATAAGCTTATGCTTATGTCTATTTAAAAATTGAATCATTGTTTTCTCCTTTCACAAGTAATTTTTGCTTTTGAAAAAGTCGTATTATTTCTTTTTCCATTGTGAAAAAATCAAGTTCTAATACCTTTCCTCTAGCAACAATAAACACATCTATATTAGTCTTTACAGTTAATTTTCTAACTATAGCTCTAATCTGACGTTTTATTTTATTTCTTACTACAGCATTACCTATTTTTTTTCCTACACTCATCGCATAACGGAAATGGTTGGTTTCGTTTTGTTCTTTATAATATAATGTAAAATAAGGGGATGTTGAAAAGTGATGATTTTTTATAATACTTTCAATCTCCTTACTTTTCTTTACGCGATATTGTTTTTTCATAGATGTTCACCTGTAGATTTATAATAAATAAAAAGCACAACCAAAAATGAAAAATTTGATCTGGTTGTGCTAGTTATGTCAAAATTTATTATGAAATTATACAGTTAATTGTTTTCTGCCTTTTTTACGTCTGCGAGCTAATACCTTACGACCGTTTTTAGTTGCCATTCTAGCACGAAAACCATGAGTAACTTTTCTTTTACGTTTATTAGGTTGATAAGTTCTTTTCATATTTTCATACCTGCCTTTCTTACGAAACCACGCTATAATATTCTAACAAAAAAGTATAGGCTTGTCAAATATTTTTTGTTAATTTTTTATATAATGAATTTTCCCTCTTTCTGTTAAAAAATAAATTTGATAAATTTGTTCAAAAATTTTTTTAAATTGTGGATAACTTATATACTATTTTATCCACTGCCTCATTAGTAGAAAAAGTAGAAAAATGGCTAAAAATAAGCCTTTTTTATAGGTTTTATCCACATTTTTATGAAGAAAAAGACAAAATTCAATAAAAGTTATCCACATTTTTTGTGGAAAAATAAATCTTGTCAAAACAAAAAATTGTGCTATTATATTTAAGAATGTGGGTGATATTATGGAAAATTATCAAGACTTATGGAATCAAACTAGAGACAAATTATCTTCATATTTTGCAGAAGAAACCTTTGAAGAAATTTTTTCAGATGTAAAAAAGGTGATTCAAGCAGAAAATGGAATCATTTACGTACTTACT
>CAMWSQ010000022.1 GCA_947177025.1 uncultured Mollicutes bacterium | reverse complement strand
ACACCTCCTACCACATACTATGATTAGATAGCTTCTTTGAAACAGTATTTGCAATAACAAGAAGCGCGACATTAATTACTGAGTTAAATAATCCTGCTGCAGTACCTACACCATATTGGCCACCCAATAAACCATAGGTATATACATATGTAGATAATATTTCACTAGTTCCAATATTACCACCAGTCTGCATTAAAAGCACCTTTTCATAACCACAGCTCATCAGGTTACCTACAGATAAAATCATTAGCATAACTATCGTAGGTGCAATTGCAGGTAAATCAACACTAAAGATTCTTCTAAAACGAGAAGCTCCATCTACCTTTGCAGCCTCATGGAGTGTAGGATCTACACCAGCTAACGCTGCCAAGTAAATAATGGCTGACCAACCAAAATCTTGCCAGTTTCCAGAGAAAATGAACAATGGTCTAAAAGCATTAGCATCTAAGAATAATTGTAATCCATTTACATCTCCACCGAGCTTGATACTAATTTGATCCAACAATCCATCAGAGCCGAAGATTAATTTCATCATACCAACTAATACAACTAGAGATATAAAGTGTGGGGCGTAATACAAAATCTGAAATCCCTTTTTAGCCTTCTTCTTCGTCAAGGAATTCAATAGTAAGGCAACAATAATTGGCAAAGGGAATCCAACAATAAATCCTAAGATACATAGCACGAAAGTATTTAAGAAATAATTTCCAAAATTTGGATTTGAAAAGAATGTATTAAAATTTTTAAACCCAACCCATCTTGTATCAGAACCAATAATGCTATCTCCTGGAATGTAGTCTTGGAAAGCTACTAAAATACCATACATAGGAGCATAACAGAAAATTATGATATAAATCAAGGCGGGAAGAATGAATAATAAAATCCATCCTTTTTTCTTGAAATTAGATTTCCATTTATCCCATTTAGAGGCCTTAGGCATCATAAATAAATCATTACATTCTTCTGTAGTATTTTCTTTATTCAGATTAGGTACTGAATCAAGTTCTAATATATCATTACTCATGCTTCTTGCCTCCTTTATTTTTCTTATTCTTTTTATAAATTGTAAATGCAACATAACCAAGAATCACTGCTGCAAAAATGGAAATATCCACAAAGAAGAAAATATGATTTGCTTTTAGAGTGTCATCTGCAATATTGGTATATACTTCAACAATTTTAAATTGATGACTTGGTCTCCCTTTTTCTGTGTAAACTGTTATGGTATGTGAACCACTCACTAAGGATTCAACCAACTCATTAGATAAGGTTAAAACACTATTTTCTAAAGCATAATCGCTAACAAGTCTACCATCAACATATACGCCTTTGATTTCACTTGCTCCTTCAATGGTGAATGAAATTTGTTCTTCATTTGAAAATTCAGTTTTCTCTGAAACTACTTTACCTTCTTCAAAAGAAAGCTTTATACTTTTATCAATCCAACTAGAGGATGTTACAATTCTAAAAATATACTCTGTATCTGATTTCAATGTTTGTAGATATTTTTCTGATAACTTTAGCACACCATTTTCAAAAGTATAATCCGCTTCAGTTAATCTATAGCTATTATCGGTGACATTTACAACTTTCTCAATGGTTTCTTCAACATTGATTTCAACTGATTTATCCCCTTCAAATAGAATCTCTTCTTTTAAAGTTAATTCAATATTATTAAATGTAGTTGAAGAATTATAAACATTTAGGCCAAGCTTACCACCAGTATAATCCTCTAATAAATAATATAATACTGGAAGAACTTCGTCATTTATTTTCACTTGAACTGTCTTATTTTCAACTATAATAGTAAGCTTACAATTTTTATTACCTTGGAAATCATATTCTGCTACCTTTAAATCGCCAACCCCAGCACGCCAAAGCTTAACTACATTATCTTTAAAATCAACGGTTGCAACAAGATAATCATGGAAGTTGTCACTTAATCCAAATACTAAGCCTGCAGCTTGTCCTGATTCATTTACATCTAGTGAAGTACTATAAGTAAAGTTATCTACTCTTTGGTTACTAAATAAGAACGCATCGCCTGTATAATCTAACACTAATCCTTTATCTGTTTCATAGGAATATCCAAATAATGAGGAAGTATATTGAACATTACTTACTAAGCCTGAGCTATAAACATAAATATCAATTACTTCATCATTGGCAAGAATCTTTGCAGTTCCTTGCTTGATTCCTTTTACAATAGCCACATTGCCATCTTGATAAAGCTCTACAACATCTGCTCCTTCACTAATAGAATAGTTAATTTCTATATCCTTTGCAAATGAGGAGATTGCAATCTTCTTCATTTGATTTACAGTTAAATCTAACTTATGGGTTGTAACAATAGTTTCTTCCTGTGCAGTAACGTCTCCATAAATGCTTTCCATTTTCCAAACATTCGCCTTAAGAGCTATATCTGCATCTGCCTTTAAGCTCATACCATTTGAAATAGCTGAAGGAAAGATTGCTGAGAACACACTTTGTTCTCCATCTTGAATAAATACACTGATAAATGCTCTATCTAATATAATTCTTAAGGATAATTTTCCATCCTTTAATTCTACATTAGGGATTACATTTTTCCAATTATAATATGGAGTGTTTATAGCTAGTAAGGAACTTTCTGTTCTATCGAAAACAAATTCTTTTGTTTCTTTATTGTAAGTAACACTTACCTTTTCAGCAATACTCTTACGAAGTTCTAATTGAATTGCGTTTGCCTCACTATTATTGAAATCAAATTCTAATTCTAAATCTGCGATGTCTGCTGAAACGTCCTTTAAGGCATTAACGCCTTTTTTAAGGACATCACTACATTCAAATAACTTATCTTGTCTTAAATCTGTAAATTGACTTACTGGCTTACGAGTTAGTGTATAGCCTGTTGAATCCTGTATTAGATTCATTTCACAAGCAATAGTTAAACCACCATTATGAGTTCTTCTAAAATCCTTATAGCTGTCCACATTCTTCCAACAAGCTGACCAGCTTAATCCATATACCTTCCCATCAGGAGAGTTATTGAAGGATTGGAATGCATAGCTGTCTAAGCCTTCACTTAAACGCTTTAAAGGTTGAGAGGCAACAAATAGTCCTTCTTCATTTAATTCTCCTACTGTATAGTATTCTGCTGGATAGAATGTTTCATCTCTTGAAGTTTGATTGAATTTATGGCTGTTCGGTTTATCCTCGGGAGACATAACAAGTGCATATTTTAATTTTCCATCCACTGTATAGCAGGATAGATCTGGGCATTCTCCCCAAAATCCTGTTTGTCCAAGATAATCCCAGTCCTTTAAGTTTGTTGAAGCATACATTCTTACTGCTCCACCACCAACGACCATTAACCATTTTTGATGTGCTTCACTCCAAAATACCTTAGGATCACGGAATTCATTATCATCAAGACTACCTTCATTATTGCCAGAAAGAATCTCACCATAAATTTGGAAGCTATTGCCTTCATCCAAACTATAGGCTAAGATTTGTCTTTGCATTTCAGCTGGTTGAGTTAGAATGGCAACGATACCATGTCCTTCCTTTAAAGTACCATCTACCATTTCAAATAAACCACTAGAATTCTTTGCATCGTAGACTGCACTACCAGAAAACATCACATCATAAATTTCTTTACCAGTAGCTTCATCAATTTTACCTGTTGGGATTGCTGGTATGGCTACAGGGTGTTCTTCCCAATGTACTAAGTCCTTGCTGGTGGCATGACCCCAACTCATATTCCCCCAAACCATTTCAGTTGAAGAACTTTTTTGATCCCAGTTATATTGATAATACATATGGTATGTTCCATTTACATAGAGCAAACCATTTGGATCATTATTCCAGCCTTCTTTTGCGGAATAAGCCAATTGATTTCTATAGGCTTCTCCATATTCTGTTTTTACATCACTTGCAGTGGCACTTGCACCGAGTAGAATTAATCCTACAAGGAATGCTACTGCAAGAATCAATTTTCTACAACTCATTATTTTTTTCAAATTAAAACCACCTTTTTAAATTGAATTTTCACTATTAAAATATTGTAATATCAAGATTACCATTAGGATAAGCACCTTCTGCTCCACCAGCTCCATTAGAGAAGATAAAGTAAATTGTATCTCCTGAATTTAAATCAAACTGCAGTAATCTTTCTAATTCATTTGAATCTGGATTGTTATGGAAGCTTGGATTGCCATAAAGTGTACCTTCACTATTCTTTATACCAACACGTAAATCTAATCTTGTTTTTTCAGTACCACCGATAAATTTCAAGTTTACTATAACATGAACATTCTCAGTAACTGTATAGGCAATACCTACCATACCTTCAGAATTAATCCAATCATTCTTGATTTCTACTCCAGGAGTTACCCAACCATCATTTGCTCCATTCTTTTCTGTTGCTGGAGCGAAATTGAAAGTTTCAGCGCCCCAATTATAGTCAATAGAACCATACTTCCATGTTCCATCTGCAGTTTCTAAATTGAAATCAGTTCTAAAATCTGCTGAAGGTTTTTTCAAGTTAATACTTAAATTACCATTAGGATAAGCACCTTCTACTTCACCAGCTCCATTAGAGAAGATAAAGTAAATTGTATCTCCTGCATTTAAATCAAACTGCAGTAATCTTTCTAATTCATTTGAATCTGGATTGTTATGGAAGCTTGGATTGCCATAAAGTGTACCTTCACTATTCTTTATACCAACACGTAAATCTAATCTTGTTTTTTCAGTACCACCGATAAATTTCAAGTTTACTATAACATGAACATTCTCAGTAACTGTATAGGCAATACCTACCATACCTTCAGAATTAATCCAATCATTCTTGATTTCTACTCCAGGAGTTACCCAACCATCATTTGCTCCATTCTTTTCTGTTGCTGGAGCGAAATTGAAAGTTTCAGCGCCCCAATTATAGTCAATAGAACCATACTTCCATGTTCCATCTGCAGTTTCTAATGAGAAGTCGCTTCTGAAATCTGCTTGAGCTTGAATCTTTCTAGTATCTGTTCCTTCTGCATCACAATGGCTACAATAGATAGTTTCTATACCATCTGCATATAAAGTAGCATGCTGTGTTTCCTTCCAAACTGAATAGTCATGACCTGTTGTAGGGATAATTAAAGAGTCTTCCTCTACTTCTTCCTTATCTATATTAAAATATGTATTACATACAGAACATTTGAAATGTCCTTCCTTACCATCTGTTGTACAAGTCTTTTCTTGCTTTTCTACCCATTGGCCATAATTATGACCTGTTGCAGGAATGATGGTAACATCAACTTTATCATCACAGCCTAAACAATGATGAGACTTACTTCCTGGTTCTGTACAAGTAGCCTCTTTATCAATCGTCCAATTCGTATCATAATTATGAACATGTCCTATCACAGGAATAGTTCCTGTTTCCTTATGACCACATACACTACATTCTCTTTCTCGAATTCCTGTACTTGTTTCTGTAGCTTCTTTGATTATCTTCCAATCTCCATAACTATGCTTTGCAAGTGAAGCTTCTTCCTTTGTTTTAGAACAAACAGAACATTTAAATACTGCTGTTCCATTTGCAGTACAAGTTGCGGTATCACTAATAAGTTCCCATGTATGTGAGCTTATTTCAATCTTAGCATCACAGTCTTTATGTCTATCACAAGTATACCAATGCTCATTATCATCAAAATCTAATTCGCCTTTTCTGTGATTTAATGCAGGAATTGTAACTTCTCCTACATAGTTACAAACTGAGCAGCTAACTTTCTTCTTTCCGTCTTCTTCAGCAGCTGGTTCTTTTATAACTTCACCCTCAACAAGGGTATGCTTTTGCTTTTGAATTTCAACAGGACAATTTTCATGTGCAGTACATTCATACCAATGATATTCGTCATTTGATTTATATTCTAAACCTTTTTCGTGAGAAACAGCTTCTATTTCTCTTGTAGATTTATAATCACAGCTATTACATTTGGTAGTCATTACTCCTGCTTCATAGGCTGTTGGTTCTTGTTGAACCTCAAAGTCTACCATAGTGTGCTTTGTTTTTTCGTAATTTTCTCCACAAACTGTGCAATATGAAAAATGCCCCAAAGAGTCATACTTAAAATCCTTACTCTTCTTATGCTCTGTTTTTTCCGTATTTACTGTCTTTGTTGCTTTACATTTGCTGCAAGTATATTCCGTTTCTCCTTCGGAAGTACAAGTAGCTTCTGTTTTTACAACTTCATTTCCCCAATTGTGCTCACATTCCTTTTTTCCACAGGAAACAAGAAAAAATGTGAAGATTAAGAACATAATACTACACATAAAAGAAATAGATACTTTTTTCATAAAAATTCCTCCATTATTCGATTTTTTTATTATGAAAGCGCTATACTTACAAGGTGATTATAAAAAAACTTCTTGACAAAGTCAATGTTATAAAATGGTAATGTGCATTTGCACAAATTATTTGTTTTAAAATTGTGCAAATGCAAAAATTTGTTTGACCGAAGAGATTTTATACCGTATAATAAAAGAAAAATGTCTACAATAGGAGTAAATATGAAAAAAGCAATTACCATTAAAAGTATAGCAGAACAATTAAATCTATCGAGAAACACTGTTTCAAAAGCCTTAAATGGTCAATATGTCCCAGAAAAAACTAGAGAACTTGTTTTAAACAAGGCTCAAGAATTGAATTATAAATCCTTAAGCTCTGCAAATTTAGGTTTTTCCAATAAAAAATATCGAATATTATTGGTTTCTGCTAGACCTCTAAACAATATTAATTTTTATATTTCTCTTGTCAGTTCAATAGAGAATTATTGTTTTGAAAGAAATTACGAGTTTTTCCAATATATTTTCAATACCAAAAAAAATTCTTTTACCAAATTTAGTGATTACGTTAAAGAGTTTAAAGTTGATGGAATTGTTGCATTAGAATGCTTTGACAAAAATTTTATGTCACATCTATTAAAACTAAGCATTCCTGTTTGCTTTTATGATTTTTCTCATACCACGCAAACCTTCTATAAAAATTATGACATCATTTGTACAAATGATGAGCAATCTATATCTAGTTTTGTCAAATATCTCCATAAGAAATATAGTCTGAATCACTACACGTTTGTAGGAGATCATAAGCATTGTCATAGTTTTAGAAAAAGATATGCAGGAATGCTAATTGGATTAAAAAATGTAAGAATCCCACATTCTTCTCTTGAAGATATAACCTTATCGGAAAATAATTTTAATTATGGAGATACACAAGCGCTTCAAAACGAAATTTTGAAATTGGAACAATTGCCTGAGGTATTTATCTGTAGCAATGACTTTGTGGCTAGAAATGTCTGCCTAGCTCTTAAAAATATGGGTAAAGCTGTTCCTAATGATGCATTAGTAGTTGGCTTTGATAATTCTGCTGAGGCATATTCTCTTTCTCCTACTTTGACTACCTTTTCTTTAGATCCACATTTTCTTGGATCAGAGATACTGAGAACTTTAATTCATAGAATTGATTATAAAATGATACCGAATCGGCTTATCACAATATCTACAGATTTGATTTCAAGAGAATCAACAGAAAGAAAAAACTAAAATGCATATAAAAAAGGTGGATCTTCATCCACCTGTTTTTTATAGTTTAAAATTAATTATTACTCTTCTTACCCTTTTGATATAACTTCTTAGTCATTGTTCCACCAACTCTACCATTTTCAGAAGCTGTGGCATTTTTACCAGGTTGAATACCTAATTCAGAAGCAACCTCTTGTTTTAAATTTTGAGTATTTGTAGTTTGCTTTGCACGAGAAACAGCTTGTTTCGTCATATTGCCACCAACTCTACCATTCTCTTTTGAGGATTTGCTAGCAGTATTAGAAGACTTTGTATTTTTCTTACTTGTTGCCATAATTTCACCTCCTCGCAATAATTATTCTTACCACGGGTAGACAAAATTATACAAAATGATTTATTTTTTTAATTCAGCAATGACTTCTCTTACTTCTAGCCCCAATAAGGACAAATCCAAATCACTATCGGAAGATATTGTAATACTATTGGTATTTTCTACAGCCTCTTCTACCATCTGTTCATAATTAAAAGCTTTTTCAAAGGTTTCACACTTTTCAATTCTAGGAGCAGTTGCAGGAGCCTTTGGAACATAGACTGTACAACAATCCTCAAATGGCTTAATGGAAGTTTCATAACATTCCATTTTTCTTGATATTGCAATGATGTCCTGCTTATCATATGTACATAATGGTCTTAATATTGGCATATTGGTTACTGAATTAATTGTATTCATACTTTTTAAAGTTTGACTTGCAACCTGTCCAACAGATTCACCATTCACAATACAAAGACAACCTTTCTTTTCAGCAAGCTTGCTTGCAATTCTATACATCATTCTTCGCATAATTGTTATATTGTAGCTTTCAGGAATATTGTCTAGCAATGCCATATGAATTTCTTTAAAAGGAACCATATGTAAATTAATTCTGTTTTTTGGAGCATATCTAGCCATGATTTTTACTAAATCTACCACCTTTTGAGCAGACTCAATAGAGGTTAATGGAGTAGATTCAAAATGAATACATTCAATCTCTACACCCTGCTTCATTGCTAAATAGCCTGCAACCGGAGAATCAATTCCTCCAGAAAGCATTAACAATCCTTTTCCTGCAACACCAACAGGATATCCTCCCATAGCTCGAATTTCAGTATTATATAAATAGCAATGGTTTCCTTTAAGTTCTAAATGAAGTGTCACCTCTGGATGATGTACATCCACATGAAGTAAATTATGATTTGCAAGAACAAACCCAGCAACCTGCTTTGTCACTTCCATTGAATGAAGAGGATAATTCTTATTTGCTCTTTTTGTTTCTACTTTAAAAGTTGTATCCTTAACAGCAATTTCTTTCATAAGCTCCAAGGCTGTTTTCTTAATTGTCTGTATATTATTATCACATTGGACAACTAAAGAATAAGAGGAAATACCTGAAACATAATCTAAACGTTTAACAACTTCTTCTACAACTACTTCATTTAAATGAATATAAATACGATCGTATGTATTTTCAATTGTAACAGGAAGATCTGCCATTTTTTCAGCCATCAATCCATATAAGCGATGTAAAAACTCCTTTTGATTCTTTCCTTTTAATGTTAAATCACCAAAACGAACTAAAATTTGATTGTAAAGCATATCTGATTCCTCTTTTCTTACATAAAGCATTATACCAAAAACTAAAGTTTTTTCAATGGAAATCTAGTAGAATCCATAGTATAATTAGAATATATGGAGGAATATACTATGCAAACATATGATGAATTACTGCAAATTTTACCTGCTTTAATAGAAGGTAATAAATATGATATGACAATTCTTGCGAATACAAGTGCTCTTCTTTTAGAACATTTAGAAAATATAAATTGGGTGGGTTTTTATATTGTGAAAGGCAATACACTTCTTTTAGGACCCTTTCAAGGAAAAGTTGCTTGTACAGAAATACCTTTTTCAAAAGGAGTTTGTGGAGCCTGTGCTTCTACACAAAAAACAATTTTAGTTCCAAATGTACACGAATTTAAAGGTCATATCGCTTGTGATAGTGCATCTCAAAGCGAAATCTGTCTTCCTATTTTTGTCCATGGAAAGCTATATGCCATTTTAGATATTGATTCTCCTGTTTTGAATCGTTTTACTGAATTTGATAAAATTAACTTAGAAAAAGTTAGCAAAGAAATAACTCTTCAATTAGAAAAAATCCTAGAATAGCAATATGCCATCCTAGGAGTAGATTAAACAAATTTTTAAAACCTTAATGAAAGTCTTACTATAAGCAAAAGAAATAAAATTACCATCCAACCAATAAATAAACCAATGCCAATTTTACACATTGATTTATTGTTTTGCTCTTTATAACTACTCAGCCCAATAATTCCAAAAATAAGACCAAGCCATCCGCCTAAAGCACCAAATACTATAGATAAAATTCCAAATATTGGAGATTCTGCAGGTTGAGTTTTATTTGAACTTCCTAAAGATCTTCCACATTTTACACAAAAAGCAGCATCATCCTCAGCCTCTGCACCACAATGTGAACAATATTTCATTTTATAAACGCCTCCTAAAATTACTATTCCAATAGTATTTTACCCCTTTGTATTTTTATGTCAAGTTTTTAGGCAAAAAAGTTTCTCTTGTATAAAAGTTAAACGCCCAAAATACATTTTTAAATATTTTAGAAAATTGGTCTTGCTATAAAGTATGGTTTATAGTTTATACTAAAAGGGAGGTGAAATATTATGCAAATAAAGGATTTAGCACAAAGTACAAATATCTCCATTTCAGCCATTCGGTATTATGAAAAGGTGGGACTTATCCATCCACAAAAAAAGGGCTATTATAAAATTTACACTAAGGAAATACAAGAACAACTTCTTGCAATTAAAATGCTTCAAGCTGCAGGCTTTAATTTAAAAGATTTACAAATGCTTTTCTCATTCCCAGATAAGGATCCTAGTCAATTAGAACAAAAGGAATTAAAGCAAATCTTAGATCTATTAGAAGAAAAATTAAAAGAAATATACCAGCAAGAAAAGCTTCTTTCACAATCCAAACAAATGCTTGAAAATATGAAAAAGAAGGTAGGTATATGCTATGAAGCTAGCAAGTAGTATTTTACTGATACTATATAGTTTCATTATGCTTCTTCCTCTCTTTCATAAAAAAACAAAACCACTTACTAAAGTATTTTTAATATTTTGTGAAGGGCTATCCTTAGTTCATATCATACTATTCTTTTTAAATATATGTTTGTTTTATACACTTCTTTTTCCTCTAATGGCATTTCAAATTTTTTCAATATATAATGGAATTAAACAAGGGAAAATACATTGGTTTCATCAATTTATAAGATTAATTTTGCATATTATTATCTTTGTTCTTTTTTTATTTTAAAAAGAGAAAATATAAACTGATACTTTATTCAAAAGATGACACAAAACATTTGACTATACCATTCTTCTATGGTATAATACCGAATTGTGGGTAAAAAGCAGCGGTCACTCTTGTTTTAGTCCATATCTTAAAGCCTATAAGGCATTACTAGTAATCTTCGCTGCTTTATGGTGAACGTATAATTTAAGATATCCTAAAAGAGGTGACTCCAATTTACTCCCAAATAAAATTTAGGAGGACGAAAATGTCAAGATTCACAGGTTCAACTTGGAAGGTTTCTCGTCGTTTAAACTATTCTGTTAGTGAAACAGGAAAGGAATTAACAAGAAGAAAATACGCTCCAGGTCAACATGGTGCTAAGCGTAAGAAGCTTAGCGAATATGCAACACAACAGGCTGAAAAGCAAAAAGTAAGATTCACTTATGGTGTTTCTGAAAAACAATTTAGAAAGACTTTCAATGAAGCTTCTAAAATTGCTGGTAAAACTGGTGTTAACTTCTTAAAATTATTAGAAGTTCGTTTAGATAACCTAGTTTACCGTTTAGGATTTGCTAGCACAAGAGCTCAAGCTCGTCAGTTAGTAAACCATGGTCATGTTGTTGTTGATGGTAAAAAGGTAGATATTCCTTCTTACCGTGTAAAAGTTGGTCAAACCATCGCTATGAAAGAAGCATCAAAGGATTTAGTAGTCGTTAAAGCAGCTTTAGAAGCTAAATTAGCTCGTGCTGAATATCTTTCATTCGATGAAGATACACATGTTGGTACTTTAGTAAGAACTCCTGAAAGAGATGAATTCTTACCAGAAATCAACGAACAACTAATTGTCGAATTCTACAACAGATAAGACAAAGAAAAGGAACCAAATTGGTTCCTTTTTTATTTTTACTTCTTCTGCTTACTAATTAAGACAATACCGCTATTAAAACAAGAAGTAGATTTATTCCTGTCATTACTCCAAATTCGATATAACTAGATTTACTGAATTTTGGATTTCTGTTGTAAATACCGAAAAATATAAACATACCAAGTGTAATTAGTAGGAAGTACTCCACACGAAACTCTTTGATTCCATATGGCATTAAAATGAACATAAGAATTCCTAAATTAAGTAATGGCAATAAGACTTTGTATCCGAAGATACCCTCACATTTTTCATTTGTGCGGATAGAACAATCCTTCTTACTAAACCAGTAGAAATATCCAACTATTGCTAATCCAAAAAGAATATACCCTACAAGCATCATTATATTCCATGGTGTCATATTATTCTCAAACACAAATTCTATTATGCAAAAATAAAAATCTATAGGAGAAACACCAATGTTATAATCTTCCGTAAGTTGTTTTAATGGAATAAGAATAAGCATACACACTGCTGTCCCTAAAATCACAAATAAAACTCCATCAAAAATCGTATTGGCTTTATAATAAAATAGTAAAATGAAATTATAAAGTGGAATAGCTAATCCTATTAAAAGAAAGCATCCAGCTATTACATTTTCTACTAGCACATTTTCAGAGTAACTTTTATACTTTGTTAAAGCAAGTAAAATCAGTACTATAATGAAATAGATAAGTCCCAAAATGACTATCAATGCTAAGTTCGCTAAATATTTACCGAAAAACAATTGCCTTTTCGTTACAGGTAAAGCGTATGTCATATCAGCACTAATTCGTTTCTTATTATAAGAAAAGGATAGAATAATGAGTCCCAAAACTAATAAAAACATAAAAGTAGTAAATAGGTTTGTATAGCAATTTTTTGGTAAATAACTAAAGCTAAATAACCAAATTGCTCCTATAATTATCATAAAGCCTAAATATATACAAGCTGGCATGAATAATCTTTTCATTTCAAACATAAATGTTTTCTTCATTATAGCTGCCCTCCTTCTTTTACAACACTTCTGAAATAGTCATTGAAATCCACATCTAACTCTTCCATCATTACTGGATTTGTAGCCTGTAATTCCTCTACTATTTTCTCGTCACGAACAACAACAATTTGAACAATCTTTCCTACTATTTTTAATTCTGTTGGATGAAATTTTTCAAACTGTTCTTCTGAGATTGGCATTGTATAGGCCAATTGATATTTTGCATAATGCTCAAAGGTTTCCATTACTTGACCTTCAGCTAAAACAACTTGCTTATCTAATACAACATAGCTATCAATTATCTCTTCTAGTTCTTTTAAAGAATGAGATGAAATGAGTACAGTCATCGTATGATGCTCAAAAGCTTCTAATAGAAAATGGTTAAATTCTATTCTTGCAAGAGGGTCTAGCCCATCGAAGGCTTCATCTAATAATAAATACTTTACTTGGCAAGCAATTGCCAGAGTTAAAAATACTCTTCTACGCATACCTTTTGAAAAATGATGAACCTTTCCATTCATATCTATATTAAATTTTTGTAAATACTTTTGAAAAAGATCGTTATCAAATTTCGGATAAAAAACTTTGTACATTTTACTCAAGGACTGTGGGGTAGCATTAAAGCTATAATATGGATCATCTGGTAAAAAGAATACACTTTCTTTTATTTTGGAATTAGAATCGACCTCTTCTTCATCAATCAAAATTTTTCCCATAGTTGGTTTATAAACACTGGATAGCAATCGCATTAAAGTTGATTTTCCCGCGCCATTAATTCCAATCAACCCATAGATTTTTCCTTCTTCAAAGGTTAAATTAATATCTTTTAAAACAGTTTGATTTCCAAACTTATGTGTTAGGTTTTCAATTCTTATCATCTTGTTTCCCCTCTTCATAAATGTTTTCAATGACTTGAATCAATTCTGACTTTGAAACCCCCATTGACTTGAAATGCATAATTGTGTTGCTTACCTCTTCTATAAAAGCTTGATTTTGGTCTTGTGGACAAACAAAAATTCCTTTTTTTAATATAGTATAAACAATACCTCTTTCTTCCAATAAAGAATAAGCACGTTCTATTGTGTTTGGATTAACTCCTAATTCTAAACCTAATTTACGACAAGAAGGTAGCTTTTCATTATCTGTATAAACACCTAATCTAATAAATGATTCAATTTTATCTGCAACTTCAATGTAAATCGATTTTTTATTACCAATCTTGATTTGCATATTTCTACCTCCTACATATATATTATACTGTATTAACTGTACTAATTCAAGCGTAAAATTAAAATCCCTAATTTAGGGATTTAATCTTCATCATCTGAATCATAAACAAAGATTTTTTCTTTGATTGTCTTTTTAGTTTTGTTCTTAATAACCTTTCCCTTTGGCAAAAAGATTTCAACTACTGGAATCGTTAAAAAGATAATCCAGCCTGGATGCCATAAGTTTCCAATAAAACCCATAAGTAAATAAGCAAGAACAACCAAAATTGGATAAACGCCTGTCAAAGTAATATTTCCCAAAATCATTGGTACAATTGGAATAGCAAAGAATACAATCCAACCTGGATGCCATGCATTTGCACAAAAGCCTAATAATAAATAAATTATAATTGTAATCATAGGTGTTGCAGCTATAATTTTTTGTCGTAATTTCATAAGTATCACTCCTTTATTTTTATTATACCATACTTTATAACATTATGATATAATGAATATGGTGATAAAATGAAAAAAATAGGAAAAACAGATGAAATTATTCATTTTTTTAAAGACGCATTGAAAACAAACAAGCATAAGGAATATATAATAACGGATGATTTAGAAGTTTTAAGCATTGCTTATAATCATTCTTTAGAAATAAAATACCTTCTTATTACGAGTGAAACAGAATTTCAACCTAAAACAAAGGCTTTGATTGAAAAGCTGATAAGACAAGCACAGGAATCTTATGAAATTTCTTTATCAACCTATGAAAGTTTACAAACAAAAGAAAATCATGCAGGTCTTCTTGCTGCAATTCATATTCCCACTTATACAAAAGAGGATTTAAATGACTTTGTGGTAGTCTTGGATAGATTAGAGATTCCTGGAAATATTGGAACCATTTATAGAACCTTAGATGCTTGTGGAGCAACAGGTGTACTATTAATAGATCCTATATCTAAACCAAATAATCCAAAAATAACTGCTTCAGCTAGAGGTACAAATCTTATTCTTCCAACACTTACAATGACGTATGAAGAGGGACAAAATTTCTTACAAGAAAATGGATACACTATCTATTTGGGTGAACCAGAACTTGGATTAGATTATAAAAGCTATACCTATTCTGGGAAAATAGCAATTGTAGTAGGAAATGAACGATTTGGAATTCAACAGGATTGGTATAACCATCCTCACCAAAAAGTTTATATTCCGATGCAAGGTCATAATAATAGCTTAAATGTTGGAGTAGCCACTTCTATTCTTGTCTATGAAGCTGCCATGCAAAGAAATTTTAAAAAGAATTAAACAAAAGAAAAAGGCAATTACTTGCCTTTTTTATATTGCCTTATTACATAATTCAATAAAACTTTCTGAATTTAAAGAAGCACCGCCAACTAATCCACCATCAATATTTGGTTGAGCCATTAGTTCGCTAACACTCTTTGTAGAAACAGAACCACCATATAATATACGGATTTCTTCTGCACAAGCTGGACAATATTGTTTCTTCACTAAAGAACGAATATATCCACATGCCTCATCAGCCATTTCAGCAGAAGCTACTTTTCCTGTTCCAATTGCCCAAATTGGTTCATAAGCAATAATGATATTTGATAAGTCTTCCTTATCAATTCCTTCTAATGCTTTAGAAATTTGTCTGTCTAAAACCTCATGTGTCTTGTTGGTTTCTCTTTCTTCTAAAGATTCACCACAGCATACAATTGGTTTTAATTGGTGTGCAAGAGCAGCTTTAATTTTCAAATTAACAGTTTCATCTGTTTCATTGAAATAAGCTCTTCTTTCACTATGACCAATAATTACATATTCTACTCCTGTTGTTGAAAGCATAGCAGGAGAGATTTCACCTGTATATGCACCACTTTCTGCAAAGTGAACATTTTGAGCGCCAATCTTTAAATTAGAACCCTGTCTTTTTACTAAATCTCTTAGGATAATTGCTGGAGCACAAATAATGGAATCAAGTTGATTCACGGATGGAAGCTTATCACTTACAGCATAAATAAATTCTAATGCTTCATCACGTGTTTTATTCATTTTCCAATTTCCAGCCATTACTGGTTTTCTCATACTAATTTATTCCTTACCTTATTATTTTTCAAGAATTTGTGCAATGTCATCAATTGCAGCTTCAGCTTGATCACCTGTAGCTTCAATAACAACATTCTCTCCTCTTGGAATAGCAAGGGACATTAATCCTAAAATAGACTTAACATCTATAACTTTATTATGATAATGTAAATTAATATCTACAGAATATTTAGATGCAGCTTGAACAACCTTTGCTGCTAAGCTAGCATGTAAACCAACAGTACTTTTTACTACAATTTGTTTTTGCATTTCTAATTCTCCTCAATGTTTCTTATAATTCATCTACACATGCGATACCAGGTAATTCCTTGCCCTCTAGATATTCTAAAGAAGCACCACCACCTGTTGAGATGTGAGACATTTTGCTTGCATAGCCTAAGCTTTCTGCTGCTGCGGCTGAATCACCACCACCGATGATTGTGTTAGCACCCTTTAAGTTTGCTAATAATTCACAAACTCCAATTGTTCCTGCAGCATAATTCTTCATTTCGAATACACCCATAGGTCCATTCCATACAACTGTCTTAGCACCTGTTAAAACACTTGCGAATAATTCTAATGTCTTAGGTCCAATATCTAAACCCATATCATCTGCAGCTAAATCATCAACTGATTTTACAACACCTGGAACATCTGCAAATTCTTTTGCACATACAGCATCAACTGGTAAAACAAGCTTAGATCCTGCTTTAGCTAATAATTCTTTAGCTAAATCCAACTTGTCATCCTCACATTTAGAAGCACCAATGTTCTTTCCTAAAGCCTTTAAGAAAGTGAACATCATAGCACCACCAATTAAAATCTTGTCTGCTTTTTCACATAATGCTTCAATTACACCAATCTTGTCTGAAACCTTAGCTCCACCTAAAATTGCGATATAAGGACGTACTGGATCATCTACAGCACCACCGATATATTTGATTTCCTTTTCTAGTAGGAAGCCTGCTGCAGTTTCACTTACATTTGCTGCAATACCAACATTAGAAGCTGCTGCACGGTGTGCAGTACCAAATGCATCATTTACGAAGACATCTCCTAAAGAAGCCCAATACTTACCAAGCTCTGGATCGTTCTTTGATTCTTTTTTGCCATCTAAATCCTCATATCTAGTATTTTGGAACATTAAGATTTCGCCTTCACCTAAATTAGCTGCTGCATCCTCTAAAGCCTTACCCTTTGTTGCATTTACAAAATGTACTGGCTTCTTGATTAATTCTTCTAATCTCTTAGAAACAACAGTCAAATCATTTTTGGCAAGATCTGCTTCTTCCTTTACACGTCCTAGATGAGAGAACACAATTGCTTTACCACCATGATTAACAACATATTCAATTGTTGGTAAAGCTGCACGGATACGTGTATCATCTGTGATAACACCATCCTTCATAGGGACATTAAAGTCCACACGAATTAAAACTTTTTTTCCTTTTACATTTAAATCTGATACAATTTTCTTAG
>CAMWSQ010000021.1 GCA_947177025.1 uncultured Mollicutes bacterium | reverse complement strand
ATAACGTAATCCTCCTAAGATTAAATTATGAGTTCGAGTCTCGTACCGGGTGCCATTTAGTTTCTTAATCCTTCTTCTCTTTTAGAAGGATTATATTTTTATAAAGGAGAGAACAGATGTCAAAGCACTTGAATTTAGTCGTGGATATGTATGGCTGTCCTAACCGCTGTAAGCATTGTTGGCTTGGTCATATGCCAAATAAACAAATGAAATCAACTGATGATGAATTTATTATGAATTACTTTTCCCCTTATTTTTCAAATATTACATATTATAGTTGGTTAAGAGAACCTGACTATTGTGATGATTATACACAAAGATGGGAAAGGGATAAGCAAATTTCAATTGGGTCAAAGCCTCAAAGATTTGAGCTGGCAAGTTTCTATCGTTTAGTAAGAGATCCATTGTATGTTAATTTCTTAAAATCAGTTGGCGTAAAGAAGGTACAATTAACCTTCTTCGGTTTAGACAAGCTTACAGACTTCTATGTGGGTAGACCAAATGCTTATAAAGAACTTTTACAGGCCACTAATATTTTAATTGAAAATGACATATCCCCACGTTGGCAAGTCTTTATTAATGAAGAAAATAAAAATGAAGCTGTTGAACTTTTATCTGTCTTTAAAGAATTAAAAAACAAAACACAATGTAAAGATTTTTCTTTCTTCGTGCATGCAGGAAGTTGTGATGGAGAAAATAGAAAGCTTTACAACATTCGCATAGAAAAACAAAATATACCTTCTGTCTTAATTCCATATTATTTAGATTATGATCAATTGTTAACTGAACAAGAGTGTTACGAAAGATTAAGTGAAGATTCTACTTATGTAGAATTTCATAATGATAAAGAGATTACATTAAATATCTCTAATACATTTGATGTTTATTTCAATTTCACTCATATGACACCAATATGGAGAATTGGAAATCTGAAAACAGATGATCCAAAAGAGCTTATTTCTAAAATTATTCAAGAAGATACAAAAGCACTTCGCCTAGCCAAAACAATCACTATAAAAGAATTGGTTTTAAAATATGCCGATAAAAAATCTCAAAAAGTTTTCTTTTTAGAAGACTATAAACAATATTTATTTAATCTTTACTTAGAAAAATATAAAGAGCTATAGACTCTAATCTATCTATAGCTCTTTTTTTATATCTTTGATTTAATTATTATTGGATTTGGAACAAGCTGTAATTTACTATCTTGAATAGAAATCATTTCTCCGTCAAATAGGTTTTGATATACTCCATCCTTAAGTAAGGATTTTATTTCCCCCATTCACATTTCCAACATTCAAGATGCATTCCATAATTTCTTTTTTTGTTTGATAGCTGATATGCACAGCTTCTACTTCTGTATCGTGAATTGTATAGACACCATCTCTAAAGATAGGATCTTTTTTAATTTCATAGCAACGATGCATAAGCTCTGGCATATTATATTTTCCTAAAGTTGACCAATCTGTAGGATCTACCTCAAATAAGCTTTCTAGTTTTTCCTCACAAGCCTCTTGACCTGCATAAATAAAGGTTGTCCCTTTTAGAAAATACATCAATGCATTTAGATTCCTTAATCGAACTCCATCCTTAATGTAGCTTGCAGCTCGTTTTCGTTCATGGTTTTCTAAGCCGTGAGCCTTTATATAATTCTTTGGATAAATACATTCTTGTCTTTTTAAAGCATCTAGCCATTCTTTTAATCCATCCTGTGTTTGTAGATAATGCTCATAGCTTCTCCATAAGTCATAATCATATTCCATATCGAATGCTTCATATAGCTCACAATCTGAAGAGGCATCAAACCCTGAATCCCGAATATGCTTTACAAAGCCTAAATCAATGGATTCTGCGAGTAAAATAAAGTCTGGATTGATTTTCTTTAATTCCTTTCTTGCTTCTAGCCAAAATTCTAATGGTACCATGGAAGCAACATCACAGCGAAATCCATCTACACCTAATTTTGCCCAGTAGCACAATGTAGAAATTAATTCATGCCAAAGCTCCCTATGAGAATAATCTAAATCCGTGACATCCCACCAATCTCCAACCTTGCCACTAAACGCTCCATTTTTTTTGAACATCCATTCTGGATGCTCATTCAATATAACAGAGTCTCTAGAGGTATGATTGTATACAACATCAATCATCAGCTTTAGTCCACGCAAATGAGTTTCTTCAATCAAAGCTTTAAAGTCCTTTAATGTTCCTAAGGATGGATGAATTTTGCGATAATCCTGTATAGAATAAGGACAGCCCACTGATCCTTTTTTATTTTTTTCTCCAATAGGATGAATTGGTAATAAATATACTATATCCACACCTAAGCTTTGAATTCTATCTAAATCTGAAATAAGTCCTTGGAAATCTCCAGTAATGGAATGTTGTCTAGGAAACACCTGATAAATTACTTGATTTCTTAAATCTAAATTAGTATCTTTAGCCATATTTTTCTCCTTCTTATTGATACTTTAATTTTATCATTTTTTCAAAATAAAGAAAATACCTAAATACAAAAGAAAAAGGGAAGGATTTTACCTTCCCTTAAAATTATTCTTCATCATCTTCAGCATCTAAAGAAGCATCTAATTCATCTAAATAATCAGAATCTAACTCTTCCTCATCCTCTAGGATTTCATCATCAGAATATAATTCTTCATCTTCTTCTAAATCATCCTCTTTAGATTGTGCGATAGAATCATTTACCTCTTGATAAATATTTTCTTCCTCAGGACGATGTTCACATTCGAATTCATCTTCCATTAAAACACCTGTTCCTGCTGGAATTAATCCGCCAATGATAACATTCTCTTTTAAGCCAACCAAATGGTCAACCTTAGACTGGATTGCAGCCTGAGTCAAAATTCTTGTTGTTTCTTGGAAAGAACATGCAGACAAGAAAGACTGACAAGCTAAAGCCGCCTTAGTAATACCTAATAATAATGGCTTAGCAGTTGGAAGAATACCACCATTTCTAATTACGTTAGCACAAGCATCACGATATTCATTGATAGATACATCTCTTCCTGGAAGTAAATCTGTATCTCCTTCTTGGACAACGATTAGCTTACGCATCATCTGACGAACGATAATTTCAATATGCTTATCAGAAATTTCAACGGATTGAGAACGGTATACCTTTTGAACTTCTTCTACAATATACTTTTGAACAGCTTCTGCATCCTTAATACGTAATAATTCTTTTGGATGAATAGAACCCTTCATCAATTTCTCACCACGATGAATTTGGCTTCCTTCTTTTACAAGAAGTTCTGATGTGGCATCAACTGTATATGTCTTTTCTTCCTTATCATTGTGAATAATGATTGCAAGACCATTCTTTGTCTTTTCAATAGAATCTACAACACCATCGATTTCTGAAATTGTAGCTTTACCTTTTGGTTTACGAGCTTCAAATAATTCCTGAACACGAGGAAGACCTTGTGTAATATCTTCTGCAGAAGCAACACCACCTGTATGGAATGTACGCATGGTTAACTGAGTACCTGGCTCACCTATAGATTGAGCAGCAACAGTACCAACAGCTTCTCCAACCTCTACTACCTTATTGGTAGCTAGGTTACGTCCATAACACATCATACAAACGCCTGAAGCCGCATTACAAGTAAGATTTGTACGAATGCTAACTGCTTTAATTCCAGCAGCTGCGATAACTGCAGCCATCTCTTCTGTAAATAATTCATTTCTTCTACAAATCAATTCTCCTGTTTCAGGATGAACTAAATCCTTAGCAGCAAAACGACCAATTACACGGTCAGCAACAGTTACAACAACCTTGCCACCATCATCAACGATATCCTCAACAAGCATACCCTTTTCTGTACCACAATCTACAGTAGAAATGATAACATCTTGAGAAACATCGACCAAACGACGTGTTAAATATCCTGATTCAGCAGTCTTTAAGGCTGTATCTGTAGATCCTTTACGAGAACCATGGGTAGAAATAAAGAATTCAGAAACGGTTAATCCTTCACGGAAGTTTGCTTTTACTGGAACCTCGATTGTTTCACCGGCAGTGTTAGCCATCAAACCACGCATACCAGCAAGCTGTGCAAAGTTAGATGCGTTACCACGGGAACCAGAGTCAGCCATCATGAAGATATGATTATCCTTTTGTTTAGAAAGCTCAGCCCATAGACCCTCTTGAATCTCATTACGAGCATCGCTCCATTCCTTTTCAACAAGCTTCTTACGCTCTTTATTTGTTAATTGACCTAAGTCATACATTAAAGTAATTTCATCAATTTTCTTATCTGCAGCTGCAATACGAGTTTGCTTACCTTGATAGTCAAGAACGTCTGCAGCAGAGATTGTTAATCCGGCAATTGTAGAATATTGGAAACCCAAATCCTTAATACGATCTAGCATTCTAGAAGTTTCTGTAATTTGGAATCTCTTAAATACTTCAGCAATAATTCTTGCAATATTCTTCTTTTTGAATGGTGGAACCTCATCATGAGCAAGTAATGCCTCATATGTATTTTCTGGATTTTTAGGATCCAAGAAATAACGACTAGGTGTTGCTACGCATAGATTATCCTCTGTTGGTTCATTCAAATAAGGGAATTCATCTGGAAGAATACTATTGAAAATCATTTTACCTAAAGTTGTAAATAAGTATTTTCCATGATTGCTATTCTTAGCAAATTTTTGTTCTGGCAAATATGCAGGGTCAACAAAAATACGCGTATGTAATGTAATGTGACCATTCTTATATGCCATATATGCTTCATCATAATCCTTATAGAAATGACCTTCATTTGGACGACCCTTTCTTTCAAGAGTAAGATAATAGTTACCTAAAATCATATCCTGAGAAGGTGTAACAACTGGTTTACCATCCTTAGGGTTTAGAATGTTATTTGACGCAAGCATTAATAAACGAGCTTCTGCCTGAGCCTCTAAGGATAGAGGAACATGGACAGCCATCTGGTCACCATCAAAGTCAGCATTAAATGGTGTACATACAAGAGGGTGAAGACGAATTGCCTTACCTTCAATAAGTACTGGCTCAAATGCTTGAATACCTAAACGGTGAAGTGTAGGTGCACGGTTTAATAGAACTGGATGTTCACGAATAACCTCATCCAAAATAGACCATACACTATCATCCTGATTATCACAAGCCTTAGATGCAACTGCAATGCTGTTGCCTGCTTTATTAATTAATTCTCTTAATACGAATGGCTTAAATAAAGTTAAAGCCATTTCCTTTGGAATACCGCATTGATACATCTTTAAAGATGGACCAACAACGATAACAGAACGTCCAGAATAATCTACACGTTTTCCAAGTAAGTTTTGACGGAAGCGTCCTTGCTTACCACGAAGCATATCAGATAAGCTCTTTAAATGATGATTCTTTTCAACAACAGCCTTTTTGCCACGCTTTGAATTATCAATTAAAGCATCTACTGCTTCCTGAAGCATACGCTTTTCATTCTTAGTAATTAGATGAGGTGCATTTTGTTCAAATTGCTTCTTTAAACGATTGTTACGGTTTAAAATACGACGATATAAATCATTTAAGTCAGTTGTTGCAAAACGACCGCCCTCTAATTGAACCATTGGACGTAAATCAGGTGGTATTACTGGTAATACTTCTAGAATCATCCATTCTGGTTTATTATCAGATTGTAAGAAAGACTCAATTACCTCAAGACGCTTAATTACACGGTCTCTACGTTGCTTTGAAGAAGTCTTCAATTTCTTTCTTAAAATCTTTTCTTCTTTTTCTAAATCAATTTCCTTTAATAAAACCTTAACAGCTTCTGCTCCTGTTAAAGCCTTGAATTTAGAAGGATATTGTTCACTCTTAACAGAATACTCTGCTTCTGTAAGAATTTGCTTTTTTACCAATCCTGTATCCTTATCAGCTGAGATAACAATATAGGAAGCAAGATAAACGATTTCTTCTAAATCCTTTGTTTTGATATCTAAAAGTGTTGCAAGAGGGGAAGTACTATTTCTTAAGAACCAAGTATGTACTACTGGGCTTGCAAGAGTGATATGTCCAAGTCTTTCTCTACGAACCTTAGATTCAGTAATTTCAACTCCACACTTATCACAGATTTTTCCCTTATCAGTATTTCTCTTAGATTTACCGCATGCACACTGATAGTCCTTCATAGGACCGAAAATCTTCTCACAGAATAAGCCGTCTGGTTCAGGCTTCAAAGTACGATAGTTAATAGTCTCATGCTTTAAAACTTCACCATGTGACCAAGATAAGATTTCTTCTGGAGAGGCTAAACCAATTTTAATATATTTGTATTGTGTACTCATTGTTTTCCCTCCATTAACGAACCGTTTCTCTTATTTTTAAATCAACAATAGAACGATTTACTTCATTTTCATCCTTATCGTTCATCAATTCAACATGAATACCTAATGCCTGTAATTCACGTGTTAATACACGGAATGACTCTGGAATAGAGGATTCTGGAATAGGCTTACCATCAACAATCGCATCAAATACACGGTCTCTACCAACCAAATCATCAGATTTAACAGTTAGCATTTCACGTAATGTATTTGCAGCACCATAAGCTTCAAGAGCCCAAACCTCCATTTCACCAAAACGCTGTCCACCATTTTGAGCTTTACCACCCATTGGCTGTTGCGTAACTAAAGTGTAAGGACCAACGTTACGAGCATGCAACTTATCATCAACCATGTGGCTCAACTTAACGAAATACATGATACCAACTGTAATCTTATTTTCAAATGGTTCACCAGTTCTACCATCATATAGAACCTCTTTACCATCCTTATTCATTCCAGCTTCTGCCATAATAGCTTCAATATCTTCAATTGTAGCACCATCAAATACTGGTGTTGCAACTTTTATACCTAACTTCTTAGCAGCAATACCTAAATGTAATTCAAGTACCTGTCCGATGTTCATACGAGAAGGCACGCCCTGAGGGTTCAGCATGATATCAATTGGATGACCATCAGCTGTAAATGGCATATCCTCTAAAGGAAGAATGTTAGAAATAACACCCTTGTTACCATGACGACCAGCCATCTTATCTCCAACCTGAATCTTACGCTTTTGAACAATATAAATACGAACAACCTCGTTTACACCAGGAGCTAAATCATCGCCCTTAGCCTTAGAGAAGTGTTGAATAGATTGAACAACACCACCGCCACCATGAGGAACACGTAAAGATGTATCACGAACATCTCTACTCTTTTCACCAAAGATAGCAAGTAATAATCTTTCTTCTGGAGTTGGGTCAGTTACGCCCTTAGGTGTAATCTTACCAACTAGGATATCGCCTTCCTTAACCTCAGTACCAGGAATAACGATACCACGCTCATCTAAGTTCTTCTTTGTTTCTTCTTTTACATTTGGAATTTCATAAGTAAATTCCTCTTTACCTAGCTTTGTATCACGACATTCAACAGAGAATTCATCAATATGAATTGAAGTATATACATCATCATAAACCATCTTTTCGCTCATGATAACGGCATCCTCAAAGTTATATCCTTCCCATGTCATGAATGCAATACGAACATTACGTCCTAAAGCAAGCTCTCCGTCCTTCATAGACTGACCATCTGCAATAATATCTCCACGATCAATTCTTTCTCCTGGAGCAACGATTGGGCGTTGCATAATTGCAGTTGCAGAGTTAGAACGTAAGAATTGATATAAATCATAGCGATGTAATTCACCACTATCTTCTTTTACAATAATCTTTTTAGCATCAACATATTGAACTACACCTGGCATAGTTGCAATTAAAGCTGAACCAGAATCCTTAGCAGCCTTATATTCCATACCTGTACCAACAATTGGGCTTTCAGGATTGATAATAGGCACTGCCTGACGTTGCATGTTTGCACCCATTAGCGCACGAGTAGCATCGTCATGTTCAAGGAATGGAACACAGGCAGCAGCTACAGATACAATCTGCTTTGGAGAAACGTCCATATAGTCAACCTCTTCAGGATCAACCATTTCAGTTTCACCATTACGACGACCAATTACCTTTTCATCAATAATATGTCCTTCTGCATCTAGTTTTGTAGAAGCTGAAGCAATAACCAATCCCTCTTCTTTATCAGCAGATAAATAAACCTTTTCATCTGAAACATACTTCTTACCCTTTGCATCTAGCTTTACAACGAAATAAGGTGTTTCAATAAATCCATACTCATTAACCTTCGCATAAGTTGCTAAAGATGTAATCAAACCGATAGATGGTCCTTCTGGTGTCTCGATAGGGCACATACGACCATAGTGAGAATTGTGAACGTCACGAACCTCTACACCAGCTCTATCACGAGCAATAC
Source organism: uncultured Mollicutes bacterium (assembly GCA_947177025.1). Classification (GTDB taxonomy): domain Bacteria; phylum Bacillota_I; class Bacilli_A; order Acholeplasmatales; family Anaeroplasmataceae; genus Pelethenecus. The sequence continues at coordinate 11,502 of CAMWSQ010000021.1, read as the reverse complement.
CACCTGTACCTAATGCAGAAATACGACGCTTTTGTGTAATTTCAGCAAGTGGGTTAATCTGATCCATGAACTGAGACAACTGGCTTGAACCAAAGAATTCTTTCAATGAAGAAGTCAAAGGTTTAATGTTGATTAGGTTTTGAGGTGTAGCCTCATGTACCTCAACAGTTGACATACGGTCTAAAATATTCTTTTCTAGCTTTGCAAAACCAATTCTGAATTGATTCTTTAATAATTCACCAATTAATCTTAAACGACGGTTACCTAAATGGTCAATATCATCTAATGTGCCAACATTTTGATACAAGTTCAAATAGTAGCTTGCTGAAGCTAAAATATCTGACATTGTAATGTGTAAACAAGTTTCTCTTTGGTCATTACCAATCAACTTAACAACATGTGATTCATCATGACGAACGACTGTAACCATTAAAATTTCATTGTATGGATCATCACAAAGCGTATTCCCTAGATCAATCTTCTCACGATATGCAGCTCTAGCTAATTTTAGTTTTTCTAAAACCTCTCCAGTAATTACATCACCAAAGCGAGCAATCTTAGTTCCTTTTGCGAAAAGAACCTCTCCTGTTTTTTCATCAAGAATGTCTTCCTTAGCTACAACATCTTGTGCAAGTTCTAATCCCTTTGCACGTTGTAAAACATCTAGCTTCATATTGTATTTGAAACGACCAACCTTTTGTAAATCATAACGACGATCATCAAATAAACGTTGTACAATTAAAGCTCTTGCACCTTCAACTGGAACCTTTTCACCTTGACGAAGCTTAGAATAAACCTCAATCGCTGCTTCTTCAGAATTTGTAGTAACATCTCTTTCAAATGTTGCTTGCATATTCTCGCTATCCCCAAATAAATCTACAATTTGCTTATTTGTGGATAAACCATAAGAACGTAATACAGTAGTCAAAGGAATCTTTTTAGAACGGTCTAATTTTCCGTACCAAACATTCTTTGATCCCATTTCATATTCAATCCAAGCACCACGTGTAGGAATAACTGTACCTGTGTACTTTGTATCTCCTGTTTTCTTGTCAATTTCTTTAGCGTAATACACACCAGAGGAACGAACAATCTGTGAAATGATTACACGCTCAGCACCATTAATGATGAAAGTACCAACAGGTGTCATATATGGAATGTCTCCCATAAATAACTCTTGTTCTAATACTTCACCAGTTTGGGCATTTTCAAGACGAACATTTACCTTAAGTGGACGAGCAAAATTTACATCTCTAAGCTTACAATCAACAATAGAAAACTTAGGATTTTCAAAATGATGTTCCCCAAAGGATAGTTTTAAATCTCCGTTGAAGGAAGTGATTGGAGAAATATCTTTAAATAGTTCTTCTAATCCAGCATTCACAAACCAATCAAAGGATTTTGTCTGAATCTCAATAAGATCTGGTAATTCTACTTCTGTACGAATTTTTGAATAATTACGTCTTACAGACTTTTTACCATAGTTTACATTTTTGTAATTCATAAATCTTTCCCTTTCTAAGTATTGAGACTTTCGTATAACGCAATCCGGCAGTCTCTTAAACCTTCTTTGTGATCCCCACGAAAAATGTATATATATCGCAAAATGCGATGAAAATTCTATTAAAATCTATGATTTTAGAGGTCAAAAACCATCTAAAAAGCAACAAATCGCATTTTAATATTATATATGGAATTTTCAATAAAGTCAAGAAATTTTGTTAATTTTATTAAAAAAACAAGTTTCTAAAACCTACACATTTCTAGCAGAAAAATAAAACAAAAAGAGGGTTTGTCTATTAAACAAATCCTCTTTTGTAAATTCTATTATTGCTATTTATTTTTTCCATTAAATTCTTTAACAAATTGGTCTATAGAATTACCAATCTTTGATTTAATTGTATTGCTCTTTATTTAATATTTTATTAACTGCATCCTCTGCAAATTGATTCTTATACAATTCAAAATAATAGCCCTTTTGTGCAAGTAGCTCATGGTGTTTTCCACTCTCAACAACACAACCATCTCGCATAACAAGAATAACATCTGCATTAACAACTGTAGACAATCTATGTGCAATCATAAAAGTTGTTCTTCCTTGCATTACCTTTTCTACAGCTTGTTGAATCATCCGTTCAGTTTGTGTGTCTATAGAGGATGTTGCCTCGTCTAATACTAAAATTTTTGGATCAGCAACAATAGCTCTTGCAAAGCTAATCAATTGTCGTTCACCAACAGAAAGCTTAGACCCACTTTCTCCTACCAAGGATTGATATCCATCATCTAGTTTGGAAATAAATTCAGTAGCTGCTACTAAATCCAAAGCATGCTTAACTTCTTCATCTGTTGCATCTAGCTTGCCATAGCGAACATTTTCCATAATTGTTCCACTAAATAGCTGTGGTGTTTGCAGTACATATCCGATATTGGAATGTAGCCATGTGATACTTCTATCCTTATAGCTATGACCATCAATTAGAATATCTCCTGTTGTTGGTTCATAAAACCTACAGATTAAATTGACAATTGTAGACTTACCACTTCCTGTATGTCCTACAAGTGCAACACTAGAGCCTGCAGGAATATGAAGATTAAAGTTCTTTAGAACCTCTTCACCTTTCGCATATTTAAAGGTGACATCCTTAAATTCTACTTCTCCAATTAAAGGTTCAAAATTTTCATATTTTGGTTCAAATACAGTTCCATACTTCTCAATAACTTCTGGAGTATCTGTAATTTCAGGCTGTTCCTCAATTAAAGAAATAATTCGTTCAGCAGAAGCCTGTGCTTGCTGGAAATCTCCAATTACACGAGAAATAGAAATGACTGGATCAAAAAACTTCACGGTATAATCAATAAATAAATAGAGTATGGCACTTTCAATTAAGCCCTTCAATACCATATTTCCACCAATGTATAAGGTAGTTCCTACACCTGCATAGCAGATGACAAAGGTAACAGGTCCAAAAATTGCAGAAAAGAATACAGCACGAAGAGAAGCCTTTTTATAGGCTGTTGCCTTACTATGAAACTCTCTAGAGCTTGCTTCTTCAATAACTAAGCTTTTAATTGCTTTAGCTCCCATGAAACCTTCATTATATGCAGCAGTTATTTTTGAATTTTCCTTTCTAGCATCACGATAGCTTGAAAGCATCTTTTTACGAATAAAGAAAGTTATTAGAATCAAAATTGGTAAAATGATTAAGACAATTACTGCAAGCTGAGTATGAACTACTAGCAATACACCTAATATTCCAAACATAGATAATAGGCCCCAAAGTAAATCTACACAGCCCCAGGAAATAATTTCACTTAGTTTTCTTGAATCTGATGTGACACGCGCCATAATCCAGCCTTGTGCTGTTCTATCAAAATAACTGAATGGTAGCTTCTGTAAATTCAAATAAGCTTCCTTTCTTAATTCATAGGAGGTATACACTTCCACCTTTCCTGCAAAATATAAGAAAGAAAATACACAAACTCCATAGGCTAGACTTACTAATGCATATCCAAGAATCATAACCCAAATGATATCAAAGCGATTTGGATCAGTACTCTCAAAGAAATGAGAGATTGCAAAGGAGTTTAATAATGGATATCCAACATCTAACCCTGCTAGACAAATTACGGAAAGGATAAGACCTACTGCCATTTTAGGATGCAATAGCACAGTTTTAAAAATCTTTTTCCAAGGACCTTTATTATTAGAACGATAATCTAAATCATTAATTTCCTCTTCTTCTAAATCAAAATCATCCATACTATTTTCCCTCCTTTAAAATTGCATTAAATTCTTCTTCAAGTTCTCCTTGAATTCCCCAAAGCTCTTTATATAATCCCTCTTGAGAAACCAATTCCTCATGCTTGCCAATTTGAGAAATCTTTCCTTGATCCAGTACAATGATTTGATCTGCTTCTTTTGCAGTTGTAGACCTGTGTGTAATAACAATCATAGTCTGCTCTTTACTCTTCTTTTTTAAAGCTGTACGAATCATCAAATCTGTTTTTGTATCTAAGGCAGATAAGGAATCATCAAAAATAATAACATTGGAATCCTTTGTAAGCATTCTAGCAATTGCAATTCTTTGTTTCTGCCCGCCAGAAAGAGTTGTTCCTTTTTCACCAACAATGGTTTTATACCCTCTTTCAAATTTTTCAATTTCTTGATGAATTGCAGCAGTTCGAGCTGCCTCATAAACTTGTTCTGTCGGTAGCTTAGGATCCACAATTGCAACGTTATCATATACTGTCTTAGAGAATAAGAATGGGTCTTGTAAAATCAATTTTAAATTTCTTCGCAAATGCTTCTTTTCAATGTCTTTTATAGATACACCATTCATTATGATTTCTCCAGAATTTATTTCAAGCATACGAGTTAATAGATTACAGATTGTAGATTTACCACTTCCTGTTTTTCCCACAATTGCCACTGTCTGCCCAGGCTGAATATGGAAGGATACATCATTTAAAAGTGGCTTAGAATCATCTTCAAATTGAAAACTTACATTCTTAAACTCAATATCTCCTGTAATTTCTGGAGTTAACGTTCCATTTACTGTATATTCTTCTGTTTCCTTCAAAATCTCATCAATACGATTTGCAGCTACACTTGCTTTACCAAAGGAAGCAATGATTCTTCCTAAACTACGCATTGGCCAAATCAGCATTCCCATTAATAGTAATGCTGCAATAATATCAGCAGAGCTCAATAAATTATCCTTAGCCAAAAATATTCCAACACTCATTGTCAAAGCATATTGGAGGAACACAAGAAAATCACTGGATCCCCAGAATGCGGACATGATGGTATTAAATTTACCATTCTTTTTTGTATATTCTTTATTGGCTTCATCCATTTTTTCAAATTCATATCTTTCATTCGCAAAAGCACGAACAACACGTGCGCTATTCACATTCTCCTGAATAATTGTAGTCATCCTACTTTCAGATTCTTCAATCTTTTGAAAAGCTTTATTACAATATTTAAAATAGAGTATAGAGGATGCTGCCGTAATAGGAGCACTAACAATACTAACCCACATTAAGATTGGCGATATTTGGTAAACACGATAAGCACCAATAAACACCGTCACAAAGATATCAATCAATCCTGGTATCATACTAGATATGAATGTTGAGGTTTGATCCACATCTGATGTAGAACGTTGAATTAAATCTCCAATATCGGAATGATTATGATACGTATAGGATAAATTCATAACATGATCATATATTTTTAATCGCAAATCATATCCGATATAATGTGCTAACGCTCCTTCATAATAATTTGTAAGAAAACGCATCACAGAACGAACAGCTTGTAAAACAACCATACTAATTCCAACAATTAATAAACAAGTAAGGATGTCATCTATATTGTTATACCAATTGATCAAAAATTGAGGTAGGTCTGTTTTAATCTCAGTTGCTTGATTAATTCGTTCAAATGCATATTGTATAAATAGTGGCAAGTAAGCATATAACCATTGTAAAAGTGTTGATAGTCCTATTATCAATAAAACCAACCAAATATATTTCTTACTCCACTTCCATAATTTCTTTATTCCGTTCATTTTTACTCTCCTATTTCACACATCAAAAAAAGAGCCAATTGGCTCTTAAAGTAATTTTATTCCAATGGAATGATCGTACTGTCTTTCTCAGAACTAACCACAATGGAAGTATCAATATTGCTGACATAAGGCGCTTTTAAAAGCTTATCGAAAACAAAGTCTCGATAATATTCAAAACTCTTTGCCACAATTTTTAATAAGAAGGAAGCGTCTCCTGTTATTGTATAGCATTCAACAATTTCAGGAATGCGTTTTGCCTCTTCTATAAAAGCCTGGCAATTTTCGCGATTTAAAGGAAGTATGTATACCTTCGCAAAGCAAGTGATTTGAAAGCCCAATTGTTTTTCATCAACAACAACTGTAAATTGCTTTAAGATTTTTTGTTCTTTTAAATTTTTCACTCGAAGTAAACATGAAGATGGTGCTAACCCAATCTTCTTGGATAATTCGATATTACTAATTGAAGAATCTTCTTGGAGTAATTCCACAATTTTCTTATCATATTCATCTAAGCGAACTGTATTCATTTTTCTCATCCTCCTTTCTTCGCATCCTTATTGATTATACCACTCATCAATAGTTTTGTAAAGAAAATTCGAAAGAAATATTATTTTCTTTTATTTTATGCAGAAAAACACGATAATTATTTCTTTTAAAACTTATTATATGCAATAAATTTCGTATTCTTCGGACAAAGTTTTTTCAGCATAGGCACAAAAACCGCATCTTTACGAATAGTTGCTATAACTGTAATATTTAAATCTGGTCTAAGATATGAAGATAAAAATCTAAGAAGTTCTGGATCTTCTAAGCTTTCAAATCTCATAAAAGCAAGCATTTCAGAAGTGAAATAATCATAGAAAATGATAAAGTAACTCCCTGAAACTGTAATTAAATCTATAGATAAGCGAATTTGACCATAGCTATCTAGCATCACCTTGTATGCAGTAGAAATTTTCTCTTGATAATCTAACGCTAATAGTTCAAGATATTTATTATAAAGCTTATCTACATTTCTATCCGAAATCTCAATTCCTTTTGTATAAAAATAATCACAGATTTCTTCTCTTCCTTTTTTCTTTTCCTTTAGCTTTGCAATTGTACAAAAAATTTTTGTGGAATATGTATATCCCTTTACAGAAAACTTATTAGCTGTTTGACTAAAATATACTACATTGTCATTACACTTTGGACAACTATATCCCAAATTATGAATTTGAATTCGTTTACCATTTGTAAAATATATGAGTTTGTTAGAAACAGCATGACGATATGTAAGCTTAGTTCCACATTTTGCACAATTTAGTATTTCTGGTTTATAGTACTTTGAAACATTACTCATCTTATCAATCCCTTTGTATTAAGCCTGCTGCTCCAAGCATTCCTGCATCATTTAAGAGCTTTGCTGCTTCTATTTTAACATTTTTAACTGCATAATGGGATAAATTTTGATAGTGCTTTTCAATTGCCTGAATTAATATATCTCCTGCCTTAGAAACTCCACCACCAATATAATACACATCAACATCCACTGTTACAGCTAGCATTGCAATACATTTTGCAATATAAAACCCAACTTTATCTAGAACAAATGAACATAAAGGATCATTTTTTCTTGCCAAGTCAAAAACATCCTTAGCAGTAAAGGTTTCCTTTAATTGGGTAGGATACTCATTATAATGATACTTTGCTAAGCGTACAATTCCTGTTGCAGAAGCAACTGTTTCTAAACATCCCTTTAATCCACAGGTACAAGAAAAATTGTATTCTGTAGCAATTCCCATATGACCAACTTCTCCTGCGTCACCATGACATCCCTCTAGAACTTTTCCATCTAGAACAATACCACAGCCAACTCCCGTTCCTAAAGTTATCATGCAGGCATTTTGATATTCTTTGTTATAAAGCATTTCTCCTAAAGCTGCAACATTTGCATCATTTTGAGCAGCAATTTCTACATTTGGAAAATACTTCTTTATCTCTTGATTTAAATCTATATTTTTTAAACCAATATTAGGCATATTATAGATATAATTCTTTATAACATTTCCAGGTATGCCAAAGCCAATTCCTTCAATCTCTGGTATTTCTTTTTCCTTAATATACTTCCTTAAAAAAGTACAAATATCTAAAAATAAAGTATCCTTGCAGGTAGGTATTTCATATTTATCTATGATACACCCATTCTCTACAGCACCAATCTTTACAGTGGTTCCTCCAATATCTATTCCAAAAATCATCTATTTCCGCCTCCAAATAAGAATGATAAGACATTCTCTACCTGATTACTGCTTCTTTTTCCAAATGCACATAGATTAGAAAAGTGTTCGCAGTTATTCGAAATAATATCATATCCACCTTCTCCTAAGTGAGAACGTGCACAGTCAATAATTTCTTTAGGTTGTCTTTTTGTTTTTAATTCTTCTTCTGTATAAGCCCTAACCTCTAAAATACCACCATTTAAAAATTCATCTAAAGAGGTTTCTATAATTCTTGCCGCACTAGGATCTAGCACGCCTGTATTCCCAGGAGGAGCAAAATGAAAGACACTGTTCTTTGATGCATAAATTCCATGATGAGTATAAAATCCTCTACTAACACGGATTTGGTCTCCATATTTCGGTTCTTTCTTTTCCCACATATGCATCACGCTCCTAATTTATATTTTTTTGCTGCACCTATAAAATCACGAAACAAAGGATGTGGGCGATATGGTCTTGAAGAAAATTCCGGATGGAACTGACAAGCAATAAACCAGTTGTGATTTTTCAATTCTACAATCTCAACAAGCTGAGTTTCTGAATTGATGCCTGATATCACAAAATCCCCATCAAAGATATCTTTATAGTTGTTATTAAATTCAAATCGATGACGATGTCTTTCTGAAACTGCTTCTTTTTGATATGCTTCTTGAGTTTTCGTATTTGGTGTTAGTTTACAGTCATATAAACCCAAACGAAGTGTTCCTCCCATATCCATTCCTTTATGCTGATTAGATAACTGATGAATTACTGGTTGTGGTGTTTCAGGATCTATTTCTGTAGAGGAAGCCTCTTGATATCCTTTGACATTCCTTGCATATTCAATACATGCAAGCTGCATACCGAAACAAATTCCAAAGAAAGGTATATTGTGCGTTCTGCAATATTCTATCGCAAGAATCTTACCCTCACTACCTCGTTTGCCAAAACCACCAGGAACAATGATTCCTGTATAATTCTGTAGTTTTTCAATTACATTATCTTTTGTAATATCATTCGAATCAATAGAGGTAATATGTACCTTAACGTTATGATAATATCCCGCAGCCTTTAATGCTTCATTTACACTGATATATGCATCAGGCAAAGAAACATACTTCCCAACTAATGCAATCTTTACTTCATCCTTTAAATTCTTAATTTGCTGAATTAAAGCATTCCATTCTGTCATATCAGCTGGTGGTAGAGTTATTCCAAAATGCTTTAAAATAATATCATCTATTTTTTGATTATGTAAAGAGTTTACTACCTCAAATAAAATTTTTGAATCCTTTGCCTCAAATACAGCTTTTTTATCTACATCACAGAATAAAGCAATCTTTTCCTTTTGTTCAGACTTAATAGATACTTCTGTTCTTAAAATAATCATATCTGGTTGGATTCCAAGGCTTCTTAATTCTTTAACAGAATGCTGTGTAGGCTTTGTCTTAATTTCTCCTGCTGCCTTCAAATAAGGAACAAGCGTATTATGTATATACAATGTATTATGATATCCAAAATCTCTTCTAGCTTGTCTGATTGCTTCTAAAAAAGGTAAAGATTCAATGTCACCAACAGTGCCACCAATTTCTGTAATAACAACATCTGCTTGACTTTCATTTGCAGCTTGAACTAATTTTTCTTTGATTTCATTTGTAATATGAGGAATCACTTGAACAGTGGCTCCTAAATACTCTCCCTTTCGTTCCTTTGCAATTACACTAGAGTAAATCTTGCCTGCAGTTATATTTGAATTTTTAGTTAAATTTTCATCTATAAACCGTTCATAATGACCTAAATCTAAATCTGTCTCAGCACCATCTTCTGTGACGAATACTTCACCATGCTGATAAGGAGACATAGTTCCAGGATCTACATTGATATAAGGATCAAACTTTTGCATAAAAACCTTTAATCCTCTATTTTTAAGTAATCTTCCAATACTAGATGCAGAAATTCCTTTTCCTAAAGAAGAAACCACTCCTCCAGTAATGAATATAAATTTTGTTTGTTTCTTCATAGATTTTCACCTCATTAAAAGAAAATAGCTCTCCATATTTGGAGAACAAATAAGGGTGCCTGCATAAATTATATTATAAAGACACCCCTTTTTCAAGTATGTTAAATTTTTTATTCTATATATAAAGAAAATCAATTGTTTCCTTTTTACCTTATACTTGGCAATTTATCATAAAATATTAAAGTACCATTAAAGTATGCTTCTCTATCTTTTTCTACTAAAACAATAATTCCATTAGGAAGTATATAACTACCATTCTTTGTTTCTTTTCGTTTAACAAGAGAGAATGGGTTAATTTGAGCGCCATCATATCTTAAATCTAACTCTGCATTACATCCTAAGCATATTGCTTTATTATCCCCATCATGAGCATCCTCATATGTGATTACATGTGGACTAGGAGATCCTTTTGTTTGTCCGCATATACATTTCTCTATATGCCCTAATTGATTATAATACTGTATGGAATAGGAATGCCTATGTGGTGCATTACATAAAGCGCACTTATCTCCCAAATATAAATGTTCTTCTAAAGGAAAAGAGAACATTCCACAATCACAATAATTTTGGTGATATGAAACAGTTTTCGGCACGTATCTAAAAGAATGAAAATGAGGATTACTTAAAGCTTTATATGCATTTAATCTTCCACCTGTAGTGCAATACTCGCTTAAGGAAGAAACCTTATCTACATTCATAAGTATGCTAGCCTTTAGTTCAGAAGTCGTCATATTGGGATATTTAGATAGCAATAATGCTGCAACTCCAGTGACAAGTGGAGCAGCAAAGGAGGTGCCAGAATCTATTTTAAATTCTTGCACATTAGAAGTACTTACTATGTTTTGCCCAGGTGCAAATAAATCTACACTCTTTTTACCATAATTGGAATTAGGAGCTTTTATATCATTTTGATCACTATTTCCTACAACAATCATATTATCAAGAGGATTTTCATATAAACTTGACCCATAATGTCCAGGATAAATATATCCCTCATCTGTATTTAATCTAAAATTTCCAGAAGAACAAATTACAAGTCCAGGATAATTCCTAATCGCCCTTTCTAATTCTGGCATTTCCTTATCAAAGTTTAAACTTATATTTAAAATAGGAATGCGATCTGCCGTATTATATAAAGATGTAGCATATTCTACTGCCTTTGAAGCTGGATAATCACCACAATCAGTTTCAATAAAAGCTTGTAATGAAATCATTGTTATATCCCAGCAAACACCAGCTATTCCAAACTTGTTATTTCCCTTAGCACCAATAATGCCAGCAATATGTGTCCCATGGCCTGTCGAATCATCAGATGCATCATTATCATCCCAATAAAAGTCGATTCCTTCTATAATGTTTTCTTTTAAATCTCTATGGTTAACAATTCCAGAATCAACAATTCCAACTCTAACATCTTTAGATCCTGTCGTAATACTCCATGCTTTATGCATTTCAATTTTATCTAGCCCCCATTGTTCTCCATTTACATATTTTTCATCATTAGGTCTAACTTCGGTTATAGTATCAGCAAAAACTAAAGTTGGATTTACAAAAAACAAAAAGAAAATAATCCCAAATAAAATAATACTCAATTTCTTTTGCATATGCTTATCCCCCATAACGTTTTTTAAAATCTCTATGTATTTCCTTTATATTATCTAATGTTAAA
>CAMWSQ010000020.1 GCA_947177025.1 uncultured Mollicutes bacterium | reverse complement strand
CTACAACAAAATTGAATTTCTATTTTTTTAATTTAGCAAAAGAAATCTTTTTAAGTATAACATTATTTGACAATTTTTCAACAATTTTATTCATTGTCCACCGTTATTTTTTTTATAAATATCATATCATAAAGACTGCTAAAATATTGCTAAAGAAGTATGAGTGCTTTAAACTAGAGTAATAATAGTTTTTATTATTGCTAGTGGAGTTATCAAGTACTCTTGAGGGAGGTGCATAGTATGAATCTTATATTATCCTTAGTACTAGTTCTTATTCCATTATTGACTGCAATCATTAATTTAATTGTATTACAATAAGAGCAGATGAAAATAAAGAAATCTATTTCAAAAGAAAAACCTAAAAACACCTTGATTTTCAGGCGTATCTTTAGGTTTAATTTTTATTTCTTTAGTTCTAGTAATGTGATTACCTCAATATGTGTGGTATCTATATAAATACTAGAACATTAGGACGTTGAGCTTTAAATAATAACATATCATTTCTTATTATAAAATACCAAACACATCTATTTCATCAAACATTTACTATTCTTGATTTATATTGTTCAAGCAAACTAATAACTTCTTCTCTATCAAGTACTCGTTCACTCATCTTTAAATTATATTTATGACGCTCTATTTTCAAAATTTTAGTTTCATCTTTTATAATACTTTTAAATGTTTCAATAAAATAAGGAGTTTCTTCATCACTTCCATATATACAAATGAAATGCAATTTTTCTAAAAAGAAATCCCACTTATTTTCATTATTGGAAAAATAATCTTGCATTCTTTCTGATATCATAAAATACAATGATGAGGGATTCCCACAATACATAGGGACAATAAATACTACCTTTTTATAATTATTCGCTGAGTCAAGTAAATCATAAATATCATCATACCGATATTTGCATATCGATTTGAAACATTCATAATTACATTTTGAACATGGATTATAGAATATATCTTTAAATAAAATTAACTTATCCTTTGGTCTAAGTAAATATTGCACAATATCTGTGCAATTCCCAGCACTGCGAGCACTGAATGATACATATAATATGGAATCGTCATCTAACGGTGCAAATGATTTTTTTTTATTTTTGTCAAACAATTCATCCAGTTCAATTTCATATTTTTGGATTAAAAGCATTAATTTATCATAGCTTATTTCATTAATACCTTTTTCTATTTTATTTATTGTAGATCTAGAATTATACCCAAGCTCTTTAGCAAACGCTTCTTGACTTAATCCTTCTTTAAGCCGAATCTCCTTTATTTTTTCTCCTAGTTTATTCATTTTCTAACCTCTTAATAGCTTTCACATGATTATCATTAAATAATTGTTTTTGTCTATTTGCTTCTTTATTTAGAATAAGTAGTCTTTCCTTTTGAGAGATATTATTTTTAATCAATAGTGAATTATGATATTCCAAATTTGATAAAATTGCAAGTTCGATTGTTGTAGCATAATCTCTAACATTTCCATTTTTATCTGGATTTTTTTCACGCCACTCTTTTGCTTTTATTCCAAATAAAGCAACATTCAACAGATCTGCTTCACTTGCATAGATATAATTCATTTGCTCAGGGGTTAGGTCAATAAGAATCAGTTTTTCTTTTATTGCATCTGTATGAATTAAATAATTAAGTCTTGCTGACAATCTTTTTCCGTGCCATTCCATTTGCTCTGATTCTTGAATTTTTAATCTTTGAAATTCTTTTATTATATATAATTTCACTTCAGGAGAAATCCAAGATGCAAATTCTAAAGCTATATCTTTATGTGCAAATGTTCCACTATTATATCGTCCAGATTTTACTTTTAGACCTTTTGCATTAGTTAAATCAATCCATTTTTTTGGAGAAATCGTGAATGCATTTTGTCCAGGTTTACTTTTAAACCCCTCGAAATCGATGGGTTTAAAAGTATCATTATTAATGGACTCCCATAATTGCAAAAAATCCAATGTATCAACTTTTCTCATCCAACTAGCAATCACCATATTCGTATCTTCATCATTTTTAATTCTTGCAATATCAGTTAAACTAATGTAATCATCATCGCTAATTCCTGTAACATTAATTATTCTATCTTTTACAATAATATTTTTCATTTAAAGTCCCCCTTATTCATTCAAATTATAGCATGGTGTAGATTATTAATCAACACTAATTTATTATTTCAAAGTTATTCTTAATTTCGTTTTACACAATATATTCTATTAAATAAAAATAGCATCTAGTCATTTTCTATTCCGTAGAACGAGGTTAAAGACTTTTATCTATTTGTTTTTGAATGGTACCAACACGAGGTTGATTGTATTACATTAAGAACAGATGAAAAATAAAGGATTCTATTTCAAAAGAAAAAACCTAAAAACACCTTGATTTTCAGACGTATCTTTAGGTTTAATTTTTATTTCTTTAGTTCTAGTAATGAGATTACTTCTGTATGTGAAGTGCGACTAAAAAGATCGCACGGGGTTGCTTCTTGTAAAGTATATTGATGATCCAATAGATAAGTTATGTCTCTTGCTGCTGTAGAAATGTTACAAGAAATATAGATAATTCTTGGAATTTTCATTGCAATAACTGTATCTAAAAACTTTTGATCACAACCTTTTCTTGGTGGATCAAAAAAGATACAATCTATTTTTTCTAAATGGGTAAGCTTTTGAATTTCTTCCTCACAAGGTCCACAAATAAAGGTTGCATTTGGGATATTGTTGAGTTCTTTATTGTAGTTTGCATTCTCAATTGCTGCTTCTACAATCTCTATCCCATAGACATGATTGACCTGTTTTGCAATATTTAATGTGATACTCCCCATACCACAATACGCATCAATGACATTCATATCCTTTGTCAACTTTGCCATACGGAAGGCCTCTAAATAAAGCTTTTCACAATTATCATGATTGACCTGCATAAAAGAACCTGCTGAAACATTAAACTTTAAGCCTAATATATTCTCGGTTATGGTTTTATCTTGATAAATATGAATATATTCATCTGATAACATTACATTCGTTTGATTTGGATTAATATTTAAATACATAGAACGTACTAAAGGAAAATCAGTTGATATGTATTCTAGCAATTTTGAAAAATCAACATATTTTGTCACGATTAAAACAACCATCATTTCATTTTTATAATTGTTTCTAACCATAACGCCTCTAAATATCCCTGTATGCTTGATTTCATCATAAATCTTTATATGCATTACACTCACATATTTACGAATAAATTCTACTACTTCATTCACATAGGGATTTGAAATTTTACATTGATCAATAGAAATTAAATTATGAGAAAGCTTTTCATAAAAACCATAAATTACATTTTCATCCTCATCATAGCCAAAGGGCATCATCACCTTATTTCGATACCCTAGAGTTTGCTCATTTCGAATAATTGGATTCAGTTTAACCTTTTGTTTTTCTAAAATTTTACGAAAGGCATTTTTTACTTTATCCTCTTTAACTTGACATTCTATATCATATTTCATATGGAGTAAATCACAGCCACCACAGCCTTCAATGTAAGGACAAACCGGATCAATACGAACAGAAGATGGGATAAGTATCTTTGTTGTTTTAGCAAAGGAATACTTCTTATGAACATTTGTTATTTCTGCTAAAACAGTCTCTCCTTTTAATGCTTTAGAAACAAAGACAATGATTCCATCATGCTTGGCAACACCAAGTCCATTCATATCATAGCCTTCAATTTCTAGCTTGACGATCTTTCCCTCTTCCATCTTGTACTCCTTTCTATTCGTGATACGTTTTTGCAAGTCCACCTTCTGCAGTTTCACGATAATTTTTTCTTAAATCTTGTCCTGTTTTTAGCATCGTTTCTACAACCAAATCAAAGGAAATCTTGGAATCCTCGGCATGTAAATAGGATGCTAGTTTTGCAGCATCAATAGCACGTAATGCCGCAACTGCATTTCTTTCTATACAAGGTATTTGAACATACCCAGCAATTGGATCACAGGTTAATCCTAAATGATGCTCTAGAGCAATCTCACTTGCACGTTCAATTGTATCTAAACTTCCACCATCCAAGTAGGCTAAAAATGCTGCAGCCATTGCACAGGCTGTACCAACCTCTGCCTGACAGCCTGCCTCTGCCCCACTAATTGAACCATTCATTTTCACAAGATTCCCAATAAGTCCTGCAACCTTAAGTCCTTGCAATAGGTCATCTTTGGAATGTCCCAATTCCTTGGCATACCTTAGCACTGCTGGTAATACTCCTGATGCACCACAAGTAGGGGCAGTAACAATCTGTCCACCACTTGCATTTTCTTCACTTACTGCATAAGCATAAGCAACAACCTTTTTCCTTATATCTGAACTATCTGGTTCATAAAGATAAGAGGCTTTACGCTTTACATGGAGCTTTCCTGGCAATTCTCCATTAGCCTTTAATCCTCTATCAATGGCATCTAACATAATGGTGTAAATGCAATCTAAATACGCTTCTAGTTCTTTATCTTCAAACATATCTACATATGCTGGAAGTGTAAGCTCATTTTCCTTACAATACGCTTTTATGTCAGCAAAAGAATGCTCCTTATAAATATGCTTTAAAGGATTTTGTGGTTCTCCTGCAATTTCAATTGCACCACCACCAACAGAAAAAACTTTCATTTCAGCAATACATTGATTATTCTTATATCCTTGAAATACCATTGTGTTTGGATGCTTCATTCTCGTTTCAATATCAAACTGAACTTCACAAGGAATATCTGAAATAGTTTTTAAAATAATATAATCTGTTAAATGTCCTTTTCCCGTCAATGCTAAAGAGCCATACAAGGTCACACGTACTGCATCAACATTTGGATATCTTTTTAGAAATTCTTTTGAGGCTTCTAAAGGACCAATCGTATGAGAACTAGATGGTCCATTGCCTATTTTATAAAGTTCCTTTATCGAATACATCCTATCGACCTGCCTTTAATTCTAGAATTGCATCACGGATTTGAGCTGCCATTTCGAAATTCAAATCCTTAGCATAAGCCCGCATTTCTTCTTCTAATTCATTAATTAAATCAATCTTTTCTTCTTTTGTTAAAGACTTCTTATTCTTTTGTTTCTTAGATTCTGTCTTCTTAATACTTACTGCTTCTGGTAAAGCCTTCACAATGGTTGTAGGAACGATTCCATGAGCTTCATTGTAGTTCATTTGGATTTCACGTCTACGAGCTGTTTCATTGATAGCCTCTTCCATAGATTCACTTATCGTATCTGCATACATAATGACTTTACCACTTGCATTTCTAGCCGCACGACCAATAGTTTGAATCAAACTTCTTGTACTACGTAAGAAACCCTGCTTATCTGCATCTAAAATACAAACTAAAGAAACCTCTGGTAAATCTAATCCTTCTCTTAAAAGGTTAATACCAACAAGCACATCATATTTTCCACCACGTAAATCTCTTAAAATCTCTAAACGCTCTAATGCCTTAATTTCAGAATGTAGATAAGCTACCTTTAATCCAAGCTTCTTTAAATAGGCCGTTAAATCCTCACTCATTTTTATAGTAAGTGTTGTTACTAATACGCGTTCATTTAACACCATTCTTTTTCTAATCTCAGCATAAATGTCATCGACTTGTCCTTCAGTTCTTCGTACCTCAACCACTGGATCAAGTAATCCTGTAGGACGGATGATTTGTTCAACAACTGGATATTGTTTTTCATAGTCACCTGGAGTTGCAGAAACAAATAATGCTCGTTTTATTTTACTATTAAATTCATCATATTTTAATGGTCTGTTATCTAATGCTGAAGGCAATCTAAATCCATATTGAACTAAGGTTTCTTTTCTAGATCTATCTCCATTATACATTCCTCTAACCTGAGGTAATGTAACATGTGATTCATCTACAATCAGTAAAAAATCATCCCCAAAGAAATCAATTAGGGTAGCTGGAGTTTCTCCTTCCCCACGTAAGGATAAATGTCTAGAATAGTTTTCAACTCCGCTACAGGTTCCTGTTTGTTCCAGCATTTCTAAATCATATTTTGTTCTTTGTTCAATACGCTCTGCTTCTAGAGGCTTTCCTTCTAAAATAAATTTCTTATGTGTGATTTGAAGTTCAGCCTTAATTCGTCTTAGAGCTTCTTCAAGCTTTGCTTTGTTGGTAACAAAATGAGTTGCAGCAAAAATATTTGCAAAAGCTACATCTGCAATCTTCATTCCTGTTGTTACATCAAAGGTACGAATCCGTTCTACCTCTTCTTCAAAAAATTCAATACGGATTCCTTTGGCATGCTCATTGATAGGAATAATCTCTAATACATCTCCACGAACACGAAAGCTTCCTCTTTTAAAGTCGATATCATTTCTTTCAAACTGCATTTCAACTAAACGAGTTAATAATTCTTTTTTATTATAGGATTCTCCTACACGAATGTTCAGCATAGAATCTCGATAGTCATCTGGATCACCAATACCATAAATACAGGAAACAGATGCCACAACAATTACATCCTTATAATCCATTAAGGCAGCAGTTGCGCTATGTCTCATTTCATCGATTTCTTCATTGATACTAGAATCCTTTTCAATATAAGTATCACTACTTACAACATAGGCTTCTGGCTGATAATAATCATAATAGGAAATAAAATATTCTACATGATTATTGGGAAATATAGATTTAATCTCATTATACAGTTGTCCTGCAAGCGTCTTATTATGAGCAAGGACAAGCGTAGGCTTATTTAATCGTGCAATGACATTACACATTGTAAATGTTTTACCAGTACCTGTTGCTCCCAAAAGAACCTGTCTGTCTATACCATTTTCAAAGCCTTGAACAATTGTATCTATTGCCTCTGGCTGATCTCCAGTAGGTTTATATTTAGAAACAATCTCAAACATTGGTGCTCATCCTTTCTTTTTTATAATAGTTTTACTAATTATACCATATTTCTATACGAATGAAGCTTATTTTTGACAAAATAATTATCATCTTAAAAAAGAACAATGATTTCTCATTGCCCTATTTTTTATACGCTTTTTCAATTTTGATATCAAAGCGTTCTAATTTATTTTGAATTTCATTTAAATAGTTTCTTGTGATTGTATCACAAATCTCATCAATCTTTCTAGAAGCTAAAGTGATTTTTTCATTTTGTCCACGAATATCCTCAATATTCTTACCTAAAGCTAAAAGTGGTTTATCTAAATAAGTCATCTTCAAATCATCAAAGCTTGATTTTAAGGACATAATATCCTTTAATTCTAATTGCTCTTCTTGTTTAGTTAAAATTAAATCTGCAAAACGAGTTGTCAAAGAAACAAGCATATTTAAGAATGTCATTAAATATGCTGGGCGTACAACATACATTTCCTCATATTCTGTAACCTTGTAAATTGGAATATCATTCGGACGATCTAATTCCAAATTAGAAACTAAAATAGCATATTTACAATCCTTTTTCTTACGATTATTATCTAAAGCTTTATAGTAATCTGAATTCTTTTTACGATTAACAGAATCTGGGTTTTCATCCTTCATATCTAGACATACTCCAGCAAGTAAGGTTTCCTTTCTTCTAGATTCATAAATATTAAAGATGTAGTCTGCCTTACTTCCCTTTGCTTCATCAAATTCCTTGATTACTAGATTATCCTTAGTCCATGTACAATTATCTAAACCATTTTGCATATAGCTTCTCACTTCATTATCACACCAGGATTCTAAATCTTCTCCTGTTTGCTTCACATTTAAGGATGCCTTTTGGCGTTGTAAGGCTTGATAGTTTTGGAAAAGCTCCTCATATTTATGATTAAGTTCATGTTTTTCCACTTCAAAGGATTTTTCTTGTTTTCTCAAACTATCCTCTAATTCCAACTTCTTTTCAAGCATAGCTCTTTCATTATTATGCGTCAATTCTATAATCTGTTGTTTCAAGCTTTCAATCTGACTTGTATATTTCTTTTCAGTTTGTAGTCTTTCTTCTGCTAGCTGCATCTTTTTTGTTTCTTCAAAAATAGACAATTGTTTTTCTAATCCTTGAAGCTTAAGTTCATAATCAAGTTTAACTTCCTGAACCTTTTGATTGCTTGAAAAATTAAGCTGTTCCATTTTGGCAGTTAAAGATTGAATTTCTAAACTATGCTTATGATTGATTTCTGATTGAATAGCTTCTAGTTCCTGCTGATGTTTTGTTTTTAAAAGCTCAACCTCTGCATTCTTCTTTTCAAAATCTAATTTATACTGATTTTCTAATGCCTTCTTTTCCTGATCGGACTCTAGCTTTAGAATTTCTCTAGCTTCTTTTATCTTTTGATTGTATACTTCGTCCTTTCCTGTAAGAACTGCATTTTCTATTTGACGGAAATCAACATTGGATATACTCGTTAAATCAATATAATCTCCCTTTTGTGCATCTTCATCTAATACTAATGTATTTTTATCACGAACAATGACTTGAATTTGTTTCATTTTACTCACATCCTTACCTTGTATTGTACCACAATTTTAATCCAATTTCGACATCTTTTAAAATCTATTTTAAATTCTTTTGGAATTCGGTATAAAACAAATGTTTTTCAAAATACTAAAAATAAGAGATGATGAAAATGAACCTACAAGAGCTTTACCCAACTTTAGGACTTAATGCCGAAGTTTTAGGCATTACTTCCAATTCCAAACGTGTACGTAAAAATTTTATTTTTGTTGCCATAAAGGGGAGGAAACACAACGGAAATCGATATGTAAAGGAAGCCTTGGATAATGGTGCCTGTTTGATTGTTACTGACCAAATGGTTTTAAAAAATTTCAACCATATTCGAGTAAGAAATGCGAAATCAGAATATGTTCGATTATTACAACTCTTCTATCATTATAATCATGAAATCTATACTGTAGGGATTACAGGAACAGATGGAAAGACAACAACTGCAAATATCTTAAATCAAATTTTTGATGTTGCAAAGAGTTCTGCATATATCGGCACAAATGGAATCCATTATTTAAAAAGGAATATTAAAACTCGACATACTACTCCAACTCCTGATTTATTCTATGAGGCCTATAACGTATTAAAAAAACATAAGATTAATGATCTTGTAATGGAGGTCTCTAGTGAAGGTATTTTAGATGGACGCATTGAAAAGATGAGCTTTGATGGAGCCATTTTTACAAACCTTTCCCATGAGCATTTAAATACACATAAGACGATGACTCAGTATTTTAAAACGAAAGCCAAGCTATTTGAAGGGCTTAAAAAGGGTGGACTTGCTGTAATAAATAGTGATGACTTCTATGGCACTGAGCTAATTGGTCACACGCACGCAAGAGTCGTTACCTATGGATTAGATACTGGTATGTATCAAGCAAAAAATATTCGTTTAAATCTTATGTCTTCTGAATTTGATGTATTTTATAAAGGCTTATTTATAGGACACTTCAATCTTCCTTTGTTTGGAAAATATAACATATATAATGCATTAGCTGCCATCACATACGCCAATGAATTGGGAATTGATTTTAAGCATATTAAACAAGGAATAGAAACACTTCTACCAATTGATGGAAGATTTATGTATTTCAAGAATAAGAAAAATATTACAGGGGTTGTTGATTTTGCACATACACCTAACGCATTATATCATTTGCTATCCAATATCAATGCATTTAAAAAGGGCAAGCTAATTACCATTCTAGGTGCTCAAGGAGAAAAGGATAAAACCAAACGTACAAAGATGGGGCAAATTGCCGCTACTCAATCTGATTTAACAATATTTACCTCAGAGGATCCGAAGCATGAAAGTCTTTTTGGAATTTTGTATGATTTAACAGAGAATTTAAAGGATAAGGAGTATTACCTTACCTTAAGTCGAAAGGAAGCTATTACTCTTGCTACAAGATTGGCTGGACCAAATGATATTATTGTGATAACAGGAAAAGGAAATGAGACCTCAGAACAAATTCTGGATTTTCATTTTCCACATAATGATTTTTCTTTATTAAAAAATGCTCTAGATGCCTAGAGCGTTTTTTGCAAGCTGATCTGCCATATCATTATAGGTGTTATTGGTATGGCTTTTTACTTTAATAAAATGAACAACAATTTGATTTTTAACCTGTTCTTTAAATTCAACGTAGCTTTTCGCAATTAAAGAATTTGCCGCCCATTCTCCTGTATACCATTTTTCTATTCCAATATAATCATAAATAATATTGAGTTCCTTGATTCCATGGTTGATAGCATAATTTATAATATATCCAGCTCCCTTAATTTCTCCTGCTACATTTCTAGCATCAGAATAGATATCGGGTTCATATTTTTTTTGAAATTTTTTACAAACTCCATCTATAATCAAAACTCCTCCAAAGGAATACCGTCCTGTCTTTGCATCATAGGAACCATCAATATACGCAGTTGGTAAATCAAAGGATACTTCTTCTTGTGTAGGATTTAAAAAAGCTTTAGCTTCTTCTAGAGTAGAAAAGCCTTTATAGTGAATTCCTTTTTTTCCTGACATATATTCCTTACAGGCTTCCCATGAAGTAAATATTTCCTTTTCATTTTGTGTGATTACAGCATAGTATTTCAATCCCATCACCTTCTATGACTATACTATCAAATTTTTATTTTTTTTGCAAGAAAAAAGCTGTGAAATCACAGCTTATTCTTTAAATATTTTTCGCATAGGAAGATAGATTCCATCAAAGAATTTTCCTTTAAGCTTATTCTTTCTGTATAAGAAGAAATATCCTAAGATATATACTAGAAGTAAAATTCCAAAGAAACATCCCAAAGAAATTCCTACAATAGCTCCTACAGATAAGCCTGTAGATTTAAGGATTGGAATTTCACGTGTTTGTCCATAGTCACAGGTTTCACAACGACGAACCTCTAAGCCTGCACTATACTTTGTAGCCTCTCTTTGAAGCTCCCATTGCCCATATTGATGGGCTTCTTCATCCAAATGACTGTGACAGCTTTGACATTCATGATAATGGGCTTCTTCATCATATTTCCAATAGGTTTCAGGTTTATGTCCTAATGCTTCTATCATTTGAATTTGCTTATGGTCAGAATCATTTTGACAAACCTTTTCTAAAACTCCCTGTTCTGTACAAGTTGGTTCTTTATAAATACTCCACTCCTCAGGATAAGCGTGTCCGATTGCTTCTGTTTCTCTCGTTTCCTTATGAGATTCATCATTTGCACAAATACGTTCTTCTGTACCTGCTTCAAGACATGTTGCAGGGATTGCAACACTCCAATCTCCATAGGAGTGTCCTATTGCTTCTATACTTGTCACATCTTTTGTACTATCACATCTGATGCAATGATGAGACTTGCTTCCTGGGTTTTCACATGTGGCAGGAATATCAATAGTCCATTCTGTTGAATACTCATGGTCAAGAGCGGAAATGCTAATTTTACTAAGTTCCTGATACTCTTTATCAAAATACTTTTTACAAGAAGAGCATTGATAATGCTCTATCCAGCCTTCAACTAAACATCCTGGATCCTTTGCTACCACCCACTGTCCATAGGCATGGTCTGTAATTGGAAGTATTTCACTATATATGTCTGTTTCTGTTCGATTATCAAAGGTTAAGGTTGCAGTAATTGTTTTTTCTCCTGAAGAAAGACAAGATGCTGGAACTACTTGTTCTGTTACCACTGCTTCAACAACTTCTATATGATCACATACTATACAAGTAAAGGTTGCTGATGCTTGAGTTTTATCTAAGCTCCATTGCCAATCAATTTCCTCAGCATATGTATGTCCAAGTGCTGGGATAATCGTTGTTTCTAAATAATTTTCTTCAGCATCATAATATTTTTCACATACGGAACAATATTGATGCTCATATAATCCTTCTTCCGTACAGGTCGGTTCATACCCTGGTACTAAAGAAGATTCAAATGTATGAGGTGGTCTTGCAATACTTTCAATTGCTTCATAGGTACATTTGCTGCAAATACGATGTCTGCTTCCTTCTAAATCACAGGCAGGATCCCTTGTTGTTTCCCATTCTCCAAACTCATGATTACAAACGATAAATCCTGCATAAACATCCACATCTTGGGTAATTGGAATACTGAAGTCAAACTCTGTATATCCCATTCTGCTAGTAACCCATTTAGAGAATAAATAGCCCACTTGATTTGGTATATCAATTCCACTCGCATCCGTCGTTGTATTATAAATTACATATTTAGTTCCAACAATATTTGTATCATCTCCGTGGAAGATAACCTTACACATTTTGTAATATATTCCAGCAGAGGAAATTGGATTCTCTGCCGTATATTCTTCTAATTCCTCTGAATACCAATTATACTGTAAATTTGTTGTAGATAGGAAAGGAATAATATCTTCATTAACTATAAGCTTCTTTAAGGAAGTTAAATTTCTAAGCATTCCATTTGTTTTCAATCTTTCATTTGCTGTAATAAAAGTTAAGTCTAATTCTTGTAATGCA
The DNA here is from genome assembly GCA_947177025.1 of uncultured Mollicutes bacterium. Lineage (GTDB taxonomy): Bacteria > Bacillota_I > Bacilli_A > Acholeplasmatales > Anaeroplasmataceae > Pelethenecus. The sequence continues at coordinate 7,382 of CAMWSQ010000020.1, read as the reverse complement.
CTACATCCATAAAATAAGAAATTCATAAGTGTGACATTTGCTGTTTGAAAAGAGCTTAAATCAATAGAAACTAATTTTGAACAACGATAGAGCATACTTGAAAGATTCGTAGCATTTGTAGTATCAAATCCAGTTAAATCTAAGCTTTCTAATTTAGAACATCCATAAAATAAAGAACTCATATTTTTTACATTTGTTGTATTAAAATGACTTACATCAATAGACGTTAAGGAAGAACAATTTTCAAACATATTTGCCAAGGTTGTAGCATTACTTGTATCTAAAAGTTCAAGCTCCATTTTTGTACATGAAGTAAACCCACTAAACCAATAAGACAAATTTACTGGTGAGACCTGTGCAGTTACTTCAACATTTTTAATATGTTCTCTTTCTGCATACCAAGAAAGATCTAAATTTTGAATAGATTTTCTACTAGAAAAGCTATTCTGCACATCTCCTGTAACTTCTTCATTACTAATTGTCAGTGTTTGATTTGTAATTCCCCAATAAATTGTTTCAGTGACTGGGATTGGTTCTATTTCATCATCTGCTAAAACATGCATAGGAGAAATATATAAAACGAGTAGTATTCCTACAATACATGCCAGATAAGTAAACCATCTTTTAAATTTCGACATTTTACCAACACCTCAATTACCATTATATCACATTTTCTACAAAATAAAAAAGCCTTTTTACAAGGCTATGCTTAAATCTTTTCAATTGGGGCATTATTTTTAAATAATGTCTTACACTTTTCTACAGTCTTTGGTACAAGATCTATTAATTTCTCTGCGATATGTGTACTTTCATCAATAGAAAGGAGATTTACTTCATTATTATTGATGACGATAAAGGCAATTGGTGTTATTCCAAATCCTCCACCTGCACCTCCACCAAATAATACATCTTCTTTGCTGGAGTTTGGTTTAATATCACTACCACCACTCACAAAGCCTAGATGCACCTTTGATACAGGAATAATCATAGTTTCCTTTTCAATAATTGGTGTTCCAATGATTGTATTTGCATCAATCATTTCTTTAATTTTATTTAATGATACATTTAACAAATCCGTAATGCTTCCCATATTAATCCGTCCTTATTATAATTGCGGTAAGAATACTAATAAGATCTGCTTTAACACAAATAAAGTAATCAATGTTTTCATATTGCTCATCATATATCAGCTTTATATTCCTATAATCTACCATTTTGAAATGATGATTTAAATAAGCACTAATCTGATTTGAAACCATTAGATAGGCACCATTCATTATAGGATTTAGATATAATTCCTCTTTTGTAAATCTAGCTATGTAAAACATAGACAAACTGGAATGTTTAAATAGTCTATTTAAATAGTGTCTGTTCTTAAATAGTTTTTTAAAATCTTCTCTTTGCTTCTGTTTATCCTTTAGCTGTTCTTTTTTCAAGGCATTTGAAATTAATCTCTGATGAGGGATAACAAACCTTATTAGTCCGATTTTAGCATATATCTTTATTGTATCATCGGCACTTTTAATGTTTATCTCCACATCAGTTGCCAAAATCATAATGAGTATAATAAAAATAAAGATGGCTAAATACATTTTCTCACCATCTTTATTATTTACAAGTTATTCCGTATTATTCCATTTTTTTAAGAATTTCTAAACATATTTCTGAAGAACGATTTGCCATTTGGTTTTCAAAGGCTTGATAGTCCTCAATTTGATTTTCCAATCCAACAATATCTGAAACATATCTTAATACTATAAAATCTACTCCTGCACGTGTACAAACCTGAGCAACTGCAGCCCCTTCCATTTCTGCAACACATGGAATTGCTGTATCCACCTTAGAAACCTGTTCTAGTCTTGCAACAAAGGAATCTCCTGAATAAATACTAGCTTCTTTATAGGACAAATTTAAATGCTTTAAGATTTGTTTTACTAATAAAATAGAATCAACACTTGGCGTGTATATTTTAGGCATTCCTGGAATTTGACCATAGGCATATCCAAATGGAGTTGCATCTGCATCAAAATAGCATAATGCCTTAGCAATAATAATATCCTCAGTTTGCACTCCTGTGATTCCTCCAGCAATTCCTGTATTGATAATGAAATCACATTCAAAATGCTCAATCAAGAGTGAGGTAGCCATTGCGGCATTTACCTTTCCTACTCCTGATGTACATAACACAACATCAGCTTGATTGATTCTTCCTTGAAAAAAATCAATTCCTTGAATACGTTCAGGCTCAGCACAGCCTAAGCTTTCCTTCAATATACGGATTTCTTCTTCCATTGCGGCAATTATACCTATCATAGTATCAACTTCCTTTCCCAAACACCACTTTTAAATCTTATGAAAAATATGACAGCTCGAATACATTCATCTAATGCCATCGCAATCCACACACCAACTAATCCTAAATTTAACCAAACATTTTTTCCGCCGAAAAGATAACTTCCTAATACAGCAACGCTCCAACAAAAAATGACAGATAATATCGTAGGAAATGCAATATCTCCACTGGTTTGTAAAGCTCTAACAAAAACAATATTAAATGCTCGACCAAGCTCCAATGCAATTTCAATCAATAAAACCATTTTACCAATACGTAAGAGTTCTTGATCTTGGATTCCAAATAAGCTATAAGCAAAATCACTAATCAAATACAAAATGAGTGAAACAATGACAGCAGAGATGACACTTGCAATTAGAGTTTGATAAATCTTTTTCTTACTTTCTTCTATCTTTCCCATCCCCAATAATTCACCAATAACTACCTGCATAGCCTGTGATATGGCAGAGGTAAACATATAAGATATCATGGCAAACATAGAGGCATAGGATTTAATATTTACGATTCCCTTATTTCCTAAATCATTCACCACAAATAAGATTAAAATTTGACTTGCGTTATAGGATAAGGCTTCTCCTCCTGTTGGTCCTCCAATAGAAAGAATCTTTTTTAATGTTGCCTTATGAAAATCTCGAAAAGGATGCAAGAACACATTTACCTTTACTCGCTTTAAAAATACTATGGAAATAACAACAACTCCAATTGCTCTAGATACAACACTGGAAATAGCAACACCCATAATCCCTAAATGAGGAATTAAAATGAAATTTCCAATAATATTTAAAATATTGACGACAGCATTTATGATTGTAGAGTCCTTCATATAGGAATTACTTTTCAAGAATGCTGATAATGTTGTCAAAATCGCTTGTAGGAATAGACATCCACCAACAATACGTATATAGATTAAACCTTTTTCCATACATGTAGGGTCCAGTTTTATCCAAGTGAAAAAATATTCAGAACAAGTTAACAATATAATACTGATTAAGATTCCTATACCTGTAGATAAAACAAAAGCAACACTATACACGCTGCGTTCCTTATCAAAATTCTTAGCCCCTTTATAATGGCCTATGAGAATGATTGCTCCCATAGAAAATACCTGGAATGCAATGATAAATACATTTACAATTGTATTTGTATTGGTTATGGCAGTAACTGCATCCTGATCCTTTGAAATCATAATTTGATCTGAATACCCAACAACAATCTGTAAAAGTAATTCAAAAAATATTGGAATTGTTAATATAATCAAATGCTTAAAGCTAATTAGCTTACTATACTCTGTTGTCTTTTGCATATTATACCAAAAACTTTAGCTGTAATACCAAACGGTCGCTTTTCGTTTTTCCTCCAATTTTTCCCACGTAAAATCGTCCCTTGTGACGCACACTAATCACATCATCCTCTACAACCTGCTTACTAACAGATAGACAAATGCTATGATTGATTTGTACTAAGCCTTCTGTTATCATTTCTGAAGCAGTGGTTCTGGATAGTTTGTACGCAGAAGCGATAACTACATCTAATCGTAAGCTTGATACAATATGCTTTTCCTCTCTAAGCTCACGCTGAATTTGAAGACGTTCCTTTATTTCTTTTAATTCGATAGATACTCCACTAATCGTTTTAAATTCTGCTTCTATGTACGTAGAGATTTCTTCTGTACAAGCGAAATAATAGGCTTGTCCAATACAGACAATATCCCCAATGCTTTCTCTTTTAATACCTAAATTCATTAGGCTCCCCAATATTTTTCTATGGTTCAGTTCAAGATATCTAGAATTATATTGTATCTCATAGACTTTAATTTTAAAATTAGAAACTTCCAAATCTATTGGTCGAAATAAAGCTCTTTTATGCTCTGCAGAATTAAAACCTCCATCAAATTCAATCTTCACATCTTTTGAAGAAAGAGTTTCTAGATAAGCAAGCTTAGATTCATCAAGAAAGCTTGTAAGGACAATACCACCTTGGCTTGCTCTGTTCATGTTCGATTCAATTTGCTTGTGAAAAAACTCTATATCCTTTGACTCCATAACATCCGTCCTAATCGTACTGTTGTAGCACCTGAGGCAATAGCTTCCATATAGTCATCACTCATTCCCATAGAAAGCTGCTTCATCTCTAATCCTAATTTTTCATTCATCTCTAGCATCAGTTTTTTCAGTTTTTCAAACTGCTGCTTTTTTTCTTCTTTTGTACAAGCCTTTATCGTCATCATCATTAAGCCAACCACATTCACTTTTGGAAAGGCTTGAAGGCTTTTTAAAAATGCTTCACATTCCTCTTCCGCAATTCCATCCTTAGATTCTTCGTTATTAATATTCACTTCAACAAAGCAATCTAATGGTGTATCTCGCTCTTTTTCAATGATACTCGCAAGTTTTAAGGAATCTAGAGAATGAAGAACATCTATCTTAGATAGAACCTGTTTGGCTTTATTGGTTTGAAGATGCCCAATGAAATGCCAGTGAATCTCTTCATCCTTTAATGCCTCATATTTTCTCAAGAAGGAATCTACACGATTTTCACCAAAGTGATGAATCCCTATAGAAAATAATTTGAGCATATCCTCTTCATCCACATATTTTGTGGCAGCAACTATTCTAACATGATTTGGTATAAATTGCAATTTATCTTGTATATCCTTTGCTAAATCCATTTTTATCCCTCCTAAATTTCTTTTTCAAAAAAGAAAGAGATGATTTCTCATCTCTCTTTCATATATCAACAGATACTACACAGAATTACAACTAATAAGCTACTTCTTTAGTATGATTATAATTTTTTACTGTCAAAAGAAACTCATCTGATAAAACACGATATAATTTTAATAGCTCATGTTTTAAATCCTCTAAACTGCAATTCTCTCTTAAATCATCTGCCAAAAACACCAATAGCACATCAACCTTGTTAATTCTATAGATTTCTTTTATAATGTAACGATAGATTAAATGATTATCATTACAATAGTGATACAAGCTTTGACATTTCTTAATCGCTGTTATGAGTTCAGATGTTTGTGAGATCATATCTGTCACGTTCATTCCTCTTCCTCCCTTAGTTATTATATTTAACAAATTGGGAAAAGAAAGTTTGTCGAAAGAAATTTGAAATATAAAATTGTTTAATTTTTTATCGCTTAATTTCAATGAAGTCTACTGCTTCTGTTACTTCTCCATCTTTTTGTAATACATTGCAGCCATCTGGTTTAGCTACTACGTGTTTTGCTGTATAAAAAAGTAAATTCTTTTTTCTAAAAAAACGATGAAGTCCTACAAAAACTAAGGGAAAGATTACTAATAAGCTCCATAGCTTTATTCCTTGAACTATACAAACATCTAGGTGGTCATCCTCACGAATTGCTTTTGGAGTAATCTTCATTCCTCCACCAAAATATCTTCCATGATTACAAACAAAAAACCAAACTTTTTCAAAATGATAGCTTGTCCCATCTATCGTAATGTCTAACGTATAAGGTTTAAAATTTTTAAATATTTTTAAGGCAACTTTAAAATAGGATTCTTTCTTTTTTAGATTTGCATTTACAAGCTGTTGCTTGCACACCATAGAATCTACACCCATACCAATACCATTTAAAAAAGCATATTCTTCTTTCCCATTGATTGTAATAGAAGGTAATTGCTGTACAAGATGTGTGATTTCAAAAGGCTTACGCTTGCTGTAATCTCTTGCAAAATCATTCCCACGGCCACAGGCCTTCACAAAGATTCTATAACAAATTGGATTCGGATAAATTTGATTTAAATAATAATGGAAGGTTCCATCTCCACCAATCAAATATAACTGGTCAGTTGGTTTTAATTGATTATGGAACTCCAATTCATGACCATCAATTGCATAAATACTTTGAATCAAAAATTCTTTTCTTTGATTTTCTAGTTTTCTTTGAAGTTTTTTTGCAATTCGAATTGGTTTTCCTCGATTGCTTTTGTCGTTATACAAGATATAAATCATTCTGCCACCTACTTATATCTCTATTATAACAAAAAATGGTTTAGTTTGTAAGTCCCTTGTGATTGATTTGCAGAAACATCTCATATTTTGTCATTTGATTTTCTTTGATGAACTGCTCTTCTGATAATTGTTTCCCAAAAAATTCTACTTCATCGCCAATTTGAACACTATCATCTATTAAAATAAAGCATTGATCCATACAGCATCTTCCAATAACGGAATAGCACTTTTCCTTTATGCAAACATTCCCATGATAAAATAGATTCAATCCATCACTGTATCCAATATCGCAAACTCCTATTCTCACATTGGATTGAGCCTCATAATGACCATCATATCCAATAGTTTCTCCCTTACTTAAGGTTTTGATATTTACAATATGACCATAAAAATATAAGGCATTTTCATAAATCATTTTTCCTGCACGAAGCATTGAGTTGGTTTGCTGGTAAGCAATACTTCCTCCAATATGCAATGGCTTTAAATAGTTTCTAGCAAGACGCTCCATAAATTTAATTTTATGCCGATTTTGATCGTTATAGCAATGCGTATAAATAGCCTTTACAATGCTATCGTTGATAATGGCTAAATATCCACTTTTCATTCCAAAACGATTCATTCCTGTATCTATTGCCAAATGACAAGGAATTTTATTTTCCTTAAATAGAACATAATCATCATAATCATTAATTGTAGGAATCAACTTATATTTTATTAAATCTAATACATCTGTTGATTTTGTTTTGCCTAACAATAGAATCCGAATATCCTTATTTAAGGAACGGAGAAGCTTCCCTTCTTCTATGGATTTCACTGCAAAATCCTTCACATGACATTGAATTGCGATTGGAACTATGCGCTTAATTCCAAAACCGTAGGCATCATCCTTAACAACGAGCATTAATGAATTGGTTTGCAAAATTCTTTTGATATTGCTGCGAATAACGTCTTCCTTTATTGTGTACATGACTATCACCTATAAAATTCTATGCAAAATAAAAAGAAAATAGATACATTTTCTATTTTCAGCATATACTAATATTGG
>CAMWSQ010000019.1 GCA_947177025.1 uncultured Mollicutes bacterium | reverse complement strand
TTTTAGTTCTCTATCCCCTTTTTTATTCTTCATACTTCCTGAAGATATTGATAAAATTAAATCGTTTGACAGCAGCTAATGTCCATTGCGATATCTTTTTAAAAACGATATGCAATACATAATCAATTAAGCGTAACGGATAACTGATTACCATGATGACTCCTTCTATAATATTAATTACTAAAGCACTCAACATTAAAACAAATAATCCAAGATACTTAAATAATTTCATTCTTCTTCCTCCTATCCAAAAATGTTTTTCTTAATTATTAATAAAATTACTAGAACAATAATACAACAACCAATTATTACTCCTTCTCCTATGTTGATGCAGACTTGCTGCGTAGCTTCTATCTGAATAATCCCAGCAATCATAGTTCCTAAGTTAAAACAGATCTCTTGAAAAGGATTCAATTTGATTTCTTCAACTGGTTTTGGCTTTGCTGGAGTACCTGGTGTTTCTTCAGCTGGTGGTGTTACTGGGGTATCTGGTTCTGTAGTTGATGGAGTATCATCTACTGGAGGTTGATCAGGAGCTACAGGTTCTGGATTATCTGGAATTTCTTCTTTAGGTGGTTGTTCTGGCTCTACAGGAACTACGGGTGTAGGATCAACTGGCTTTGAAACAACTTGACAGTCATACCTTACATCACTTTGCATATAAGACAGTTCAAGTAATTCAATCTGATCTATAGATGATTGTTCATTTAAACCAAACATACTATAATCAGGTAACACGCTGAGAGAATACTTTGCGTATGTGGAATCAAGCAATATAGAACAATCATAATTGAATTTAAGTTGATCTTCAGAAGAAAAATTAATGTATTCAAACTCTCCTTTTGTGATTCGATTCCCTAAAACAAATGTTTCAAAAGATAGTTCTCTTGAAGTATTACCTGCTTGAAAACTATGTGTTCCTGGAACATACTCATGAATGCCTCTTTTAGTGAAGGTCTGTTTTTCTCCGTATAATTTTCCATTGCGTTCAGACCAAGATTCAATTTTCGTGCGATATTCAAATCTGGCATACTCGATTGAATCAGGTTTTATATGATCGGGAAAATTGAAATTGTAGAAAACAAGGCTTAAAATTGAACCTTTTGGAATTAAATTATCAGTACTAAACATATCTGTGATTAATTCTATAAAACTAGTATTTTTACTTTCTTCAGGAATTACCACAGAGACAGCCTCATACTCATCAATTATGAGAGTTGAATTAAATTTCAGTTCTACACTAAAAACATTCATCTTAGAATGAGTTACTGAAGAATAAAATTTACTATCATTAGTTTTACTTCTGATTCTACTTGTCATAACATTTTGTATTTCTAAGATAGAAATATCAGCTGTCCTTCTATATTCATATGTAAATCCTTTTACTTTATAGATATGATGAGTGTAATTAATACTTAATGGAGTTGCTTCTACAGATTCTTCTACATTTGAAGAAAGAGTGTAGGTTAGTATAAAGTATTCTATTTTGTCTGGTCTTGGTTCATCATCGTCGTCTTCTGTATATGTTCCCTCATAAAGTGATAGATTAACTGGATTATAGATATAGAAGTATGTTTGAATTTCTTCTTTATCATTATTAACATAAGCTTCTGACATACCAACTACATACCATTTTTCAGGAGCATGTAATGGAGCATAGTAGTCATCAATATTCATATTCAAAAGCTCAAAATCCTCTTCGATTGTCGTTTCATCCGTAACCAAGTTGGTATATATTTCTGCTTCAGCATGTACTGTAGCTGTTCCTATAAATAGAATTACAACCAATCCTACAATTATTGTGATCAGTTTTCTCATTTTTTGCCTCCTGTTCCTCCTGTAAGTATTTTTGCGATTAAATCAATTATTTTTGAGATTAAGGTACTTATCAAACCTGGACCAAAAAATACAGCAACTACACAGACAATTATGCTTACAGGCATATTATTCAAAAACCATTCACGGAATAATTCCCAGAGGTTTTTATTCGGTTGTTTTGGTTTGGATGGATCTATTGGATTATAAGGATTTTTAGGATCGTCTGGTCCATCAGGATCTCCAACGTATGCATTATATCGAACTCCTTTTGCAGTATAGCTTAAAGAAACTAAAGAAGCTTGTTCTACCATCAGTGTTGTCATAGTCCCTGAACCAGAGCTTCCCCATCCAGATGACCTAGTATCGGTCCACTGGCCCGCAGTAAACATTATTGAGTGATCATAATTTGAAAATCTTTTTTTGTCTGCTTCACTTAAAGTATCGCCATAGTTACCAAGTTCTTTCAATCTATCAGAAGCTGGAGTGCAGAAGGCATTCATCCTTAAAGGTTGACCTAAAAACTTATACTCTTTTATTTTAGGAGTTAATACTTCCTTCTTAGATTCATGATTATAAGCTTCAGTATCAGTCACTAGATTTCCAAAATGAAGAGACCAATCTGTCCAGGCGTAAAGAGGTCCCATAAAAATAGGTGGAATCTCAACTGGATATGTATATTTATTCCTCTCCATGTGCTGTTCCCATTTCATTGTTGCTGATTCAATCTTATCGATTTGCTTGTCCGAAGAAAAATTGTAAAAATAAACTACAACATATTCATAAGGATTCATACCCATCAATTGCTGAAGCCCTTTTCCCATATATCCAGGAAACATTGTTTTATTCTGTTTCAAAATAACTGGCACAACTTCATCTGCAGTAATATATAAATAGCTATTAAAATTAAATGAATCACATACTATTTTTTCACTCTCAAGGATTGTTGTTTTATATGTAGCTTCAAAAGGATCCTCAGGACCTTTATTGATTGTTATTGTATACTTTCTTTGAACAACATCTGATTTGAACTTTTGAATTTTAAATTTCATTAAATCTACAGACTTATCCTCTAAAACTAAATCAAGGGTTTTTACTGAGTCTTCATATCGATATTCAACAGGTACCCCATTATTAAAAGAAATCCTCATCTGAATGTTTTTAACATAATTATTCGTGTTGAAAAGAGCATTATACACATAAATATAGCTTGTTATAAGGCTAGAATCTTGTCTAGATTCAGCTACAGCTACAACAAACTGTTCCTCGTTCTGATGCTCTTGATAGGCTTTAACTACTTTTCCTTTTGAAGATGCATTCAATTTATAATCGGAGTATTTCAAACCCAACTTTTCAAAATCCTCTTCGATTGTTGTCTCATCAGTAATTGCTTCAATATCATATTCCACAACTGCTGCAGAGGAAGAAAGGCATAAAAATCCAGTAAGAAAAAATAGAATTGCATATAAAATTTTTTTCATAAATACTTACCTCCATTTTCCAGTTGACTGGAAATTAAAGAGGGTTGCTACCCTCTCTATTTACCCTTTTTCTTTCTTCTATAAGCATAAACACCACTTGCAATTAACACAATAGCAAGTCCGCCTCCTACCCAAGTGGCCCAAATTGCAATGTTCCAATCTGTCCATTTATTGAAACTGAATAAAGCCCCAAAGGACCATCCTTCAGCTGACCAGAAATTCTTATGTACTGTCTTGTAGCTTTCACCTACAGAGATTGAGAATGGTTGCACAGATCCATCACGCATGTAAAGGCTTAAGGCATACATTCCCATTTCAGATGTATCATATTCACCTTCAATAGTAAGAATGGCAGCTTCTGCTACTCCTAATGATTGAGAAGCATAGCTCTTAATCATTTCTATAGTTAGTTCTTCTCCTTGAGAAAGAACAATAACATACTTATCATACTTAATCGTAGGAGATGTGGAATCAATTACATTGAATGTAGCTGTAGCTGTCTGTGTATTAGATTCTGCATCAGAAGCTGTAATTGTAAATTTATACTTACCTACAGTTCCAAAATTTGTAGCATAGTCATTATCATCTGTGATGCTATAATCAGTGATTACTCCATCGTAACCATCAACAACTACAATTTTAGACATGAGTTCTTCTAATGTATGATAAGCACTATTGCCAACAGTAATTTCAGTTGGAACAGTAATAATAGGCTTAGTTCTATCTACTACACGCAAAATCGCATAATCATAACCTATATTACCAGCTTCATCTGTAGCGTGAGCTTCAATCTGATAAATGCCCTTAATATCGTAGCTTGAAGTATATTCATCTTTATCTATGACAAACTGAATATTCTCATAATCAGATACATCGTCTGAATACTCAAACAAGGATTTCAAGTCTGTAATTTTCTCAGAATATTCAACATCAATGGTTTGACCTTTGAGTAATGGAGCTGTCTTATCAACGATAGTTACGATAGCCGTTGAATCAGTATAATTACCAGCTTCATCTGTAGCTCTACAAATGATATTATAGTCTCCTGGAATGTTCCAGTTGGCTGTATACCCATCGGCTAGCAAGGTCTTAGTAATGTTAGCTGTAGATGATACATCGTCTGAAACCGTAAAGAGGTCCTTCAAGTCAACATCATCTAGCCATAAAGCATCATTTCCAATAGTAATATCACTAGGTGTATTTGTTGGAGCTGTTTTATCAATAACTAAAATATAAGATGTAGTATCTGTTTTATTGCCAGCTTCATCAATCGCTCTACACATAACCTGGTATGTGCCAGGAATATTCCACATTGAGGCATATAGGTTTCGATTCAAGAATTTATCAATTTTATCGACAGTACTATAATTATCAGAAACTGTAAATAAATCCAAAATCTCTTCATCCGTTAGTTTCACATTATTTGGCTGAGTATGCACACCAAAGCCAAGATTAGTAGGATTTGTTACATCTGCTACTACCACATTGAATGTATAATCGATTGACTTATTCCCTGATGCATCTTCAGCATAAAATACGATTGGATAAGTTCCTGTCGTTCGATTAGATGGATTATACGCTGAACTTTTCACAACCAATTGTGGATTAGGATCTGTTTCATCTTCTACAATGACATGAGATAAAACTTGTTCCTGCGTTAGCATGTCGTCAATGTTGACTACAAAATTAGCTGGAACATTTGGTACTGGTGCTTGATTATCAACTTCATATACTGATGTATCCTCATCAACAACCATTTTTTTAATACCGTGATCTTCAATATAACCCCATTCGGAACTACGAAATATAGATCCAGGAACAGCAACTGCAAGTACTTCATCCCAAGTATTAATCAAATCCAGTACAGAGCCATTTGTATCCCAGCATTGATAAATAGTCAATTCTAAAAATTTTGCTCCTAAAGATCTAAAATAATTTTTTGTTGTAGAATTATCTTCACATAAAACAAATCCATAAGCATTTGGATCATCACAAGAAATTTTATCCCAATGTAATTCTCCATTATTTTCATCGGTATCAATAATTGCAAGAGCATCTGTAATTGCATAGTTCTCCCCAAAATCACACCCATATGTGCGAATATTAAAATGTGTAAAGGTTGGTGTTTCATCTAATGTTCGAGTTAGATATTCATAATCTCCAAAGCAATCAGGTAAAATTTTGCCATCTGCTGCAACGAATGAATATGTAGCTATATCAGTAGCTTCTTGTGTTGGTGCTGCTGCATTACTTTTTATAGGACTTACAAATAAGCTTGTCATAGCTAGTCCTAACAATCCTAAACAAGCAATAATTTTCTTCTTCATTTTTAAATATTCCTTTCTTTATTTATTTTTAAAGATAAGGCTTTTCCCGTTTTTTCTACTCCTTGTTTACTGGTTTATACCACCTGTCATACACCTCCTTTTTTGTGATACTATATAATTCAAGGCCAGCTGGATATGCCATATGTAACATTGATTGTTTAGTTAACACCATAGAAGGCTCCCAGCATTCTACATCATGGAATGTTGTAGTTGATTGCTTTGCTCTTGATTCTAATACATCAGACATATACTTGTGATTATATCTACCCATAGAATCAGTCATTCTAAAGTAAAAATCAACTCTATATGCTTCATGATATAAATGTGTTTCTCTATTAATTAATTGCTTCAATGTAGCTTCTTTTAAATTAGGAGCTGTAGGCTGGTCTGATATTGTAGCTGTAATTCTGATAACTCCATACTTCCTCTGTAGCTGTTCTATACGCTCTAATAAACATTTATTCCACTTAGCCATCTTGTCATAAAACTTAGAAGTTTTCTTAAGCTCCTGGTTCTGGATGCCTTCGATTAAGGCTAAATATTTATCATCTCCAGTTGCTTTATAGAGTCTTTCATAATACTTGATTTTTTCTTGACGCTTATATATGATCGTATTATTTGCATCATCAAGTTTTAAGTTTCCTTTTTCAGCAAAGTAATTAGTAATCTTTTGAAATACATTCAAAATGGCTACTCTTTTTCCAGCTCCTAAATATTCCTGGCGTTGGAGTACATTGATATAGAATGCATCAAGTTCTCTTAAGTACTTAATCTGCCTTGAGGCATCATGACAAATACTAATTTTGTAGACCTGCTCATAGCTGTGCCCATAAAAGGCAATCCACTCTCTTGTGTGATGTTCCTTACCCCATTTGGATGCAACTTGGTCTAAATTATTAGTCCAGCTATCTCTTTCAGATTCGTATAGCATAGTCCAGTCTACAATCGGGCATTCTACTATTTCTTCAGACAAAACATACTTTTTCTTTCCATCTTCTGTTTCAAGTTCATAAGGTTTTGCTGGTGGTGTAGCTACAGCCTCATAGAATGCACTGTATTTTTTGCCAGTAAGCCCTGTTGCAGGATCTTCAATATAAGGTTGATTAATCAAAGTGAAATGTTTCATAATGTATAGTCTTACATAAAGAAACATGTATTCATTTAATAATTCCAAGAAATGCTTTTTTGCGATTCCATCATTATACATGTATTCACTTTCGAATGTAATCTTATTTTTTAAATGCTCTTTGTATTCATCTACTAAATCCTGATAATTGATTTTAGTCAAATATCGCTCTTTTATAAAAGCTTGTATACTACTTTTTGAACAAAGTTTTATAAAGTTATCTCTGCGTTGTGATTTTGAGCTGGTTAGAAATTTTTCATAATAGGTATTGCATGCTCGATTCACAAATTGAAAATCAAAGATATAGCAAATTTTTCTAATCTTCTTCATAGCTATAGGAATAATCCTCTTATTTCTTCTAACAAGAATTGAAGTGAACGAAATCCCTGTAGTATCCTTTCCAATTCGTGGTGGGCCATAAATCTTGACGATTGGAGGTAAAAGTTCTTCTACATACTTCTCTGTTAGCATCACATTTCTTTCCAGGAGTGTATTCTTACCAAGAATCTTATAATAAATATAAAATATTAAGGTAATTCCGATTGATCCAAATGATAAGATAAAAAGTACATAAATGAGTGTGTTTTCTCTGTCTTTAAATCCATAAAATCGAATCAAATATACAATGTATAATATTAGATCTATAAAAAAAACTAACTTATAGGTTACTGCCAACAAATGTTTTCTATGCTCATACACAGTTAAAAAAATATTATTCCATAAAGAAATCACTCCTCGAAGTATCATGATTATAAACATCTTTATAGGTGAAATTAAAATCATACCTATTTTTATGCATTCCTTCCAGAATGCAATAAACTTAATTTTATAGACTGATTCTTTTGATATTGGTATCATTTTAATTCCTCCAGTAATTGTGCGAAGGTCTTCTCTTCATGTGGTCTATGAGGAGGCTCTGGATTTGCCTGTTCTTCTATCTTATCCTTCATCTTATCCACCATTTCTCTATCCAGGTAAACTCCATTCTCTAATGCTTCTGTTCTAGCTTTGTCAATTCTTTCCTGGAGAAGCTTTGCACGTACAAAAGAGAATGTGGATTTTTCTAATTCTATATAAGTATGCATAGTGGTCCACTTCCCATCGACCACATCCTTTTCTTCCCATTTATGAATTAGCTTTGCAGAGGCAAGTCTTCTTAATCTTTTTTGAAGAGTTGATTCTGGAATGGGCTTACCTGTCTCCGTGCATACATTGCATAAGTATTTATGAGAAAACTCATTGCTAGTAGAAAACAACAACAGAGGAAACAGTTTCTTAAAAAACTTTTGATCACCATCCCTTAATGATTGATACTCTGGCTTTGCAGTGTATAAAATATAGAGTGGTGTTCCATCCATAATATCTACTTGATTCTCCAAATTAAAGCACCTCCTTTTGACAACAAAAAAAGGATAACAGTACGCACTTGTACCATTATCCTTTGACCGTATTTATTTGACAAACTAATTCTACCATAATATTAGTGTAATTTCAAGCATCGAATGAAGTACTACTCACAAAACACTATCTCGATTGCTGATACGAAGCTATGCAGTTCCACCAAACGTACATTAGCATACGCCGAAGTTAGAAAAAAAGTAATATATGGTATATGGCGGGCGGCTGGTCTTATAGAGAAAACATATATAAAATGAAATCAACTACCGCTTCAATAGCCTTTGAATAAAGGCGTTAACAATACTAAAATTGACCCGACTGGAACAGGCGGGTAGAAACCTCCAAATTTTAAAGTCGTCTAAATCGAAGAAAAAAACCACAAGTTCGTGCTTACTATATATATTACATGGTGTTATATCTATATATAATATAGGATGGATTTGGTGGACAAATTATAAGTTATCCACAGACATATTTTTTTAAGAGAGGAACATATTTTTTTAAGAGAGGAACATATTTTATACTTACTAGGCAAAAAAAAGAAGGTCCTAAGACCTCAAGTTTTTATACAAGCACGAAAAGAGGTATACTATACCTCATTTTTTTGATATTCTTAACCACCCATTCCAAATTTGCTTTTACTGCTATCATAGAGGATCAAATCCCCCTGTACTATACTTTTCTCTAAAAGATGCATCTTGATCAGATTCTTCATAATTGACTATCTGCGTTGAAATATCCATATATCGCTCGGCTTTTTTAAGGTCATATTCTAGAACTTTATGTTCTTTTATATCCACCTTGATAAAGACTCTAGAAGCCTTTTTCTGAAGTTCTACTGAAGGAATACTATATCCAATCAGTTTCCTTACATATATCATAGCTTCAGGAACTGGTAGCTCTCTGATACGCTTGATATGCTCTTCAGTCAACATTCCATAAGGGCTGGTGCCTTTAGATATCTTATCATCTGCCTCCTTCTGCTTATCACGTAAATGGGTTGGTATGTACTTTTTAAATAGGTTTCGTTTAGTGTATTTCTTCGCTGTATGATATTTATAGTAGCTTATCATCTCATCAGTGTTAGAATACTTGTTTTTTGCTATACCAGCCTCCTTATATGCCTGGTACTTCTCTGGTGCTTTTTCTGTGTAATTAAATGGTCTCTTTTGTGCTATCTTCTTAAGCTGCTTATAGAACCACTTATAAAGCTTCTGTAGCTGTTCATCCTTTGCTTCCTCAGTTAGGAGTGTATCATCATGATCAACTTCATCTATAGCTATCTTCTGAGCGTATGAAGTAATGAACTGATCTACTTCTGGTTCATAGATGTTAAACAATTCTTTTGCGATCTCCATGTCAACAACGATTTTCCTATGTGGCTCAAACTCATCAGGATTCTTTCTGTCGCTCTTTTTAGGAGCTATGACATAAGATACCAGTCGAAGCCTTATAAGCTTTTGTAGGCTCCTTTGGATGGTCTTCTTACAATACTTATTTCCAAAGCCCGTGTAAGTTATTTTACCATCTAAACCATGATGCTCTTTAACATTAAATAGTTCCATGATTCCTTTAGTGGAAACATAATAATCAGCCAGCTTCGTTTTTGCCTTTAATCTAAAATCAATGAGGTGTGTATAAAATTTAATATAAAACTCTGTTCCTCTGCCTTCTAAAGCTGGGCGGTAGAACTCATCCAATCCATCACCGTTATAGTCAATGAATCTTCTAATTGATTCATCATACTTTTTCAATTCCTTTTTTGCCATGACAATACCTCCTTTCTGTAGGTTTAGATGCATTATTACGCATCGAAAATCAATTATATAGGCATTTACCCATTCATCCTCTATTAGTAGGTGTAGAGAGGTAATAGGAAGTTCCTACACCTCTCATGGGAAAAACCTTGAAGCTCATCATTACATGTTAGCTTCTTATGAGTATCTTTTAGAGGAGAGATTAAAGATACCCTTAAGAAGCTATCAGCTATTTAGCTGAAGCTTGTCCTTTCTTGGTTTTGGTCTCTTCTGCAGGTTTTTCTACAGAAGACAATATTTTCTTGGTAACTTCTAATAAAGCATTTTGAATCAACGTTTGAGCATCTTTAATTGGAGTCTTTATTGCTTCTTCAATTTGCTTGATTTGTTTTTGATTGAATACTAGATCCTCTGGATTTGGCGGGGGTGTGACATCCTCCAGTTCAATAGGTTGCTTCCTTTTTGATAACTTCTGATTCTTTTTATAAGACTTTTTAATGGCATCATTTAAGTTGTGTTCATTGACATTGATACAGATGACTTCTTTTTCCTTTGGATGATGTAAATCGAATGTTTTGGAAATGAAATCTAATATCTCTACCATGACAGCCAATGTTGGTCTATCCAAATGCTTACTCGTATTAGCTAAAGATAAGCAGTAACTTCTAAAGTCTCCAATATCGATTGAATTTCTAGTGCTGTTTTTCTGTAGGTTAACTATCATAAGAACTTCTCCTTTCTAGCAATACTTTATTTTTTACCTGTCGAAAATCAATTTAAGTGGTAGATAACATAAAAATATCCATAAAGGTATTAACACTACCCACCATGGCCAAAAAATATAGTTTGCTACTCTCATTAAAATTAGTACTAGTTGAAGGAAAATAAAGGAAATAAATCCATATTCTTCATATTCATAAATAATGATCATTTTCATTTTATCCTTTCCAAAAACTTATCTACAAGTTCATCTAGCTTCTCAATAATTTCATCCGCAACACCTGGATATCTACCTTGATTAATAAGTGTTGTAAGTTCGTCATAAAGATGCTGTTCTGCAGGAGTTAAAGGATTGTCATCAGTTACACCTTCTTTTTTTAAGAAGTTCTGAATTGCTGTTTCAATTTCATTGAAACTCTCTGCACCAATATTACGAATTTTCATCAATTTGCTTTTATCTGATTTGTATAGATCTATTAGCTGTTGGACATTATATATTCCATAATGCCATAAAGCTCGATATGGTCTAGTTGTTAAGTTTAAAACTTCTATAGAAAAACAATTATATTTCATCCTGCTATTTTTTTCTCCTAAAAAACAATTTCATAATACTAAAAATCAATATCAATACTAATGGAATTAAGATTGGTGAAAAGACAATCCACCAATTATAGTCGATTCTACCAAAGAATCTAAGCACTATAAGAACTGTTTGGATAGCTCCTATGATACCTGTGATAATCTTCCAGATCCATTTTTTTATCATGATTGTTCATCTCTTTTCAATATCATTAGGCGTTCAGCTAACAGTTCTAGATTTCCTTTGTTATCTAGATCAATTATACCAGTTATAGCAATTGGATCTCCTTTGTATATGAAGTCTGATACAATTGTTGGTTGTACTCTTGTTACATTAACTGGTAATACACGCTGATCAAAGAGAGTATGCTGACATTTAACTTTAACAATTGGAGCATTCCCTTCTGGCCCAATGAAATCTTCCTCTAACGTTCCTATTAACATGAAATAATTATACATTTCCTAACACCTTCCTTTTGTACTTTTCAAACAGCTCTGGATGAAGTCTTTTATTGAATCCACATATTATAACTTCATTAGCTTTCCTGGATGCTTTAGGGTTTACACATCTAGGAGCTTCGATTACCTCAAGCACGTAAACCTTATCTCCATCAACAATTAACTTCATCATTATTCATTTAAACCATTCCCTATGGCTTCATCTCGAACATCTGCATATCTATCAACATGACCACAAGGATTATCCCATCCATCACAAATCATCCAAAGACTTCCATCCCATGATCTCACGTTCTGGATTTGCCCTCTAGGCTTACCACAAATTGGACAAAACCAATTTAGTAGTACCTTTGCTCTGTGGATTCCTTCATGCCTTTCACATGCAGGAATGTCTACTTCTTTGATATCTGGATTTTCAAGAAGTGTTTTCCTCAGATTCTTTTTAGACTGTTGTTCTTCATCTAAAACCAAAATATGCATTTGACCCTCACTTATGAACCAGTATTCTATATCCCTATCCAAGAAACTGCCCTCTTCTAACAGCTCATCTTTGTTTACGTTTGTTCCCTGTAAATTCCAATGCTTACCTTCAGAAAGAACTTCTCCCTCCAGATTAAGAATAACATAATAATCAGATGCACTTAAATTATAATTTATTAATTCTCTTGCTGTCATTTCTTTCACTCCTCATCATTTGGAAATGAAACTTTTTCTTTTAATTCATCTATACTCATTGAAGATCCTGGAACAATTCCATTATCCTCTAATATTCCATCTAGTTCCTGCTCAACTGGTCTTATCTTTTGTAGTTGCTCTTCTAGATCTGCATCAGCTTTTTCATCACATAATTTTTTTGTGATTGTTATGATTTGATTCCTATCATATTTAGTTAATAATAAAGCCGCACGAATTAAAAATTCTGGCCAATCTCCAGGATGAACTTTTCCTGTATAATTGTAATATAAATTATTTTGATCTTCCCTACAGGAAAATTTACATAATAGTTTCTTTCTCATGTTAATACCTATGACTTGCATATTTCACACTATCTCTAATAAGCTGATCTTTATCAAAATAGTTATTATGTATATACAATCTTTCTTTTGTAAATTTTATGATGGCTTCCTCTTCTTCTAGTTCCCAGTTCTTAAATGTTTGTTTCAACCATCTTATAATTGCATCCTGATGTCCACCATTTCCGCATCCATCTAAATAGCCAGTACCTTTTTCAAAGATAAATCCATCAGGATAATTGTGCTTAGCATAAAGCAAAAGGTATGTATCTTTAGTCTTAAGTTGTTTGACTAAGCTATCTGTAAACTCCTCTATTAATTCTGCTGTGATTGTATCTGTATTGTGCTGTGCTAACAATTTTATAAAATCAGAAAATAGCTTATCTGTATACTTCTCATCATTGCTATAAAGAGGCATTATTTCTGTATTTAGAGCTATATCTCCTAACGGATGATATTTCTTTTCAAAA
The DNA here is from genome assembly GCA_947177025.1 of uncultured Mollicutes bacterium. Lineage (GTDB taxonomy): Bacteria > Bacillota_I > Bacilli_A > Acholeplasmatales > Anaeroplasmataceae > Pelethenecus. Next base: position 6,978 of record CAMWSQ010000019.1, on the reverse strand, counting down.
CATCTTTGAATGCTCATTATTGTAATAAATTTAGGGTCATAAGTGAAATGTACTGTTTCCATAATCTTACCTCTTTAATCAACCATACCCATTTTCACAAGAATATAATTTTCTGGAACAAGCTTTTTAAGTTCAGCTATTTCTTCTTCTAAAAACTCATCAAATAGTGGTCCATGAGCCTCAATATTTCTAGGTAGCATATAATACTTTATATTTTCATAAACTACATATACATCATAATTTCTAATCATAGGAAAATGCCAATCATCATTTGAGTTTTTATATTTTTCTATTTTATCAGTCCAATCATCTATGATTTTTTTAAGTACTGCAGGATATTTTGTATTACCATACCAAACACTTTCCATTTGATCGATTGCTTCTCTAAATTGCCGATTATAGAACCTTTCGGCATCTTTCCAGGACAGTGTCATACTAAATTTACACTTAATGGGATACTTTCTTTCACTTGCTAAAATTGAAATCTCTGGAGCGATTTCTTTTACTACATCTTCAATTCGAAGGTCTGATATTGAATCATCCTCATAATTCCCAACAATATAAACTAGATCAGATTGAATCAAGAAATGTATTTTATTTTGTAGCTTTGCCTTTTTTATAAAATTTGCCATGATACACCATCCTAACAAACTTGAATTTGCAAAGAATTTGCTCCATCTATTCTTATGCTTTTTACTTCTAGATCTAAAATCTCTTCATTTTCAATAAATCCATATCCATGAGCTAAAGTAAAATCACTCTCATCTGCATCATAATTACCGCTTTTCCAAACCTCGATATAGCATTCTACTAATCTTTCTGTTATATCTCTTACTAGAATCGGTTTTGATTGAGGATTGATATCTCCTTCTGCTAATAGTTCTGATATAGCATTCCTAACATTAGAATCTTGTATTAAATTTAGATTCTCTGATAGTATGCCAACTCCTTCTAGAAATTTCTCGAAAGAAATTCCATACTTTTTAATTAAATTTTTCATTGGTTTTTCCCTTCCTTTTTTTATTTTTTGAAGCTTAATAAGCTTCCACCTGATAAACACCTCATGAGTAATTGGGAGATAATATATAGTGTGAGTGTTTACCATGTGGAAGCTTGTCCTCATATTATGAGGGCTTGCTTTAGTTTGATTTGTAAACTTCAGATAAGTCTGATATTTTTAAGTTATCATCTGCATACTTTTCAAATTTTTTTTGAGCCTTTAACAATTGTCTTTCCAGTCTAGAACTTTTAGTAGTAAATTCATCTATACTACTTTGAGATCCATTTGCAGCTGTGACACTAGACAAAGCCTCTGTATTCAGTTCTAGTTGCTCTTCCAAAATTTTTATTTTGTTAAAAAGCTTCTTTGCTTTTTCAATTCGATACGACATGAAATTCCTTTCTATTTTTCTTTAGTAGTCTTTTTTAGAATCCAACGACCTAATTGAAATCCAGAAAATACTAATATTACAAATGACAACCAAACAGCATAGATTTTGGTTCCAGCTGAATCAACAAAAGCATTTACTATTTCTGCAGAGACATGAATATTAAAAAAATGGATTCCATACAATCTAAAATACGTCAGTAGGACAAGACCACCAAGTGAAAATAATATTATAAGTATAATTTTGATTGCTTTTTTCATAAGCACTCCTTTCTTGTTTCAGGAACCTTAAGAGTCGGGCAACTCATCGGCTCCTAGAAACAAAAAAATCTGGTAAAATTACCAGGCACTTATTTCGATTAATATTTAACAAACCATGTATATGAAAAAGTGCCCGATATCTAATCAAAGGCACCTATAATGAAGGTCAAAGGATATAAGGTGCCTTGATTCTAGTACTGATAGGAATTTATAATTCCTCACATTTTTCAACAAAAAAGATAAAAAGTGGACTACTAAACCTCTTGACAGTGTGATATAATGAAGTTGTTCAAGTTTCAATTTAATACACTAGAATCAAGAAAATAGGCTTTTTTGTCTGTTTTCTCATTTTTTATTGAGTTGTTGTAAAGTGTTGCTTTACATTTAGCATTTTACAACAAGTCTTCTTCTGTGTCAAGCATTAATTTACAAGAGGGCGGTGTTAAAAATGAATTTTTTCCATAAAAACTTCATATTTCTTTTAGAAAAAAAGCAAATTGTACTTTCAAATATGGCAAAAGCAATAGGGATAACTAGACAAGCCATAAATGAATATAAAAAAGGAAAATATCCTACGTATGATAATTTGATTAAGATCTCAATGCATTTAGAAGTCTCTATAGATGATATGCTCACTAAAGACCTTTCCGCTTCTGAGAAATAAAAAAACACCCTATCAGCATGATGAACTAATAGGGTAAAATGGTATTGAAATTGAAATTTGACAAAACATGTTCATATAATATTTACAGTTTAAAAATTATAAACGGTGCGTGAGTATACTTAAAATTAACACACAAAGAAAGAGGTATACTTATGCAAAATAATAATTTAAAAAATTCAGTAACATTAGATGAGGTTTTCACACTTTTTATCAATAAAAGTGAAGAGTTCAAATCGATGGAGCTTAATGCTCTTCTTCGACTTTATGTAAAGATGCAGACTCCAAAGGTTCGTCCAGATACGATTGACATGTATCTAGATCATCTTGGAGATATGATTAACTTCTTCAACGCTCATGGCGTTTATGAAACCAAACACATTAACCAGGATATTATTGATAAATTCATTAGCTACAGCAAATTTAGAAATAACAAGAATATCACGATTAATAAAAGAATTGGTATTCTCACAGCCATGCTAAGAAGAACAGCTGAAGCTGGTCTTATCACAATGCCAGAATACAAATATAAGAAGCTTAAAGAGACACCAGCTAAAATCGAGATTGTGACTCCTGAATCCGTTGTTAAAATTCTAGCTCAAATTGATAGAATGAAGCTTTCACATCAAGCAATTATCTATATTCTTCTTACTACAGGAATACGTAGAAATGAAATAGTAAACCTAAAAATGAAGAATATCGATTTTAAGCACAAATCAATTTATATGGATTTTACCAAGAATGGAAAACCGAGATATTGCTACTTTGGAGAAAAACTCGAGAAGCTTCTACTTCTTTTGATTGCAAAGAACAAGCAAGAAAATCCTTATTTGTTCCAAAGTCCTCAAAAGAACAAACCCCATTTAAGCAAAGGATCTGTTTCATCAATGCTGAATAAGCTTAAAAATGACTTAGGAATAGACATTCTAAGTTCTCACAGATTCAGACATCTATATGCTACACAGCTTCTAAGAAATGGAGCTGACATCTTCTCTGTAAAAGAGCTTTTGGGTCATCAACGACTAGAAATCACTCAGCGTTACATCGATTTCACAAACGAGGAAATCAAAGAGAATAATTTCAAATATAATCCGCTTAACAACTTTGAATGATTTCGAACACGTTCAGTTCTTAGTCCGTATTTGAAAAATGGATTTTGTAAAAGAAAAAAAGACTGACATTCAACCATAAAATGTATTGAACTATCAGCCTTTCTTCATATCTTAAATTTAGAATCTCGCACCTCTAAATTAACGATGTTCAGATGGAGCCACAGAACGGAATCGAACCGTCATCATATGCATGGCAAGCATAGGTACTAACCGTTGTACTACTGCGGCAATTATTTTGTGCATTATTATTATAGCACAAGTTTTTATTATTTCAAGTATTTTTTAAATAAATTTAAAGGACTAGATTTTATTCTAGTCCTCGTTTTAATTAAATTGTTTCTAAATCTCGAATACATTCTTCGAATACGCTATATTTCTTGACGAATTCTGTCTTTAATTCTGCTGCTTTATCTAATTGGCCATTATTTTTATAATAATAAATTAAAACAAATAGTGAAATAGCATTTTGGTATTGATTTTTCTTTCTGTCTATTCTATAAAGCTTTTCGTTTATATAATTTGAATTCATACCATAATATGGTTGCCAAAATTGATAAAATTTATTAACTCTTTTGAGAACAGATTTCTTATTGTAGAATTCTTTGTTTAATATTTCAAAGCTATGATCAAATTCTTCCTTTGTCATACCATACCGTAAAATAAGTCCACGATATAAAGGCTGTAATCCCTTTGTTTGAGGACTAGAACATTTTTTATAATATTCAAAAAACTTTTCTTTGCTGTGAACTAACACACATTGCATAAACAAAATATTATAGTAAAGGATGGTATCTGGATGTAGGTTAGGACGAGATTGAATTTTCAATATATCTTTTTCAAATTGAACAATATCTAAAGTCTTCCAATATTTTCTCATAGGACGTATAAGCCAAAAAAATCCTTTTAGGTACTGAATTAAAATATATAAAATACAAATGAATAGTAAGGCTAAGATTAGGTATCCTGATTTATTATATGTCAAAATAAATGCTACGGAGAACATAACACAAAGGTATAAATATCTAACCCACATTTCCCATATGGATAGAACCGTAAATGGTAAATATGTGCCTGTTTCTTTTGGCATAATTACATTCATTTGAATAATACTCCATATAAATAAAATACAATTATGGGCCCATAAAATAGAACATGTGTTTACATTTGGTCCGCCATAGATAAGTAAAGAGTGAATGGCTTGTACCCATGCAATTGTTTCAAAAACCATTAAAACAAAATTTTTACTCCTATGAAGAATTGTATCTAGAAAAGTCAGAATAGTTAAGACTCCAAAGGCAACGAAAATCAAAATTAACAAAACTATATTATGTGGAAAGAATATTAAAGAAAACAAGCTGAAAAAAGCTACAGAATAAGATAAGAGTTTTTGGGCATATAACCATTTTAATCCCTTTTTTTCCTTCCTTCGAATAAGAAGAACTACCATAATAATCATAGGTATAAGGAATAAGAGCACACCTATAATAATTTGACTAACTAATGTCCCGTCTTTTATTATTTGGTCAAGAATCTCTTCTGGAGTTAGTTCCTCTTCTACTTTAAAAAGAAAGTTTATTTTATGAGTCTCTTCCAAGGTTTCAACAGAAATATCGTTTTTTTCTATATGCTGTATAGTTTGTGGTCTAAAGAAAAAAACAAATAAAGAACATAATCCAGCTATGAGTAAACTGCTTATAATAAAAAACCTAATCTTCTTTTTCATTATATCAACTCTCCTTTATTTATATTTTAGCATAAGTTATAACAAAATAAAACAGAAGGTTAGGTCTAAGGGTATAAGTTTTTTTCAATTGGTTATATTAAAAAATAAAGGAGATAATAAAATGAACTTAAAAAATTCTAAAACAGAAAAAAACCTAATGACCGCTTTTACTGGAGAGGTTCAAGCACATGCAAAATACAAATACTTCTCTGATAAAGCAAAGCAAGAAGGGTATGAACAAATTGCTGAAATATTCAAATACACCGCAGATAATGAATTAGAGCATGCAAGACTTTGGTTCACCCAACTAGGTTTACTAGAAGATACACTTAAAAATCTAGAGGATGCTGCAAGTGGAGAAAATTTTGAATGGTCCAAAATGTATAAGGAATTTGCAGATACTGCAAAGGAGGAAGGCTTTACACAGATTGAACGCTTATTTAGAGGTGTAGCAGCTATTGAAAAGCATCATGAAGAGCGTTATAACAAACTGATCCAAAATATGGAGAACAATGAAGTATTTGAAAAAGTTGATGAAGAAATGTGGCAATGTAGAAACTGCGGACATATTCATCGAGGAAAAAAGGCTCCTCAAGTTTGTCCTGTGTGCAGTAAAGAACAAAGCTTCTTCCAAATTTATCCAGAAAACTATTAAAAAAGAATATTCAAAAATAATCAAATATTCTTCTCTTAGAGGGCGCGCGCCCTCTTTATTTATTTCTCTATGAATTCATAAAATCTAATTCTTTCATTTACAAGAATAGGTTTGAGAAAACCATTTTTTGATAGTTCTGAACACCAATTAATAATCGTTCTATTTGTGATTCCTAATGCTTTGGATAATTCAATTGGTGTAAATCTCATAATCTTATGCTTTTTAAGATATTCTAAAAATAGTTTACTCTTGTTAGACAACTGTGATTCTCTAATATGGTAATCTTCTTTTGTTCCGTTAATAGCAATATGCAAAACTCTATTGGCATATAAAGAAAATATTTTCAAAAAATACTTTATCCATATTTCTGGGTGAGGTGGATTATTTCTCCCCTCATAATAATTTACAGGTAATCCCATTTGTAAGGAAGAATAATACTCATCCATATCATAAGCAAAATATTCTTCAAGTGATCCAACATCTTTAAATCCATATCCATAATAAGAAAGAACATAATTTGATAAAATTCTAGCCGTTCTTCCATTCCCATCTTCAAATGGATGAATTGTTACAAGCTGATAATGTGCTACAGCAGCCTTTAAGATGGGATGATCATCTGAAGTATTTATGTATTCCACGAGTTCATTTAATAGTGCAGATATTTCACTATATTCAGGGGGAATATATTCCGGGTTTCCTGTTTTTTGATCCCATACAGCAAATAGAACTCCTGGAGGCATAGGTCCTCTTAGTCCTATCTTTTCTTTAGGCTCACCAAAACAAATATGCTTTTGAGTATCTAAAATCATTTCAAAAGAAATTGGTTCTTTAACGCTTAATTTTTTTTCCAAAAACGTTAATGCAGAATAATAGTTTCGAATTTCCTGTTCTGGTTTTAAGAAATGTCTATCCTGCTCTTCTATTACTTTACTAGCTTGATCAAAGGTTAGAGGATTTCCTTCTATATGTTTTGAGGCATACGAACTTCTTTTTTTTGTATTCTTTCTAAATTTGTTTGATAAAAAAACCGGAATATTAACTGAATTTAAAGTATCTTTATTTTTTTCTATTTTGAGTATAGCATTCAAAATTTCATTATCTATTGTTATCTGAATCATATGAATTCACCCCTTAAATATATTATATCACAATTTCACTATTTTTTCACTATTTTTTCAC
>CAMWSQ010000018.1 GCA_947177025.1 uncultured Mollicutes bacterium | reverse complement strand
GGATAATAATCTTTCCCCAATGTGTATCTGTTGGATTTTGGTATCCTTTTTTCTTTAATTCTTTTTTCTCTTGTTTTTTTGTATTTTTATTTTGAGCCATGTCTTCACCTACTTCAAGAAAAATGCTATAATATATATAAACATATTATATAATATTTTTTTAAAAAAGGAAAGGATTTTTTTTATGAGTAAGCAAAACACTGCAAAAATTATATTACATGTGGATATGAATGCTTTTTTTTGCTCTGTAGCTTGCCTATTAAATCCAGCACTTAGAGGCAAAGTTTTTGCAATTGGAAGAGAAAATAGCTATCGAGGGGTAATTTCCTCAGCTAGCTATGAGGCTAGAGCTTTAGGAATTCATTCTGCTATGAGCTTAAAGGAAGCCTACACTCTTGTTCCAGACTTGATAGTAGTATCTTTGGACTATTCTCATTATGTGCATTATCATCAAGAATTTTTAAAAATATTGCATCAATATTCTGACCTAGTAGAAGTCGCAAGCATTGATGAGGCATATTTAGATATAACGCCTATTTCTAAAACGAGACATCCTTTAGTTGTTGCCAAAGAAATTCAAAAAAGAATTCTAAAGGAAATTGGATTAAGCTGCTCTATTGGGATTGCGCCAACATTATTTTTAGCAAAGATGGCTTCAGATATCAAGAAGCCTTTAGGAATTACAGTTTTAAGAAAAAGAGATGTGAAAGAGATATTATACCCTTTATCTGTTGCTGATATTTATGGAATCGGGAAAAAAACATATCCTACGTTAATTTCCCATGGGGTTCAAACCATTGCCGATTTTATGGATTTAACCAATCAAAAAAAGATTATAGATTTAATTGGGAACAACACATATCAATATGCCTATTCTCATATTTTAGGAAACTCTAGCAATGTTGTTGATCCAAACCGCAGAAGTGAATCAGAAAGTATTTCTACTTCCCAGACCTTTGATCGTGTCATTCGTTCTTCTATAGAGGTTCTATATGAATTGAGAAAAATGACAAGAGAAGTAGTCAATAAAATGAAAAAGGATCATTATTATACAAAGACAATTACTATAACGATGCGAAACTTGGATTTTAAGACAATTACTCGGAGTAAATCTATTGATTATACGGATGAGTTTGATGTCATTTATGAGGTTGTTACAGATTTAGTAGAGGATCATTACAATGATCAAGAACTAAGATTACTTGGTGTGGGATTATCTAACTTAAAGGATGAAAAGTCTCTTCCAAGAGTGTATAATCTTTTTACAATTGAAAATGAAGATGAAAAACAGCGAACTATCGATAAAATTATCCAAGAATATCAAACGAAGTATGGGAAGAACGCATTATTTCAGACAAAAAAGAAAAACTTGTAATTTGATGATAATAATGGTATGATACAAGAGGTGATTCTCAATGAAATTTGATGACTTTGAATTTAAAGATTATATAGTTAAAGCTTTAGAAGATTTAAGATTTGAGCATCTTACAGAGGTTCAAAAGGAAGTTTTAAGTAATGTCAAATTGAATAAAAACATCTTAGCAAAATCTAAAACAGGTAGTGGAAAAACACATGCCTTTTTATTGCCGATTTTTCAGGCATTAGAAGAAGAAAAGCAAGGTGTTTTCGCAACCATTGTTTCTCCTACAAAGGAGCTTGCTATGCAGACTTACAAGATGGCACAGCATATTGCATCCTTTTGTGGCAAGCGTATTGATATTAAGCTTTACTCTGGCGGAACTGATCGTTTAAAGGAAATAGAAAAGCTAAAGAGTTCTAATCCTCAAATTGTGATTGGTACACCAGGGAAGATTAAGGATTTGGCAATTACAGAAAATGTATTAAAGATTTATACCTCTAGATTTTTTATAGTTGATGAAATGGATATGGCCTTGGATGGTGGATACGAAGAGGATTTGGATGATATTTCTAAAATAGTATCAGATTCAAAAATGATGTTTTTTTCAGCAACAATGGAAGATAGAATCCTGCATTTTAGTAAAAAATATTTAAATAATCCTTATTTAATAGATATAAAGGATACAAATCAAAAGCAAATAGAACATATTTGGATTCCTTTAAAGCATAAGAATCGTTTGGAAATGTTACTTACTTTAATGTCAACGATTCAACCTTATTTTGCAATCATCTTTGCAAATACAAAGGAAAAGGTTATAGAGATAGGAAAAGAATTATCCTCTAGAGGCTATTTTGTAGGTTTAATGCATGGGGATTTATCTCCACGAGAAAGAAAAAGAGTTTTAAATGATTGTACAGCATTGAAATATCAGTATTTAGTTGCAACAGACCTTGCTGCTAGAGGAATTGATATTGAAGGCGTCACTCATATAATTAACTATGAATTGCCATACAATTATGAGTTTTATCTTCACCGCAGTGGAAGAACAGGAAGAATGCATCGAGATGGAATAGTTTATTCCTTTTATGAGGAAGTAGATGATGCATATCTAGATAGTTTAAATAAGAAGAAAATCATACCTAATTATTTTGAAATTAAGGCTGGTGAGCTTATCCCATACAAGGGAAGAGCAACACGTGCTCAACGTGTAAAACCAAAAACAGATTTTCAAAAGGAAGCAGCCAAATATGTTCCAAAGCCTAAAAAGGTATCTCCTGGATATAAGAAAAAAAGACAAGCTCAAATTGATGAGCTTGCTGCTAGATTAAAAAGAAATTCTAAAAAGAAACGGAAATAAAAATAGGAGGGATATTATGAAGAAAATAATTTATGCTATGCTTTGTTTATTCATTGTTTTTTGTTTAGTTGGATGTAATGATAAAAAGGATAATGATAAAACAGAAGAACCAATTCAGCTAAAAGCTCCTCTTCTAAAAATTGAAGGGACAAAGGTAACTTGGACACCAATTCTTCATGCAGATTCCTATGTGGTATATGACGAATTTCGTGGTGGCGATGATATCTATACTTATGGATTAGGGACTCAAACTGAGAATTCTTATGAGATTATTCTTATGGGAAAAGGTACATATACAGTGAAGGTACAAGCAATTTCTAACGATCATACAAAATATACGGATAGTGAATTATCAGAACCAGTTAATTATGAATGTACAGCTTTTGGAGAAATGAAATTGGATGCTCCTGTCCTTACTTTGACAGATAATGTTGTAAGCTGGACGGCAGTTTCTCAAGCGGATGCTTATGTTGTAAATGTAAATGGAACGGATTTAGAATCTCAAACAACCCTTTCCTATACAATCACATCAACAGAGGCAGAAGAAAATGTTGTTGTCAAAGTAAAAGCTATAGTTTATAACCAAGATTTATATGATATAGAAAATAGTGACTATTCTTTACCAGTGACTTATGAAATTGTAAAGCCAACTCCTATCCCAACCCCTGTTGAGCTATCCGCACCAAGTATTACTTTATCAGAGAATATAGTAAGTTGGCAAGGTGTAGACAATGCTGATGGCTATATTGTTAATCTGAATGGAACGGATTTAGAAGAACAAACAGAAACAACCTATACTATAAATCCTTCAGAGGAGGGAGAGTATGAGGTTGTGGTTAGAGCAGTTTCTCATGATACAACGCATTTTACAAATAGTAGTACTTCAAATAAGGTTACATATCATTATGAGGTTCCTTTTGAGAAGGTTCCTGCAACCCTATTCGTAGTTGGGGATTCTACACTTGCAAGCTTTGCAGATTCATATTTCTATCCTAGATATGGCTATGGAACTCAGCTTGGAAATTACTTTGATGAAGCAATCACAGTAAATAATTTAGCTCTATCAGGTAGAAGTTCTAAAAGCTTTATCACAGAAGATAATTATACAGCCTTAAAAAATACTCTAAAGGCTGGTGATTATTTACTCATTGGTTTTGGTCATAATGATGAGAAGAGTGATGATGCAGCTCGTTTTACGGATGCCTCTAAGCCTTTAACTGATTCAGGCTCATTTAAATATAGTTTATATGAGTATTACATTAAGCTTGCTATAGAAAAGGGTGCAACCCCTATTTTATGTACTCCAATTGTTCGTGCGGATAAGAATAATATCTATACTGCCTCTAGTGGACATGTCACTTCAACTGGAGATTATGCACAAGCTATTGTTGAGCTTGGACAAGAGAAGAATGTTACGGTAATCAATTTAAGAGATTTAACTAAGAAGAAATATACAGATATTAGCTATGCAGAAGCTATTTATTATCATGCAATGACTGCTGGCAAAAAAGAAGACTCTGAGATTGTGGTTGATACAAAATCAGTGGACACTACACATTTAAATATTTATGGTGCTAAATACGTTGCTTATTTAGTGGCTACTGAACTAAAAAAGACAAAGAACACGTTAGGAAAATATGTTCTTGCCGACATTAAAGAGCCTACAAAAGATGCGGACTTAGTAAAAAATCCAAATTATAAATATGTTGATTATGCCTCTCCAAATTTAACATCTTATCAAGTGCCAGCACAATTCCAAACGACAACTGAGGGATGGTATGGAACTGCCTTTGGTGATTGTGGTGGAGCTCCTTTATCTTCAGGTTATATAGCAAAAGAAAAAAATGGAGTGTTTGAAGTTGGTCAAACGGGAACCTCTTCAGCAAAGGGTAAATTTGCAAGTGGTGGTGATGGCTTTGCCTTCCTATTCCAACAGATTTCAAAGGAGAAGAATTTTGAAATTACGGTTACAGCCACGGTTACAGCTACAGCTTCAACAAAGCAAGCTGGCTTTGGTCTAATGTTAAGAGATGATTGTTTTATCAACCAGACTACCTCTCCAGTAACAATTACTTCAAATTATCTTACAGCAGGCTTTACCACTAAGGATAGTAGTATGAATGCCTTATTCTATAGAGAAAATTCTACCTTAGTAAGCAATAAGAATACCATCTCTTCCTTATATGCTGTAGGAGATACAGCAGTACTTAAGATCATTCGCTTAGGTCAGTCTATCACAACCACCATAGTGTATAAGGGAGTAACCTATTCCAATACCTATTATGATTTTGATTTAATCTCCATTGATTCAGATTATATGTATATTGGTATGTTTGCAACAAGAGGAACAGTAGTAGAATTTAGTGATGTAAATCTAACTATTACAGGTACATCTCAAGGTGCATAATCTACATAAAAGAATCTAAAACTAAAAAAAGGACTTCAATACAATTGTAGAGAAGTCCTTTTTATTATGTATAAGTTTTATTTTAAAGTTTCACCAGAAGTAATGTGCTTTTCATTCACATTCTTAGCGTTAGGAGAAGAGAAGATTCTAACATTTCTTTCTACAACTAGGCCCTCAGGTAAAATTAATTTTTTACCAATTACATTAATACCACAAGATAAAATCTTTGGTTTGTCTTTATTTGGCTGATAATCCTTACCAGTACCGATAACTGAATAATCTCCAACTATAGTTTCCTTATCAATAATTGTATTCTCAATACGGCAATTCTTGCCAATGACAACATCGTTTAGGATAACAGAGTCTTTAATAACAGAACCTTCTCCAACCTTTACACCTGGAGAAATAACAGAATGGGTAATTGTACCATCAATTTGACAACCATTTGAAATTAAAGATCTCTTAATATCAGCGTTTTGTCCTAATTTAACTGGTGGAAGATCCTCACTCTTTGTATAAATTTTCCAAGAAGGATCATATAAATCTAATGCAGTATCTTCGATTAATTCTAGGTTGGTTTCTAGATAAGAATCATAAGTACCAACATCCTTCCAGTAATCATAATATTCATAAGCATAAACCTTTTCACCCTTAATCATATCAGGAATGATGTGCTTACCAAAATCTAAATCTACGATATCTGGGTGAGCCTCAATTGCATCAATTAAAGCCTGAGTAGAGAAGACATAAATACCCATAGAAGCCTTGTTTGATTTTGGCTCTTTTGGTTTTTCAACGAATTTGTTAATTTTTAAATTGGAATCTGTTTCCAAAATGCCAAAACGGTCTGCCTCTTCAATTGGAACGATTTTAGCAGCAATTGTTAAATCTGCTCCAGTTTGTTTATGCTGTTCAATCATCTTAGAATAATCCATCTTATAGACATGATCTCCTGAAAGAATAAGAACATATTTTGATGCATAACGCTTAACGAATTCAAGATTCTTACGAATTGCATCTGCAGTTCCTTCATACCATGAGTTGCTTGGTTGAAGAAGTGTAACAAATGAATCACGACGGTCTAAGTCCCAAGGTTTACCAACACCGATGTGTTCATTTAATGAAAGTGGTAGGTATTGTGTTAAAATACCAATTTGGAAAATTCCAGAATTGCAGCAATTAGATAATGCGAAGTCGATGATTCTGAACTTTCCTGCAAATGGTACAGCTGGTTTACTACGTCTTTCAGATAAGATATCTAGACGTGAACCACGTCCACCTGCTAAAATTAAAGCTAAAGTTTCCATATTTTCCCTCCTACTATAGCATAATTTTTTTGTATATATCTAAGTATTTAGCTGCAGAAGAAGACCAACTATAGTCTTTTTCCATAGCTTGTTTTACTAAGGTATTCCAAGCTTTTTTATTGTTGTTGTATGTGTCTATTGCAATGAACATTACATCTTTAAGCTCTATTGCATTAAAGTTTGAAAAACTAAATCCTGTTCCTTCATTATTAAATACATTGAATGGTTGAACAGTGTCCTTTAATCCACCTGTTTCTCTTACAAGAGGTAAAGTTCCATACCGCATTGCAATCATTTGTCCTAGTCCACAAGGCTCAAATTTTGAAGGCATTAAGAAGACATCACAACCAGCATATATTTTTTGAGCAATCGGATCAGAATATCCAATATAGCATTTAAAACGATTTGGGTATCTCGCTTCCATAGAACGGAAGAAGTTCTCATAAGTAGCATCTCCAGAACCCATTAAAATAAATTTGGCATTACTATAATTGATAACATCATCTATAATTGGCATCAATAAGTCAATTCCCTTTTGGTCAACAAGTCGAGAAACCAAACCAAATAGAGGAACATCTTCTGTGTCAAGACCAAATTCTTTTAATAAAGCAAGCTTATTTGCTTTTTTGCCAGCCTTTACAGTTTTGATGGAATAATTAGAATAAATATGCTTGTCTGTTTCAGGGTCATATTTTTCTACATCAATTCCATTAACAATACCATAAAAATCAAAATAACGTAAACCTAAGATATTATTTAATCGATATCCATAATAGTCTGTAAGAACTTCATTCTTGTAGGTCTCTGATACAGTAGTAACAATATTAGACTCTAAAATACCACATTTCATAAAATTGATACATCCGTCAAACTCCAAAGAAGAAGCATAAGGCATAAATAGAATTCGCATCATATCCATTGGGAAATTTCCTTGATATTGGATGTTATGAATACTATAGACTGTTTTAATTCTATTAAACTCTGGATAATAATGATAATTTGATTTTAAAATATAAGGAATTAAACCAGTTTGCCAGTCATTTAAATGAATAACATCTGGGAAGAAGTTGATTACTTTAATTGCTTCTAATACAGCAAAATCAAAGAATGCAAATCTTTCTCCATCATCCCCATATCCATACAAGCCATCACGATTGAAGTAGCGGTCATTATCAATGAAGTAGAATTCAACTCCATCATGCATTGCAGTGAATACTCCAACATATTCCATTCTTTCAGCAATCTTTACATAAGCATATCCAAGATATTCTGCAAGGTTTTTATCCTTTATTTTTTTATAATAAGGCATAATAACTCTAGCATCACAGTTTTTTTGTTTTAATGCTTTTGGTAAGGCACCAATAACATCAGCTAAGCCACCAGTTTTTGCAAATGGTGCACTTTCACCTGAACAAAATAAAACTTTCATTCGATCACCCCTCGTTTTTTAAAAATATCTCTATATCCATTTTACCATAGGTAAAGCGTTTTCTCAAGAACTTTTCATAAGAAAAAAATAAATAATTTTCTATTTTAGACTTGCGTATTAATATTACTTTTGATATAATAAAATATGCGTATGTTCGTAATTATTTAATTCTTAAATAAAGAAAGGATTTAAATCAATATGGCTAGAGATATAAGAAAAAATAAAACAAGATTTGTATTACATAAAGAATTAGTTATTTTAGTTCTAGTTTTAGTAGCTATGATTGTTACTACAGTTTGCTTATCTATTCCTACAGGAAGTGAGAAGAGACTAGCAGAGCTAAATGATGCTATTACAGAGTATAACACTTTAAATAGTACAAGCTATACAACATTATCAGAGGACACAGTTCTTAGAAAAGTATCATTAAAAACAATTGAATCTTCAATCAAGAAATCTGCTGATGGAACAGAGGAAAATCCTAAATATGTTTATGTTTTATATGGTAGTTTATCTGATGCAACGATTCTTCAATATTTATCTGCAATTGATACTGAAGCAAAAAATCGTGAAGTAAAAACAGTTTATATTTATTCTTCAGAAAAAGTTGACAAGCAAGAAGATAAGGATGATTCTAATTTCTTAGTAAGTCTTGAAAAAGATGAGGCAGTCTTTAATTCAAATGTTTTAGAAGGTGTTGATGAGGTTGATTTATTAAAAACACCTGCATTATATACTTATAAGAATGGTGAATTAGTATTTAATTCTGTTACAGTTGAAGAAGATGGATCCTATAATTGGGAGCTTATCATTAACAAGGCATTTTCTAAATAATTTATCCAATTCAAATTATATTTAAGACTGAGCGCATTTGCCTCAGTCTTTATCCATAATTAAGGAGTGAAACATATGATAGAAGCGATTAAAGGACAACTAAAAGTCACTTTAGAAAAATATTATAAAGATAAATATCAGCAAAACATCAGTATTGTTGTAGAAGAGCCTAAAAATAGAGAACTTGGCGATATATCTATTCCTATGTTTGCTGTTATCAAGACACTAAGAAGACCGATGCCTGAAATCGTTGCAGAAGCAATTCCAGTCATCCAAAATGCTTCAAATGTAATTGTTAGTGTTTCTAATGTTGGAGCCTTTATTAATTTATGTGTAGATAAGAAGCTTTTGGCTCAAGAAATATTAAAAAATGCTATTCAAAGTGAATCTACTTATGGTGATTCTAAAATAGGTTTAGGAAAACAAATCACCCTAGATTATTCTTCACCGAATATTGCAAAAAGCTTTTCTATTGGACATTTGCGTTCAACGATTATTGGTAATTCCATTCGTTTAATTTTAAATAAATGTGGGTATCGTACCTTTTCTATCAATTATTTAGGAGATTGGGGAACTCAATTTGGTAAAATGATTGTTGCTTATAAAAAATGGGGCAACTATGAGGAAATCAAAAAGGATCCAATTCAACAATTGACGAATTTATATGTGAGGTTCCATGAGGAAGCAGCTCAGGACCCTTCTTTAGAGGATGAGGCAAGAGAGGCATTCCGTAGGATGGAGCTTTCTGATCCAGAATACCTAGAATTGTGGCGCTGGATACGAGAAGAATCTTTAAAAGAATCTGCTCAAATCTACGATTTGTTAGGTATTCAGTTTGATTCATATAATGGCGAAGCCTTCTATAATGATAAGATGGATCCTATTGTAAAGGAATTAGAAGAGAAGAATCTTTTAAAAGAAGACCAAGGTGCTATGATTGTTGATTTAGGTGAAGAAATGCCACCAGCTTTAATTAAACGTAGTGATGGTGGATCTCTTTATATTACTCGAGATTTAGCAGCAGTTTTTTATAGAAAAAAAGAATACAATTTTGATCATATACTTTATGTAGTAGGAAATGAACAAAAGCTTCATTTTAATCAACTGAAAAGAGTTATTTCTAAAATGGGATATGATTTTGCAGATTCTATTGAGCATATCAACTTTGGCTTATATCTTACAGATGGTAAAAAAATGTCTACTCGTAAGGGTGGTGTGGTTAAGCTCTATGATGTTTTAATGCGTGCTATTGATTTAGCTTATGAGCTTGTATCAGCAAAGAATCCAAATCTTGAAAATAAAGAAGGTATAGCAAAGGCAGTGGGTATAGCTGCAATTGCTTTTGGAGATTTAAAGAATCATAGAAGTCTAGATATAGAATTCAATTTGGAACAAGCCGTGAAGTTTGAAGGTCAAACGGGACCATATTTACAATATACAGGTGTAAGAATTGCTTCTATACTTAAAAACAAGACATTTGATGTATCTAACTGTAACATAGAAGTGTTTGATAAACCACATTATTTTGAGCTTGTAAAACAAATTTCTTTATTTCAATCTACAATTGAACGTGCAGCTATTGAACGTGCTCCAAGTGTACTTGCAAAGTATTTGCTTGGTTTAGCTCAAAGCTTTAATAAATTCTATTCCCTAGAAAAAATTAACACAGAAGATGAGCAGATTAGAAATTCTAATTTTGCAGTAGCAAAGGCTACAAGAATTGTAATTAATGAAGGTTTACGTCTTTTAGGCATCCAATATGTGGATGAAATGTAAGAAATACTTGATATTAGGTAGGAATATGGTGTAAAATAATAAGGCACACAATTTTGAGCAGTATAAAATGAACTAGGAGTATGTGGTATGAGAATCGGAGTTTTCACAGATCAATTTTATCCATATATTAGTGGTGTAGTAACATCAATAAAAATGTTATATGAAGGATTGACTGATTTAGGGCACGAAGTTTTTGTTTTTTCAAGCCTTGATGAAAAGAAAGTGGCAGCTTGTGAAGAATTAAAGCAGTTTAATTTCATAAATATTCCAGGTAAACCATGGCCTTTTAAGGGGTTAAAAGATTATCGTCGTACAAAGCATCCAAAACGCTATTTGAAATTAATCGCGTCCTATAATCTAGATGTCATTCATATTCATACAGAATATAATGCAGCAAAATTAGCAAGAATGGCTAGTAAAAAATTAAATATTCCAATTGTATATACACTTCATACTCTTTATGAAGATTATATGAAATATTTATCTCCTTTCTTTGATAAGCATTTTCATAATATTATGTTTAAAGTTCTTGCAAAGAAATTTATGGGAGCTACCTCTAAGGCAGCAACTATCAAAATTGTTCCAACAAAGAAAGTATATAAGCTTGCTTCTAAGTATTATATTACAGGAGATATTCGCATAGTACCAACAGGGATTCAGCTAGACCGATTTTATGAAACAAATATCACAGAAGACGAAAGGCTAGAATTAAAAGAGAAGCTTGGTATTTCTCCTAAGCAATTTGTTTTTGGATATATTGGAAGAACCTCTCCTGAAAAAGGTATTCCCATTATTATTCATGCTTTTTCAAGATTGAAAAACAATGAAAATGCTGTTTTATTGATTGTTGGCGGAGGCCCACAATTAGAGGAATTAAAGGAATATGCTAAGGTTTTGAATGTTGATAATAAGGTTATTTTTACAGATTTTATTGACAATAATCTTGTTCCGATGTATTATCATATATGTGATATTTTTGTAAATGCTTCTAGGTCAGAGACGCAAGGATTAACCTATATTGAGTCTTTAGCATCCTCTTTACCTTTACTTGTTCAAAAGGATGAATGTATTGAAGATGTAATAGAAGATTATTATAATGGTATATATTTTGATGGAGAAGAAGATTTAATTTTGAAGATGGAAGAAATTCAAAAGGCTCCAACTACATTACATAATATAAAATCTAATACAAGACCATCTTGTGCAAAATACTCCAAAGAACAATATGCTGCTAGCTTAGAAACAATTTATCAAGCAGCAATTGAAAAAAACAAACAAAAACAAGGTAAGTAATTACCTTGTCTTATATGGGGGAGTGATGAAATGGTAGACATAGTTGACTCAAAATCAACCGCCCTTAAAGCGTGTGGGTTCGACTCCCATCTCCCCTACCAGCTTAAAAAATCAGATAATCCAATGGCGATTATCTTTTTTATTTACTTTAAAATGTTTGGTTATACTAAATCATCACATTTTGGTTTTGTGTATAGTTTTTCTTTAATATAAAAATGGGATTTAAAAATTATAATTCAGCATTTTTTTTGATTTTCTATTGATTTAAGTTATAAATTAGCATATAATATAGATGAAAGTAGAGATACTTTCACTTAAAATTAGGTGACTCGCTACCGTATAAAGGCGAAACTTTAAAATTAGGTGACTCGCTACCGTATAAAGGCGAAACTTTAAAATTATAAAAAGGGATATTGCTATGTCGATATCTCTTTTTTCTTGTATTATTTAGATATTTTTTGTATAATATTCTTAATAAAAAACAAGGGGAGATAATTATGTTTTTATGTACTATAACGGACAATTATATTAGGTATTTATCACAAACTGATAGCAGAGTTTTATCCAATCATGAAAATAATAGAACTTATATTAGACCTCATGTAGGAATTATCATTCAAAATAATGGAATTGACTATTTTGTCCCTTTATCATCGAAACATTCAAAGGATTATGATCAAAATGGGAAAATTAAATCAAATACTATGACAATAAAGTATTTAGTAAATAATCATCAATTATTAGGAAAATTATTATTAAATAATATGATTCCTGTTCCACCTTCTGAGTGCATTCTTATTGATTTGAATAAAAGCGGTAAGAGCTCTGATGAAATAAAATACATTGATTTATTGAATAATGAATTGAAAATGATTCGTTCTATGAAAAAAGAAATAATTCGGGATTGTCAAAAAGTTTATCGTTTGAAGATTCACGAGAATGATCTAAAATATTGGCCAAACTCTTATAGACCAGGGTGGCTTAAAGCAACGGTAGATTTTCAAGTGCTTGAACTCAAGCATGATGAGTGGATATCCTCTAGAAATAATAACTGAAATGGTTTTAATACCATTTCTTTTTTCTTATTATCCATTGAAAACTTTGATTTCAACCTTATTTATGGTATAATTTTGTTGTAAGTTATAGTTGATAAATTTAATTAAATAAGAGGAAGCCAAAGAAAATATTTACCTGCATCTATAATTTTAGATATAGGACTTGGTGAATTTGTATTGGTTTTGAGTAGTGTTTTAGAGAAAATACTATTTCTTTTTAACTGTTGATTTGCATATAAGAATGATAATGAATTATTTTGTCGAAGGATAAAGAAGAAAATATGGAAAATCATATAAATGAAGACGTTAAATAAAAATTTTAACAGAATAATTTGGAGGTATTTATGAAAAAAATAGGATTGGTTTTCGTTGGATTATTGGGATTGCTTACCGTTGCTTCCTGTTCTAAAAAGGAGAATGTTCGATTTGAGATTAGTGAGGATATTAAGATAGAATTAGATGAATATGACCCTAAATTCACTTTGCGAAGTCTAATTAATGTCTATCATAATGAAGAAATCGTAGATTATAGTGATCTGGAAGTAAAGCTTGCAGATGATCAAACCCTTTCCCTTGGAGAAAAAACCTTCATTGTTTCCTATACATATGAGGGGAAGGAGTACACAAGGGAATTCATTGTAAATTTTGTTGACGAGTATTCCAATATTCAAGTTCATGTGTTTAATGAAACAACAACATTACGATATAAAAAAGATACGAACTTGAGCTTTTTAAATCAAATTAATATTCCAAGTGGATTTACTTTGGAAGGATTTTATTTGGATTCTAGTTTTACAAAAGAATTAGACATTACAAAAAATTATACTACAGATTTAGAGGCTTATGCTAAATTTTCTTATGCAACCTATTCTTGGAAAAATGTAAATGCAGATGAGGTGTTTGATAATTTAACTAGCTACATCGATTCTTTGATGGAAAGAACGATTGACTATGTCCCAGCATGGAATCAAGAGGGTTTCAAGGGAAGATGGAATTATATTGATGGTGTATTCTTAAATTCAATTGTCAATTTATATACTGGTACTAATGATAAAAGGTATAAGGAATTTTTCTTGAATTATATTAATGGATATATCAATGCGGATGGAGAGTTTATAAATCTTCAGAAAAAGGAACAGTCTGGATATACCTCTGGAGAATTAGATACAGTTTGTGAAAGTAGAATACTATTTGATGCTTTTGATATGACATCAGATAACCGGTATTTAACTGCATTAGACTACACATATCAGGAACTAGGAAAAATGCCTCTTGCTTCTGGCACTCAAAACTATTCTCATAAGGTAAGCTATCCAAATCAGATATGGTTGGATGGAATGTATATGTATGTTCCCTTCCTAGCGCGATATGCTTTATTAAAGGATAAACCTGAAATTTTCGATACAATTAAAACACAATATGAATATATAAGAAATCATATGTTTGATGAAGAAAAGAAGCTATATTATCATGGACATGATACAACAAAATCTGTCTTCTGGGCAGATAAAGAAACAGGAAACAGTAAAAGCTTTTGGTTAAGATCTAATGGATGGTTGATTGTCTCCTTAGTTGATGTTTTAGAGTATTATCCTGCTGGAGAAAATAAAGAGTACTTAAAAGGCTTATTAAAAGAAGCATTGGAAGGTATTTTACAGTATCAGGATGAGGATAGTAAATTGTTCTTTCAACTTGTTGATTTAGGAAAAACAGCAGTTATTGTTCCTTATGAATACTTGAAAAGTTTAAAGAATACGTCTTATACTAAGGATTCTGTAATTAAGAATTATCTAGAATCTTCAGGTTCCTCTATGATTGCCTATAGTTTAATGAAGGCAGCTCGTCTAGGATATATTTCTAGTGAATATCAGCAAATTGGAAATGATATTTTTGAAGGAATCTATGGATATAGCTATAAGAATGGTAGCTTAGAAAATATTTGTATAACAGCAGGTTTAGGACCAGAGAATAATGCATATCGTGACGGAACTGCAGAGTATTATCTTGCAGAACCAGTGGGAAAAGATGATGCTAAGGGTGTAGGTCCATTCCTAATGGCATTTTTAGAATATGCAATGAAACATAATAAAATATAGTGCTTAAAGGAGAAGAGGGCTAATGCGTTATAGTAAACAAGAAATCAAGAATAGCTTAGATTGTAAATGGCTTTTAGGACACATAAAATTTTGTCTTATATTCCTTGGAATTATCATCGGAGTGAGTTTCTTGGTAACTATTTTAGTATTTCTATCAGATCTCAATGACTCAAAATTAAGCTTATCAGAAAATCTATTCGGTTGCCTTCTAGTTGCAGGTATAGTAGATGGTCTAATGATTTGTATTTTCCTGCCAATTATTATTTGCTATTTATATGACTATAAAAAAGTGATGAAACTATTCCAAACTGCAGAACCCTATATAGTCATATTGAATCAACCAAGCACATCATTTTTCTATCGTGGTGCAGTGTATTTTAAATTGAAATTTACAACCAAAAATGGTGTAACTGTTACAGTGGATACACAGCCTATGTGGTCGACCTATAATGATTATTATTTGGAAGAGTATAACAAGTATAACAATAAGGAAGTAGAAATCCTTTATAATGAAACTGAGGATAGAGCTATTGTCCTTGGATTAAAAAATAAAAATGTATAAGAGGAATTTTCCTCTTATTTCGGAAAGTAGCTTAGCTTGGTAAAGCGCTAGCTTCGGGAGCTAGAGATCGTGGGTTCAAATCCCATCTTTCCGACCAAGATAACAACAAGTAATCTCTAACGATTACTTGTTTTTTATATAATGAATCCTTTTGTAATCCTTGACATTACAACGACATTAGAATTATAATATATAGAAGAGAAGGATTGGTGATATGATGCAAATTACATCAAAATTTACAGTAGCCATTCATACATTACTTGCTATTCACATTTTTGAAAAAGAATATAAAACAACATCAGAATTTTTGGCTTCTAGTGTAAATGTGAATCCAGTTGTTATTCGAAGAACACTTCAGAGCTTAAAGGCATCTGGATTAGTAGAAGTAAAAGCAGGAAGTGGAGGAGCACGAATCACTAAAGATTTGAAGGATATAACCCTATATGATGTTTATATTGCAATGGACTGCTTAGAGGGGGGCTTATTTCATTTTCATGAAAATCCAAATCCAGAGTGTCCAGTAGGAAAGAATATTCATTCTGTTTTGGACATTCACTTATTTCAAGCCCAAGCTTCTATGGAAAATGAACTCAAAAAAGTAACACTTGATGATTTATCAAGTAACTTAAATAGTTTATTAAAGTAATTTTTTAAAAAAATGTGTTGTAACTATTGACATTACAACTTAAAAGGTATATATTATAGTTGTAATAACAAACATTACAACAAATCAAAAAGAGAGGAAATGAAATATGGCTAATTTTAGTAAGTGTATTGTAAACTTTGGAGGAAGAGAAGAACTTCATAATGAATTATCTTTAACTGGAGCAGAGATAAGCATCAATGCTCTTCCAGCTGGTGCAAATGTTCCATTTGTTCATTCTCACAAGAAAAATGAAGAAATTTACATCATTCTAGATGGAAAGGGCAGTGCTGTAATTGATAATGTAACAGTAGATCTTTGCAAAGGAGTATGTTTACGTATTTCTCCAGCTGCAAAGCGTCAATTCTTTGCTGCTAAAGAATGCTCAATTCAGTATATTTGCATTCAGGTTAAGGAAAATTCTTTGGAAGAATTTACAATGACAGACGGTATAGTTGAATAATAAAAGAGGGTTGCCTAAATATGCTAGGTAGCCTTTTTCATCTAAGAAAGGGGGAAGTATTATGAACCAAGAACAAAGAAGGACCACGTTAATAAAGGAGCTTTTACTTGAACAAAGATCAAATTTAAATGTTCCACATGATAGAGATTCTCAAGAAATGCTGTTGAGAGGTTTAATGAATATTCGTATGCCTAGAAAGACAAGTGAAGTCTTTTTAAATATGCAGAATGCCTATTTACAGGAATGCATTAAGGAGAAAGGAATTACAGATATAAAGGATTTACATCCTATAAAAGAGGATTTGTTCTTATGGAGAGGTGATATCACAACTTTAAAGTGTGATGCCATTGTAAATGCTGCAAACTCCCAAATGCTCGGTTGTTTTATTCCCAATCATCGATGCATTGATAATGCAATTCATACCTTTGCTGGAATAAAGTTAAGAGAAGAATGCTTCAACCTTATGAAAAATTTAGGACGAGAAGCGAAAACAGGAGAAGCTTTTATTACTAGTGCTTACAATTTGCCTTCTAAGTATGTAATTCATACGGTCGGACCTATAGTAGGAAAAAGTCTTATTGAACAAAATAAAAAAGATTTAGAAGAATGCTATTTATCTTGTCTTAGACGAGCAGAATCTAAAAAATTATCTAGTATAGCATTCTGTTGTATTTCAACAGGAGAATTTCATTTTCCAAATGAAGCAGCCGCAATAATAGCAATCCAAACAGTTCTAAAATATAAGCAGACTACAAATAGTAATATAAAAGTTATTTTTAATGTGTTTAAGGAGGAGGACTATGACATCTACAAAAGTTTACTCAGCTGAAATTGAAAGCTTAAAACAAGCAATAGAGGAAGCAGATGCTATTCTTATAGGTGCTGGAGCAGGTCTTTCTACCTCAGCAGGCTTTATCTATACTGGAAAGAGATTTGAGGAAAGCTTTAAAGATTTTATCGATAAGTATCATTTTCAGGATATGTATAGTGGCGGATTTTATCCTTTTCCTTGCTTAGAAGAATTTTGGGCATATTGGTCTAGGTATGTTTATATTAATCGATATCAAAAACCACCAAAGCCCGTCTATGAAGATTTATATCAACTGGTAAAAGATAAGAACTATTTTGTTCTTACCACAAATGTTGATCATTGCTTTCAAAAGGCAGGATTTTCTAAAGAACGCTTGTTTTATACCCAAGGAGATTATGGATTATTTCAATGCTCAGGTCCATGTCATAATAAGACCTACGATAATGAGAAAGTAATAAAAGAAATGGTAGAAAAGCAAAGATTTTTAAGAATTCCTACAGAACTCATTCCAAAATGTCCTAAATGTGGGAAACCAATGACAATGAATTTACGTTCTGATGATACCTTTGTACAGGATGATGGGTGGTATAAGGCTGCCCATAGCTATCAAGCCTTTTTAAATCAATATAAAGATAAAAAAATTTTATTTTTAGAATTAGGTGTTGGAAGCAATACACCTGTTATTATCAAATATCCTTTTTGGAAATATACAATGGAAAATTCTAAAGCAATTTATGCATGTATTAATTTTGGTGAAGCATTTGCTCCACGTGAAATTAAGAATCAATCCATTTGCATCAATGAAGATATTGGAAGCATATTGTCTCAACTTTGAAAAAAGTATTGACTTTTAGACATATAAAGAAAAACAAGTAAAATGGCAAGATTACTTGTTTTTTTTTCAAAATCTCTCAATTATTATCATTTTAGAATAAAATATTCTAAAAAACTTGACAAAATTCGATGAAGTATAGTATACTTAACATTGTTTTGTGTAAGGAGAATTATTATGAAGGTAGCGTTAACAGGATCAACTGGGAATATGGGAAAAGAAACCCTTGCAGAAATATTAAAAATTAATGAAATTGAATATGTTAAGCTTTTGGTCTTACCAGAAGATAAAAGAATTCAGCCACTTTTAAAAAAGCACAAAAGCTATAGAAGAAAAATTCAGGTTATCTTTGGAAACCTAAAAGAAGAAGAGACTTGTAAGAAGTTAGTCTCTGATGTCGATTATGTTTTAAATTTAGCAGCAGTTATTCCACCACTTTCAGATAAAGCACCACAAAAGGCTGTAGATTGTAATCAAATTGGTGTAGATACATTAGTTGCATGTATAGAAGCGCTAGAGCATCAGCCAAAACTGATTCATATCTCTACAGTTGCTTTATACGGAAATCACAATCATCTTCATCCCTGGGTACAGGTTGGAGATCCTCTTTTAGTTAGCCCTTTTGATATTTACTCTGCAACTAAGCTTAGAGGAGAATTTAGAGTTTTAGAAAGTAATGTTAAGGATTGGGTTGTATTGAGACAAACTGCGATGTTTCATAGGAATATGCTTAAGGATAATATGAAGGATGGATTGATGTTTCATACATGCTTTAATGCTCCTCTAGAATGGGTTACTGCACACGATAGTGGTGTGCTTATTGCAAATATCTTAAGAAGAGAACTTCAAGGAAATTTAGAAGGCTTTTGGAGAAAGGTTTTTAATATTGGCGGAGGAGAAAAGAATTGTATTACAGGCTATGATACATTAAATGATGGTTTTGGTCTTATTGGTGGAAGTACAAAGCATTTCTTTAAACCCTATTTTAATGCTACAAGAAACTTTCATGGAGTATGGTTTTATGATGGAGAAAAACTAGACCATTTCTTCCATTATCAAAGCCAAAGTGTTCAATATTACTGGAAACAAATGGGAAAGATGTATTGGTATTATAAATTGGGTAGAATCGTTCCTAAGAGCCTAATTTCAAATCTTGCAATTCAGAGACTATTTAAGGATAGCAATTCTCCAGCCTATTGGTACAAGCATAAGGAGTATGAAAAAATAACTGCTTACTTCGGAAGTAAAGAAAGCTATGAAAAACTATGCAATACCAAATGGGAAGCATTTCATCTTTTAGTTGAGGATGAGAAGTATTCTCAGCTAAAGAATAAAGGAAATGCTCAATTAATAAATTATTACTTTGACTACAACAAAAAGGATGAGGAAATTACTCTTTCTGATCTTCAAAAAGTTGCAGAAGCCCATGGTGGAAGTTTACTCACAACAGAATTCCAAACAGGTGATATATATAGAAAACTAGAGTGGAAAAATCAAGATAACCAAGTCTTTATTGCAACTCCTTATACCATTCTTCGTGCAGGGCATTGGGTGAATCGAACTTATTTTGAGAATGTATGGGATTTTGATCGACTTTCTAAGAAGGACAAGCTGTACTCTCAGGTATGGTATGATTCTCATAATCAAGAAGAAGCATATATCTATTCCTTAGACAAGGAGTATAATTCTAGAATAGAGGGATTAGAATGAAAATATTGATTTGTTATTTTTCTGGTACTGGAAATACAGAAATGGTTATTGATAAGCATATTGAAGAATTCACTAAGCAGAACCATCAGGTGGATACTTATAAAATTGAAGGAGAACTATCCAAAATTGATGTTTCTCAGTATGATTTACTAGGAATTGGTTACCCAATCCATGCTTTTAATGCTCCTTCTAATGTAGTGAATTTTGTTAAATCTCTACCGAGAAGTGAAATTCAAAAGAAGCTATTTATTATAAAAACCTCTGGAGAGCCTTTATCCATTAATAATATTTCCTCCTATAAAATTATAAAGCTTCTCAAAAGAAAGAATTATATTTTAAATAATGAATATCATTATGTTATGCCTTACAATATG
>CAMWSQ010000017.1 GCA_947177025.1 uncultured Mollicutes bacterium | reverse complement strand
AAATTATATTTAGATAAAGTGGTTTTAAACTTATCTAATATCTTCATAATTGCACGCTTCCGAGATAAAGCAAGTCCACCAGATTGGATTTCTCCATTTTTGGCTACAATTAATGGTGCAACCTTTAAAATATTTCCAACAACAGAGGTTAGCTTTCCTATTCTACCTCCACGCTGTAAATAGGATAATCCGTTAATCGTAAAATAGCAGCGTCCTGTGTTCTTTAACTCTTCTGCCTTTTTTAACACTTCATCTAAAGAAAGACCATTTTCCTTCATTCTTACGATTTCTCGTACCAATAATCCTTGAGGACAGGATAGTAAAATGGAATCCAAAACTTCAATTCTAGCATCTGGATGCTCATCTAAGAACATATCTCTTGCCATTAATGCAGAATTTAAAGAACCACTGAATTTTTTAGAAATGGTAATACATAAAACA
This sequence comes from uncultured Mollicutes bacterium, assembly GCA_947177025.1. Classification (GTDB taxonomy): domain Bacteria; phylum Bacillota_I; class Bacilli_A; order Acholeplasmatales; family Anaeroplasmataceae; genus Pelethenecus. The sequence goes on along the minus strand of CAMWSQ010000017.1, from coordinate 20,475 downwards.
TCCTTTTCTGCTGCATAAGCTTCTTCAAATTCTTTTAAATAATCTTCTGCCGTAGGCATAGAGGTTTTAGGAAATATATCTGGATGATCAATCAATTTCTGATAAAATTCCTGTACAGAAAAATCTAACTTCTCTTTTAAATACTTTTCTTCATCATAAGCAACATAAAATGGTACAACTCGAATCCCTAGTTTTGATACAACTTCATCTGCCAAATCGCAGGCACCGTCTGAAATAATTGCAAAATCTTTCATCTATTCTTCCTCCTAGGTCCTTTAATTATATCATATGAAATAAATATTTCAAAGCAAAATCTTTTAGTTGAACTGAAATTCCGTTATTCCTAAGGAATTTAAATAGGAATTATATCGTAAATCATAGGATAAAACAAGGATTTTCTTTAAAACTAGACAGTTGTAAAATGCATCATTTCCAACGGAAAAACAATTTCTAGGAATTGTGATTGTTTCTATTCCAGTTCTTGCAAAGGCATAGCTACCAATGGATAATGTAGAGTTTAGTTCTACTATTTTTAAGTTAGTACATCCCATAAAGGTACCACCTAATATATCTTGAAGTGTCAAATGTACCTCTTCGAGACTAGAACAGTTTTCAAAGGCATTTCTTCCAATGACCTCTACACCTGATAGGTCAATCTGTTTTAGCTTTTTGCAATCTAGGAAAGCGAGTCTTTCAATCTCTTTTATATTTTTTCCTAGGTAAATGGTTTCTATACTTGACTTATTCATAAAAGCTCTAGAACGAATTTTTGTGACTGGCTTTCCTTTAATTTCATCCAAAATGGTATAGCTTTTTGCATTTCCATAAACTGTATCTACATAGTAGGTATCTGTTTCATGATCATATGTATACGTAATTCTTGGGATATTGAAAAAGCAGAGTAGGAAAATCAGCATTGCAATTAGAATAGCTCCTGAAATACTAATCCAAAGAATATACTTTTTTCTCATGAAACACACCTCCTATCTAGTGATCCATATGTTTATATTGTAGCTCATATAGGTTATAATATAACCCTTTATGTGCTAAAAGCTCCTGATGGTTTCCCATCTCCATAATTCTGCCCTTATGCAAAACGATAATATTATCTGCATGCTGTACAGTAGATAAACGATGGGCAACAATAAGCATTGTTCCAACGTTCATCATTTTTTCTAAGGAATCCTGAATCAATACTTCTGTTTCGGTATCAATATTTGCAGTTGCCTCATCTAAAATCATAATATTTGGCTTATGCAAAATTGTTCTAGCAAAGGACAAAAGCTGCCGTTCTCCTGAAGAAAAATTGTTTCCTCGCTCTAAAACCTCATAATCATAGGAATTTTCAAGCTTCTCAATAAAATGGGAAGCATTAACATATCGACAAGCTTCTATTACTTCTTCATTACTGAAACGATCGTCTCTCATTGTAATGTTTGAACGAATGGTTCCACTGAACAAGAAAACATCCTGAAGCATTTGTCCAATATGCGTTCTTAAGCTTTCTAAGGCAATATCCTTAACATCAATTCCATCAATTCGAATGGTTCCCTTTTGAATCTCATAATTCCTTACAATTAAAGCCAATATAGTTGTTTTCCCAGCTCCTGTTGCCCCAACAAAGGCTACCGTCTGATTTGGTTCAATTGTAAAGGTAACATCCTTTAAAATCCAGTTTTCCTCATTATAGGCAAACCATACATGATCAAATTCTATTTTTCCTTCAATATGATCTAACCAAATTGCATCTTCCTTATCTAGAATTTGAGCCTTCATATCTAGAATTTCAAAAATACGTTCTGAGGATGCAAAGGCAGACTGTAGCTGATTAAACTGGTCTGCAAGCTGCTGAATTGGATTAAAGAACTGACCATTATACTGATAAAATTTTACAAGGTTTTTAGCCAACAGCTTTTCATTGAGTACCATATAAAATCCATTGTATAAAATGATAATATGACAAAGAACATATAAAACATAAATTGCCGGTCTAAATACACCAAAGATTAAGACTTCTCGAATGCTATTCTTCTTCAAGTCAAGATTTCTTGCATCAAATTCATTTGCCTTCTTATTCTCTTGATTAAAGATTTGAGTAATCTTCATTCCACTTAGATTTTCAGAAAGAAAGGCATTCATATTTGAAACACAGCCACGAACCCTACGGTACTGTCTTCTAGATACTTTATTGAATATGATTGTCATTACCACAAGGAATGGAATCACACAAAGAATATAGGCCGTTAGAAGCGGTGATATAATCAGCATCATGATTAATACAAATATGATAGTTAATACATATCGAATTAAATTTACTATAACATTTGTGTAGAGCTCATTTACCATATTGACATCAGAGGTTACACGGGTTACAAGCTTACCAACTGGTGTTGCATAAATTTGTGCGATAGCTAAGCCCTCAATTTTCTCAAATACTTCCTTACGAATTTCTAAAACAATCTTTTGTCCTGCTTTTTGAAGCATCATAGAATTAAAGTAATTTAGGAATGCACTTCCAGCAATAACAATAGCATAGATTCCAATCAGCATTCCTGTAAAGGTAGCTTTATAGCTATTAGATTCACTTCCGCCTAAAACACCAACCAATTCACCTTCTAAATATGCAGGCATCAAATCTACTACAACAAGAAGTGCAGTAAATAATAGCGAAAGGATAAAGGAGAATTTTGCCCTTCCAGCATATTTTAATAATCGAGCTAATACAGTTCTATCCTTATAGGTACGAACATTTTTATTGTCATCAAACTTTTGCATTAGAAGTCACCTCCATCAATTGCAGCCTCAAGAGATTGAAGATGAACCATTTCTGCATATAATGGACAACTTTCAAGTAATTCATCATGGGTTCCAACACCAACAATCTTACCCTCATCCATTACAACAATTAAATCCAAGGATTTCACTGTAGAAATACGATGAGCAATCATCAATGTCGTTTTTCCTTCTCTTAATTTTCGTAAGTTAGAAAGAATTGTTTCTTCTGTCTTCGTGTCAACTGCAGATACAGAATCATCAAATATTAAAATTGGTGGATTTTTTATAATAGCTCTGGCAATAGATACTCTTTGCTTCTGTCCACCAGATAACGTAACACCACGTTCGCCAACTATCGTATCATACTTCTCCTTAAACTCTTCAATGTTACTATGAACATCTGCAAATTTTGCAGCCCATACAATAGTTTCCTCATCCATACTTTCATAAGCAAAGGCGATATTATTTGCTACAGTATCACTGAATAGGAAATTATCCTGAGGAACATAACCAATACTCTCACGAACCTTACGATAAGGAATATGCATAATGTCTTGGTCATCTAAGAAGATTTGATTTTCCTCTAGATTATATGTTCTTAATAACAGGTCCACAATCGTTGTCTTACCACAGCCTGTTTTTCCGATAATACCAACCATTGTTCCTTCAGGAATGGTTAAAGATATATCCGAAAGAACTGCATTTGAGCCATCTGGGTATTGGAAGTTTAAGTTTCTAAATTCAATCTTTCCTCTAATTTGTTCTACTTCTGTAACATTTTCATCAACAATATCTATTTTTTCATTTAAGAATTCATCAACACGCTTTAAGGAAGCAGTTGCCTGTGCACGCATATTAATCAATTGAGCAACTGCCATAAATGGCCATACAACAGCATCAAAATAGCCTACAAATTCCCACATTTGACCAACTGTAAATTCTTCTCCCATAAATCCATTGATAACGAAATATGCTCCACCTGCAAATAATAAGGCAAAAATAGAGGATATAACAACAGTCAATAAAACATTTAATAGCGTAGCAAATTTGACAAAATCTATATTCTTTTTTCTATTTTCCTCATTGATTTTATCAAAATGTCTGATTTCATGCAATTCTTTTACAAAGGCCTTTACAACAGCCAAGCCACTGAAATTCTCCTGAGTAAAATCCGATAAAGCTTCATAAGCTTCCTGACGAACCTTGAATTTTTGTTTCATAATTCTTCCCATAATTACAGAAATTAAAGCAATCAGGGACATTGGAAGAATACTAAAGCAGGATAAAATCCAATTGGTACTAAACATTCTGTATAAGGCAAAGCTTCCTAAGAATACAGCATCTATGGCCATAACTGTACCACTACCAAAGGATTGCTTGATAACTTGAAGGTCATTTGTAAATAATGCCATCAAGGCTCCAGTTTTATGATGCTTATAATAGGCATTGGAAAGCTTCAAGGAATGACTAAACATCTGTTTTCTAATATCTGCTTCTATTCTTGCAGCCACTCCGAAAATACAATATCTCCAAGTGAAACGTCCAACAAACATGATTCCTGCAATGACTGCAAGCTCAATCATTAGTTTTTTTATTCCATCAGGATTATTGAATAAAGAATCTGGGTTTCCTTGAGCACTATCCCCAATCCCATCTAAGATTTCTCCACAGATTCTTGGAATTTCTAACTGAAACCAGTTTACTGCGAGAAGTGCCAGCAAACCAAATAGGAAAAACAAAAAATATTTGCCATAATATCTATTTACATTTTTTCCAAAAATCATATTATTCCTCCTCCATCTTTAGTTCTAGAATTGGTTTATCTCGATAAACCTGAAAATACATTGTTTTATCTTCTTTTTTCTTTAAAATACTTAAGGTATCCTTTTCCTTAGATTCTGCTAGATAATGAATCTCCATATTTTTGATCTTCATTTGTTCTAACTCCTCTATTGAATATCCTTCAAATATAATCCGCAGATATTCTGCATTATTCACATGCCTTGAAAAGTCTATATAGCTAGAAAGGACAACCATTTTTCTTTCCTCTTCTAACTCCTTAGACCATTTGGTGTAAACAGGGGCAGTGGCTGTTTCAATAGGAATTTCAAAATCAAAGCTTTGTAGTCGAAGGAGCTTTCTTGTTTCAATATTTGCTGCACAGCATTCTACCCAAGCATGAATTCCCTTGCTTGCATTTTTGGAATGAATAAACACTTCAATGATACAAGTAATCTTAGAAGGCTCTCCTACTCTGCAGGCCTCAATCTCTACGATATCATCCCAAAAAGGAAGTTCATCTATTTGAACAATGGTCTTTGTAAACAACCAAAGTGCTCCATAGATTCTTTTCATAGAAAGGTTATCCTTTTGATATAATCCCAAAAAGCTTGCAACTCCTGATTCTACCATTTTAAATATTTCAGGAAGCTTTAGTAGAGCCTTTGTATCACACATACCATATTCCATTTTTTTCTCATATATTTTTCTCATACTACTTTACCTCTACAAGCTGTTTCATATCATAAGGAATTGATTTTGTTATTTTCAATTCCTGATGTGTAATCGGATGAATCAATTTTGCTTCATAAGAATGAAGCATCACACGAGGAATATTAGAGTCTAATGTTCCATAAAGAGAATCTCCTAAAATTGGATGTCCGATAGAAGCTAAATGTACACGAATCTGATGGGTTCTTCCTGTTTCCAACACCACCTGTACAAGACTATAGCTCTTAAATTCCTTTACAACCTCATAGTGTGTAATGGCTTTTTTTCCTGTTTTAGAGATTCTTTTTCTTTGTTGATGATGACGATCTTCCCCTATGGGAGCATCAATTACTCCTTTCTTCTCTTTAAATTTCCCTTTAGCAAGACATAAATAGGTTCTCCTTAATTCATGAGTTGAAATCATTTCATCAACTTTTGCAAGAGTTAAAGGATCCTTGACAAAAAGTAAAACCCCTGTTGTGTCCATATCTAATCTATGTGCATATCTAACCTGATATGACCAGCCACGATTTTGGTAGTAATAGGCAACAATATTGCACATTGTTCCTGTCTTTGATTTATCATCAGGATGAACAAGAATATGGGCTGGTTTATTGACTACTAAAAGATAATCATCCTCATAAAGAATATCTAATTTCTTCTTATCAGGAGTATAATCTATTTCTTCATCTATCTGAATGGAAATACTATCATCTTGCTTCAAAATTGTATTTTCAGAAGCAATACTACCATTGACCTGAATGGATTTAGAAGAAATGAGCAAATAAATTTTTGGTTTTCCTAAATGAAAGCTTTCTAAATATTCCTTAAGCGTTTGTCCTTCCTGGACCTTTAATACTTTATAGTTTGTTATCATGGATATACTTTGATTCAATCAAACCAACAATTCCATTATGCTTAATTAAACTATATGGTCTTGCTCGCTTAATTACAGAAATCTGATCTCCTTTTTTCAAACTTAGGAAAGTATTTGAACCATCAAAACAATACTTCTTTCCCTCTGATTCAAAAACAAATTCTTCATGTACCCAAAGCTCATCTGTTGTTCCTTTCGGACGAATCAAATAGAAATCCAAATCCTTTGTAAGAACTTCTACCTCATTTTTTCCAAACCGCATTGTGTAATGGTTTTGAGGCTGTTCATAGGTAATATCTTCTTCTACAACATATTTTGGATAATGGTCAATCGCAAAATAAGTAAAATTCTTGTTTTCTAAGCTGTCTAGAATGACTACATTAATTTGGCCACCCTTAACTACATTGTTTCCACCATCTAAGCTAATGATGTTTTTTCTGAAATCAAATATAGGATTAACACATGGAACATCCATGCGATAATTTCTTGTTGGATTATGTCCTACAATCATGGTCCTAGGTTGAACTGGACTAATCTCTAGGAAATGATCAAACTTTAATAAATCCAAGGCATTTTCAGAAATGTGATTCATATCCTGGATTCCACCATGAACTAAAACAAGTTCATCATTTAAAAGAATAACATCTGGTAACTCATCAACAAATGAGAAATATTGCGGATATACCTTCTGAATTTTTTCAATAAAATCATCAATATCCATATCCTTAGAAATTGGATATCCCATTTCTTCTGCCATATCGTTTAATATAGATTTCTTTAATTCAGTTGTGTAATATAGGAATCTTTTTTTATCTAGTGGAGGTAAGATAAAGCGGAATACCTCATCACAGTTTCCAGCCATAAAATATACATTTTCTAATCGATTCAATTCTAATATATATTTGAGCATTGCAAGATTGTCTGAAGGGTCTCCCTTTTCAATCATATCACCGACAACAAATAAGTAATCCTCTTTAGTAAAATGAGCTTGTTCTAAAGCTTGCTTAAAAAGACGAATATCTCCATGAATGTCACTCATGAAAAGGATACGACGATTGGTTGGAATATTTAAATGTACTATTTTAGTCTTCTTTGTTTTTTCCATTCAACTGCATCCTTTCTTCTTTAGAATATTGACAACCACAGTAATCCTGTCTATATAAATGATATTGCTTAGAAAGCTCTATAGAATGCTTATAGCCCTCTTCCTTCTTGAAGTCTGAATATAGAAAAGACACTCCATATTTCTCCTCCAACTTTGCACCTATTTCATTTATCCACCTTGTAACCTTATGGGGTGAGATAGAAAGTGTCGTAGTAAAATAATCAAAGCCAAGTTCCTTAGCCTTCTTTGCTGTTTTTTCTAATCTTAGCTCATAGCACTTATAGCAACGCTCTGTTTTTTCTCCTAAATTCTCATACCCTTTTACTGCATTAGAATAGTCTTCAGCCTGATAAGAATCAAAAATGACTTCTATACTAGGATCAATTTCTTTACAAAAACGTATCTCTTCTTCTAATCTTTTCTCGTATTCCTCTAAAGGAGAAATATTATCATTAGAGTAATAAATCGTAAGATCTACAAAGCTTCTTAAAAGTGAAATGACATGTGAGGAACAAGGTGCACAACAGCTGTGAAGTAATACCTTAGGACGCTTTTTCAACTGCAATAAGAATTCTTTGAATTCCTTATAACTATCTAGCATATCCTCACCACCCTTTCACAAATGCTTTTATTATTATATAATAAATCCTCCCTAGAAACAATAAATTTTGACAAATAAAAAAAGAAAAAAGACTATTTGACATAGTCTATTCTTGAATATACTCCTATAGAGGAAGCAAGTAAAATTTGTGCTGGGTAATAGGAAGCTAAACAAAGGATGGTAAGTACTTCCTTCATATCCTTTGTAAAAGACCCAAATTTATTTAAGAGTAGCATACAATCGGAAAAGAAAAATAAGATACTTCCAATCAAAAGAATGAGTTCTAATCGATAGTCCTGCTTCTTCCAAATACTTGTAATAAAGTTAGAAATCGTTTTTCCTACCATACAGGATATGATGATTGCATAGAAGACTACAACAACCTCCATCAATGCTCCACCAAAATCAAACATTGGAGCTAGAGTAATCCAAAGCACTGCAGGAAGTGCAAGTAGACAGGAACAAATCAAATCTAGCCAGCTCCATCGTTTCAGCTGATAATAGGAAATTGCATAAAAGATATGACCAATCGCAAATACTATAGCCCCTGCAATAAAATGAAGATTTAAAATGATATCAGCTACCATAGTAAATGCAAGTCCTATCAGCATAAAAATAGGAAATCTAAGCTTCTTCTTTTTTAGATAAGCTAGAACAAAGAAAAGAATCCCTAATAGTAAGAATAAAGCACTTGTAACTCCCTTTCTCCATAGCGCTCCATAAAGGATATAGCATATATCCCCAATAAGAACGAGTACTGCGAGGAGAGCACCAATGATTTCAAAAGTATATTTTTTCATTAGTTTTTACCTCTCTTTGAAAAGAAAGCTACCCCAATACCACCAGGGCCAATATGAGTACCTATCGTACTTCCAATCTGATAAATTGGAATATCCGTTGTATGCCCTTCCCACAAAGGAGTACTATCAGATAAATACTTTTTTAAAATTTCATCAGAAAAACCTGAATAAGCAGTTGCGTAAGGAAGAGAAAAGTCAATTCCACCACAAGCCTCAATTTTTTCAACTAAAAGATTATTTCCATTCTTAGATCCTCTTGCCTTACCAACCATTTTCACTTGCCCATTAGTAACAGAAATAACTGGCTTAATTGAAAGTATTTCTCCTGTAAAAGCAACTACAGAGGAAATTCTTCCACCCTTTTTTAAATACTTTAGAGTCCCCACAAGTGCCAAAAGCTCTATTGTTTCTTTTTTCTGATTCAACTCTTCTACAATTTCTTTGACAGAAAGCTTTCCTTCTTCGACAAGTTTTATAGCAAGATCACATAGAACTCTTTCTCCAATACAAGCATTTAAGCTATCTACAACATATACCTTATCCTTAAATTTCTTGGCTGCAACCAAGGCATTGTTGTAGGTACTTGAAAGCTTAGAAGAAATTGTAATACAAATTACCTTAGAACCATCCTCAGTGAGTTTCTCAAATTCCTCTTCAAATCGGAAGGGATTAATTTGACTTGTTTTAGGAAGCTCATCACTTTCAATTAGCTTTTCAAAGAATTCATTATGACTTAAATTCACACCATCTAAATATGTTTCTTCTCCAAAGGTTACCTCAATAGGTAGCAAATAAATTCCTTTTTCTTGTGCTTCCTTCAAATCTATATCAGAAGCTGAATCTATTAATATCTTAATCATTTTTTTCACCTTTCCTGTTACACATTTTTTCTAAATTATTTCGAATGATTTCTAAGCCATCAAGCATCGCATTTCTTTGTTCTATAGATAAGCCTTTTGTTGCTCCCTCAAGTAAAGCATCTATTTTTTCTGATACATACTTTCCAATCTCTTTTCCTTCTAAAGTTAAATGTAAAGGACTGCGGTATCTTTTTTCCTTGATTTCCTCACAAAAAACTAAACCTCTTTTTTCTAAATCATCTAAGGATCTAGAAATTAATGCCTTATCCTCATCACAGCTATCACACAGTTCCTTGGATGTAAGAGGCTTTTCACTTGTATAAAGATAATATAAACAGGAAACATGAGCACTTTTCAAATCAAAACGATTCATCTCTTCTGTCTTAATCTTATGGATACTTCTCGTGATTTGATTTAAAAGTATAGTAAAATTTTGATATCTGTCTTTCATAATTTCACCTCTTGTTGATTTATCAACATCTATATCATACACCTAATTTGTTGATAAGTCAACAACTATCATAAAATAAAAAGGATACTTACAGTTAATAACCATAAGCATCCTAATATGCTATAGGGATTTATATAAATATTTCTTGTTCAAGATAGTTAAAAAGATCTTCATAATCTCCATGCGGAAATGCAGATATATCTAAATTATTCTTATTGATAAGACACTCCGTTAATAAGAATACATGCATACCTAGTTCTTTAGCTATCATATCTTCTCCTACATCATTTCCAATCATCAAACATTCACTAGGCGAGTATGAAAAACGACTTAAAATTTCTTCATAGTATTTAAGATTTGGTTTGCAATAATGAGAATTTTCATAGCTTGTAATCCATAAAAAGTCACTTGCTTCTATTCCTGCCCAGTTTAATCTTTTTGTTTGGGCAATCATCGGAAATATTGGATTGGTTGCCAAGATAAGATTAACTTTCTTTTCCTTTAGTACTTCTATTAATTGCAAAGCCTTACTTGTGTAACCACAAGAGGATTGGATTTCATCAAATTTTTCTACATAAAAACGTGTAAATAAGGGGATATCCTTTGTTGCATCCTTTTCAAGAACAGCTGAAAAAACTTTCCAAAAAACATCCTCATTAGATTCTTTTCCATCGTTTTTTACCATAGCTGCTGTTCCCTTCCAAATGCCATGGATTAGCTCCTTAGGTTCATAGCCATAAGAAGACATATACTCTGCAATTCCTTTAAAGTAAGCTTGAGTAAATACATCAATATCCATTGGAAGCAAGGTTCCATCCATATCAAATAAAATTGCTTTAATCATAGTAGTAGACCCTATTTAATATAATCCTCTAAAGTAGGAAAATATGGAAGCAAATATTCCTTTGTATTTGAAATCATTTCCTTAAATAGTTTCTTTCCGTCTTCTAAAGAAAGACAGGAACATAAGGCTTGATTCATAAAACAAGCAAAAATTTCATCAAAATTTCTGTGCTTAATTCCCTCATATAAGGTATCAATATTATTCGCTGCACGTTCTACCATATTTAAAACAGCAAGAGGTAATGGCTTAGACACAACTGGTTTTACCTGATCATTTTCAAAAATACAATTTGTTTCTACAATGGAGCCCAAAGGAAGCTGTGGACATTGTCCCTGATTTGGCATGTTTACATTGGAAATAATCACTTGATGTCCTAGGATTGCTTTCATCAAATCTGTTGCTTCTTCTCCTGATGGAACAAGATTGATTTCTTTTTTTCCAGCAGCAAGCTCAATTGATTCAGCTATTCTTTCATTCATTTGGTTCACTCTAAAATCAACTGTAGTTAAATTAAATTTCCAATCCTTGACTGTCTGAGGATTTGTTAAGTACCAATGTGGATTTACAAATTCAGCCAAATGCCTGTCTCCAGCAGCAGCCAAAACACCATAGCGGTCAAACAAATTCATCTTCACCTTATTTCCATAGGCAAAGCAATCGGTTCTAAATTGGAAACGATCAAAATACTCATAATAGCCTTCCTCATAGTATTTATCCATAAAGCTAGGTAAAAGCTTCAATAAATCTATATTTTTATATTTGGCTTCCGTAATCCATGTAAAATGATTTACACCACAGGCATCTGTATAAATATCCTTACGAGTTGCCTTGATTCCCAATTCCTTTTCTAAAACAAGACAAAGGAATGCTTGAGCATGAAATACCTCATGACAGCAGCCAAAGGCCTTAATTCCTGGGAACACATCATATAATGTTTTTACACAAATGCTCATTGGATTTGTAAAATTGATGACCCAAGCATTTGGACAAACCTCTTTAATTTTTCTTGCAAATTCCTCATAAATTGGAACTGTACGCATAGCTCTTAAAACTCCACCAGGACCTGCAGTATCTCCAACAGACTGATAAATTCCATACTTCTCAGGAGCATGCACATCACTTCTCATTTCTTCAAAGGTTCCTGGTAGTATAGAAATAACTACAAAGGTTGCATCCTTAAGACAATCCTCTAATCTTTCATATACCACATACTGAATCTTAGATAATGTTTTAGGATTTTGATTGATTCTTTCTCCAATTTTTTGATTTCTTATGGCAGATTCTATATCTATATCATAAAGACCCATTTCTCCTTCTAAGCCTTCTGATAAAGCTAAATCCGTCATAAAGGTTCTGGCCCATTGCTTAGAACCACCACCTAAATAAGCAATCTTAAATTTTTCCATTTCGATAATCCTCTTTTCTTAAAATGTAATTTCTATCTTCAAATTTTCCAATTTTTCCGTCATACACGCCTTCACACACAAACTGAAATCCATTTTTTTCAATCACTCTTCTACTTTGAGAATTCTGAATAAAATGAGCACAGGTAATAAAGTCTAAATTCTTTTCATCAAATAAAAATTCTATTACTCTATGAACTGCCTCTGGCATAAGTCCCTTTCCCCAATATTCCTTGGATAAGACATAGCCAAGCTCTAATCCTCTTTGGTCTTCATATTCCTTAAAATATTCTTCATCATATTCTTCTAAGCCTAAAGAACCAATCACTTGTTTTGATTCTTTATTTATGATGGCAAAGGTTTTCTTCTCTTGCAGGAATATATCTAGAATCTTCTTACTTTCTTCCATAGAGGTGTGATGAGTCCAGCCAGCCATTTCCCCAACACCTGGGACACTTGCATAAGCATAAAAATCTGTTAGGTCTTCTTCTTGAAATGGTCTTAAAATAAGTCGATCTGTTTCTAGTTTTATATTACTGACATCAATTCTTACATTCATTGTCTTCACCTACAATCTTCATCGCTGTTAAAAGTCCATCTAGGCTAGCACTGGTAATTCCTCCTGCATAGCCTGCTCCCTCTCCCATTGGATAAATATAGGGATTAGAGGATTGCCGATTTTCATCTCTTAAAATTCGCACTGGGGAGGAGCTTCTAGATTCAATCCCTATCATCACAGCATCAGGATGATAAAATCCTTTCATTTTTTTATCAAAATCTTGAATTCCTTTTTTTATCCCTTCAATTACAAAATCAGGTAGACATTGTCTTAAATCACAAAGTGCTATTCCATGAGGATATGTTGGCTGAATAGAGCGAATAGATTCTGCAACATCATTGACTAGAAATTCTTTCATCAAATTGGCTGGTGCTTGATATGCTTTTCCTAAAGTAAAGGCAAGACGTTCATACTTTTCTTGATATAAAAGACCATCTAAAACTCCTGGTCCATAATCCCTTGGTCTAACATCAACAAGTAAAGCACTATTTGAATTAGCTCCTTCACGTAAATGATTGCTCATTCCATTTGTTACAATAGTTCCCTCCTCAGAGGCAGAGGCTATCACATAGCCCCCTGGACACATACAAAAGGTATAGACTCCTCGATCTAAATATCTTGTAGCAAGCTTATAATAGGCTCTTGGAAGATATTTTGCATATGGTCCATACTGTGCCTCGTCGATGTAAAGAGAGGGATGTTCCACTCTTACTCCCATAGAAAATGCCTTCGGTTCCATATGGATATGCATATTGGTGTAGAGATGCCTAATCGTATCTCTTGCAGAATGCCCTATTCCTAGAAGCAAATGTCTTGTATAAAATGTATGATTTAAAGCAGTAACCTCTAGCTTATCTTCCTTCTTTTTTGCATCTAAAAAAGGAGTGTTAAAATAAAAGGTTCCGCCTAATTTTTCTATTTCTATTCGAATATTTTTTACTACATCGCGTAAAACATCCGTTCCAATATGAGGCATATTATCAATTAAAATATCCTCTGAAGCGCCATGCTTGACAAATTCCTTTAAAATAAATTGTATATATGGATTCTTTAGATTTGTTGTTAGCTTCCCATCAGAGAAGGTTCCAGCCCCTCCTTCTCCAAACTGAACATTACTATTTGGGTTAAGAGTTTTATTTTGAATAAACTCTGTAACATCCTTCACACGTTCTTCTATCTTACTTCCACGTTCTAAGATGATTGGCTTGGCACCACATCGTGCGAGATAAAGACTTGCAAAAATACCAGCTGGACCAAAGCCAACAACAATTGGCGCATCTAGATATTTCCAAGACTTATATATTGGTTCTATATCCTTTGGAGTATAAACTGAAATATTTTTTCCTTTCAATTCCTCTTCTGTTTCTATCCAAAGTCGATACACATAAAAGACATTTTCCTTAGTTCTAGCATCTATACTTCTGGATAGAATTCGGAATTTAAATTTTTTTAAGCCATAATACCGACGAATCAAATTTTCTAAGTCCTGTGTTTTACTGACGAGTACTTTAAATTGGTCTACTTGATATTGCATAATGCTTCTCCTATCTTTAATCCTGAACAGAAGGCAAACATCAAGTTATATCCACCGCACATTCCATCAATATCTAAAAGCTCTCCACCCACAAAGATATTCGGATCTTGAATCAACTGCAAGGATTGATTTACTTCCTCTAAGGAAATTCCACCAGAAACGACTTGAGCAAATTCATAGTCATAAACTCCAACAATCGGAAAGGAAAAGTGATGAAGCTTTATATTGATTTCTTCTAGACTATCCTCCTGAAAATAGGAAACCAGCTTTGGATGGACAAGTCCTACAAGCTCTTCCTTAGACTTTATATTTATATTGAGGTCTGGAAATAAATCTAAAGAAATCCTACAATTGGATTTATTTTCTAATCTTGCATACTTGCTAGACAAATTTAAGATGCAGATTCCTGAAATTCCATCTCGCTTTAAAATGACTTCTCCTACTTCTTCATAGATGCATTTATCATTCTGTAAAAGTGAAGCACGACATTTGATTCGAACTCCATCTAATCTTTGAAAATTACAATTCAACTTAAATCCAACAAGACTTGGAAATAGTGGTTTCATTTTTAAATTTAAATTTTCTAAATGATGATAAAATCCTTCCTGTTTTTTAGGAATAAAGGAGGCAATAGACCCTGTAGCAATGACCACATAATCAAAGGGGCCTCTGACATCATTTAAATAATATTTATGATTGATTTTGGAAATTGTTTCGATGGGATAGTTTTCTAAAATATGCAAAGGCTTTTTCATTAGGCAATCTAAAACACTTAAGGAAGATTCACTATAAGGATAGATTCTTCCTTCTTCATCCACCTTTGTATGTAAGCCAATGGATTTCCAAAATTCAAAAAGTTGATTCTGATATTTTGAAACAAGCTGATATCCAAAAGGATGATTATATTTTTCTATAGTAAGATTTTGATTTCCTATGTTAGCTTTTCCATTACCACTTGCTAAAAGCTTTCTTGCAATACGGCTTTTTTCAAAGAGCTCATAAGAGATTTTTTGTTGTTCTAAAATGTTAGCTAATGTAAGACCACAAACGCCACCACCTATAATTGCAACCTTCAAAATATCACCTTCTTTTTCTTTAGATACTATTTTACCATTTTTTTGTCAGTTTTACAAAAAAAACTTCACAAAAAAAAGAACCAATTTTACAAAAGGTTCTTATTTTCATAAAAGCGATAATAACAATCCCAAATCATAGCTTCATTTCTATTCTTTAAATCTATTTTTCTTTCCTTAAAATCTAGGGAAGTGTTCGGATAAATGGGCCTTAAAATATGAACAATAAATCTTCTCTTTTCAATTCCTTCCTTTGTGAACTGATTCGTTTTCTTGAAGGTGATAAAAATTGGAATAATAGGAACATTATATTTTGCAGCATAATGGAAAGCACCAATATGATAAGGTCTAGGCTTTTCATAGCACCACCAAGCAGAGCCCTCTGGAAAGAAATGAACCCAATCCTTATGATCCAAATACTTTTTTAGCTGATTTTCAAAAGTAGACATCATAGAAGATTTAGAAGGTATCGGCATAATCCCATAAGCTCTCATACAGCTTCCCAGCTTATTTTTCATATTATTGAATTCAGCTACAGTGGTATGAACTGTTCTTCTTCCTAAAGCATATCCAACCGCAAGTGTATCAAGCTTATTCACATGATTGCTTGTAATAATGGCACCACCTTGAATCCCATTTAAATTGGATTTACCAATCACTTTTGTTTTTAACCAGTGATGATTGGCAACAAAGGCATAGGATGAGATAAGGATTTTTTTAATGAAAAAATAGCCAATTTTTTGATACCAAACCTTGTTATAGGAAAAAGATTCATCCACAGGAATATATTCTCTTTGATAAGGATCATCTAAATGATCATTGAATCTTCTTTCTTTTTCTGCCTTTGATTGTTTTTCTAGCATTAGCTTTGTTGTTTCACTTAGATTCATTATCCCACCTGCTCAAATCGATTTTCTTGAAATTCAACTCGTTCTATTTTTTTCCATATCTTTGTCTTTTTGAAGGTAAATATTTTAAGCATAATTCCTATATAGCCCATGTAATAAAATGGATGAGTAAGTGTAATCCAAATTCGCATCCTCTTAGACATTGGTAAATATTTTTTATCCACCTGCATACAGCGGATTGTCATAGTGAAAAGTCCAAGATATAGAAATAAAAAGCAAAAAATGCCTACAAAATAAAACCAAAGGGCTATAGAGCTCTGCTGAATAGATAAAATAGTTCCTGTGATAAATGAGGTTAAGAATATGACACATAAAAGTCCTACGTACCAATACACATGATAAAGACTATGAATGGCATAAAAATTAATGCGGTCTTCTTTAGTTACTATTCTATCCTTGATTTCTGCATCAAAAAGTCGATCACAATGCACAACACCAGTCATCCAGCGATTCCTTCTGAGATTTGTCGCCTTCAGGCTGGTTGACTCTTCTACATAACAAACTGCATAGGATACATACTCTGTTTTATATCGATGGATTGCACAGCATCTTTGAAGCTCCATATCCTCAGTTAAGGTTTCTTGAAACGGCCAACCATTCCATCCTTGAATCAAGGAGGCTTTAATTAAAAGTCCTGTTCCTAGTGTCATCGTAACAATGCCTTGATCAGACTTTGCTCGATTTCCAAGCTCTGACATCAGTGTCCAAATTAGACCATTGCAGTAGGAAGACCAGCGATTGGCTTTGGGATCCTGATTTAAATAATTCTTTACAACCAATTTGGAATTGTAGACCTCCTTTTCACTGCCAAAGGCTCTATTCATTTCACATAAAAAATTAGAATCCAAAACACAATCTGCATCTATAATCATAAACCCATCATAATCCTCTGGGTGAGTTCTTAGAATTTCCTTCATTCCATAATCTAAGGCATGCCCCTTTGTTGTTTGTTCTTCATCAATATAAACGACTGCCTCTGGCATACACTCCTCTATGAGAGCAATCGTAGGATCTTGGGGATCCTTTACAACGATATACACATCAAAATAAGAAGGGTCAAAGGTTTGATTTTTGATAGACTCTAATAACGGACAAATTGTTTTTCCCTCATTTCTTGCAGGAATTACTACTGCAAACCGATGGAGCTTATAGGATTGAACTCTGACTTGAGGTGTAGAATTTAAGAACCACCATGAAATTCTTCTTCTATAACAAATTAAAAATAAAATTGTACTAAGTATCAGTAAACCAACCATAACAAATAAATAGATATGCACTTTAATTTTCCTTTCTTACATATTTAATTTTTTCATAGGTACTATACTTACTTCTCATGTTCATAGCTTCATAAGCCTTGCTTCTTAAAGACTCAACCGATTCTTTCATAGAAAGTGTATCCTCTGGATAAAATGGTCCATCCACATATACCTTGATGTGTGTTCTCCACTTCCCCTTTTGATATGTCACAGTGAAGGTAAATACTGGTTTTTTTTCTAAGACTGGATATGTAAAGGACACAGAGGGGAATGGTCTTATTTTTGTATAATATGGCCAAATGTGTGCTTCAGGATAAATCATAATCACATTTCCATTTAAAATTGTATTATGTAGTTTTCTTCTAAAATTCCGCATCCCACTATACTGTGTAGGAATAGGAATTGCTCCAATCATTGCCATAAAATTCCGTGTCCCCCATACACTTAAATTGAGTGAATTGACTAAAACATACACTCGCTTTGGAAAACAAATTAAGGATGGCATAAATCCATCTGCAGGAACATTTGTATGATTGGCATAAAGAAAATATCCACTTCTCCTACACTGCTTCAACATCTTCTTATTGATAATCTTAAAATGAAATCGTAGCTTCATATACAGAAAAGCTATTGGCTTCATAATGATGTTGTATAAAATAAAGCTACAAGCATTCCATATTGAGCCTCTTTCATATTTATAATTTCCATCTACAGCAAATGGTTTTCTAGAAATTCCGCTGAATTCTTCATGAATTTCATCTGTAAAATAAAGTATCTTTTCTTTCATGAAAGGTCTCCTTTCACTCAAATTATAATCCATACACTTACTTGATACTACCTAAAGAGAATTCTAAATTCTTTTGAGTAAAAAAAAGGCATTCTACTTTTAATAGAATGCAAAATGGGACATCTTTTTTTAAAATAGAGTGATATACTTTACCTATGATGGAAATAAAGCAGATTATTGGACAAAATTTAGCCCAACTTAGAAAAAAGAAAAACTACACACAAGCAGAACTCGGAGAAATACTAAAGTATTCAGATAAAGCCATTTCCAAATGGGAAAAGGGAGAATCTCTACCTGGCATAGATGTTTTATATACTCTATGCAATCAGTATGGAGTTACTTTAGATTATTTAACTCATGAAGGAACATGGAAGGAAAAAAAGAATTATCTGAAAAAGGATACTGGGAAAATCAACAAGATTATTATTACACTTCTATCCATTTCTTTAGTATGGTTTTTAATCATCATTGCTTATGTCTATCCATATGTAATGATAGGAATCAACTTATGGATTTTATTTATTTGGGGATTTCCAGCATCCTTCGTATTAACCTATATTTTTAACAGTATATGGGGAAAAAGAAAATATAAATTTGCAATATTAAGCTTATTTTCTTGGACCCTTTTAACCTCAATTTTTTTACTATTAATCTTCTTAAATCATACCTATCAGGTATGGGCTATCTTTCTTTTAGGAATTCCTGCACAGATTGCAATCATTCTTTGGAGTCAGCTAAAAAAGGAACTATAAATCTAAATAATATAGTTCCTTTTGAATGGAATAGTATATTAAGAATAGATATATGAAACGATATTTACTCTAGTTCTAATTCTTCTAATCTTAGCTATAATATTATTCTCTTTTATAATAAGGCACCCGTTCCCATCACATATCCACAATACTTGCAGGTATATTTTTGAATAGTTGCTAATGTTGTAAAATCAGATTTTACATGTGTATCATAAATAAAATCACCACATTCACAATAAGCTTTGTGTGTATAGGAATTATATTGCTCATAGCGATAATTATGACTATGATATTGATGATCATAGAAATAAATATTCATATCCCCTAAAACAATTCTTCCTTTGTTTTTATTTCCCGTTGCTGCTGTAGTCTCTAAATAAATCCTAATTTTAGTAGTAGATAAAGGAAATTTAAAAGATATTTCGGTAGGGGAATCTTCTAGATACGATAATCCAGGTGCGGGAATATCTTTTAGCAAATCTAAAACTGTAACCCATTCTCCTAAATTATTTGTATATTCCAATAATGCCTTACTATTCACATAGCTAATTCCTTCTGTTCCACTCCAATATTCATATGCAAAAATATTCATATAGTGGAATGAGAACTCACCAGCACCACTAAAAGTCCACCAAATTACTGGCATACCCTTCTCTATTGAATCCTTTAAATTATTAATTTTAGTGGAAAAACTAGCTACACTTGGAATCGTATCTCCATAAACATATATTTGCGATTTATGATCATAATGAGTTGATTTTGATACATTTCCTTCACTATCTACTTTTTCTTCCGTTGTTTTAAAGCCTAAGTGCTTATCTATCAAAATCTCTCGAGAGGAAGAAATAGCTTCATTGGGAAAAGTGAGAGTTCCTTTTAATGACAAACCAAGGTTGTCTCTTAGAGAATCTGCTGGAATCGTATTTGTATTTTTAAAAATTTGTGTTTGAAGAAGCAATTGTTCTTTAGAGTCTTCTGCATTTCTCATAATTGAGCAATATCCTGCACTTCTAGCTAAAAAATCAAATTGTGTAACCAATGCCAATGGACCACATCCAATATAATCATAAGTTATTCCTGCATTTGTTTTTGCTTTCTGAGTTAAGGCATCGTATTCATCTGTATCTATTGGATTCTCTCCATATACATCTGCAACAGAAAATGTGGAAGAAGTTTTAATCCAATTCATATATCCTGAAATTCTGCTACTCAAATGATCAGAAACATTGTTTTCTTTAAGTATTACTCCTGAG
This sequence comes from uncultured Mollicutes bacterium, assembly GCA_947177025.1. GTDB lineage: Bacteria > Bacillota_I > Bacilli_A > Acholeplasmatales > Anaeroplasmataceae > Pelethenecus. The sequence continues at coordinate 147 of CAMWSQ010000017.1, read as the reverse complement.
TCCTTTGGAGCATTTGCTGGAAAAATTCCATTTCTAATATAATATTCTTGTAATTCTTCATTAGTCATATTTGGCGCATTAACTTCATATTTTTCTACACCTTGATGCGCACTTACAATCATAACCTTTGAAGTCAATATACCGAAA
>CAMWSQ010000016.1 GCA_947177025.1 uncultured Mollicutes bacterium | reverse complement strand
CATGGAACAGCACCAGCAAATGTAGCAGAAGCAACGGCATTACCTGCAACATTACCACCAATAGCAGATGAAGAAGATTGGCGTTTTGCTGGTTGGTATTTAGACAGTACATTCAAAACAAAAGCAGAAGCAGGTGCAGCACTTACAGCTAATGCAACACTTCATGCAAAATGGGAATCTAAATATGAACAAGTTGTCACAGAAGTATATTGGCTTGACCAAACCTATGATACTGCAAATGGTTCAACATACAGCAATGTTGATGTTTTGTCAGGAGCAACACTAGATACCTCTACCAAGAGTATAAAAGTGAATTCAGGACAAACCTTGGCATTGCCTAGATTGAAAACAAATGGTGGGACTTCAGGAGTGTCTCTTCCTGGAACGTATGTAAAAGGAGAAAAAATTTCAGGTACTCCAACTTCTAAAGGAATTAAGGTTACAGTAGCAGGAGCAGGAAAAATTCATTTCTATGTTGCAGCTGCAGGTTCAGGCGCTAGAACCTTAGCTTTAATTGATGCACAAGGAACTATTATTGATTTTGTATCAACAACGGATTCTAATATGAAAGAATATACTTGGAATTTACCTGCAGAAGGTGTTTACTATTTTGTAAATTCCAATGGCTTTAATTTCTACTATATTGAGACAGATGTGAAGGCTCTTGTTTCTCAAGCAACAGGTATTTCTGTATCTAGCAAAGGAACAGTAGATTACCTTGAAGGAACGGAAAAAGATTTCTCTAATTTACAGTTAACAACAGATTATGAAAATGGAAGTAAAAGACCATTAGCTCTTGAAGATGTTACAATTACAACAGATTATGATAAGACAGTTCCAGGAGTATATACAGTACAGATTCAATCTAAGGAAAATCCTTCCTTTACAACTTCTTATACTGTGACAGTTTATAGCTTTGCTGGAATTGAACTTGGTTTTGATAAAACAGTTTTAGGAGGAAGCTCTTCAGCTGGAAATCAACAATATATAAATAAAACAGTTCAACGTGTATATAAGAAAGGCGCTTCTTTAAATCACAATAATTTAACAGTTATTGCTATAGGTAAGGATAGTGCAAATAAAGAGCATAGATTCATTCTTGATGAAAATTCAACTGCAATTAATTATGATAAGAATAATGCCTTTGTTTCAAGTACAGCAGGTGATTATGAAATTGTTGTAGGAGTAACATTCAATGGTATAACAAAAACAGATTCTTATGATGTTAGTGTAGTAGATGCTGCTGTGTGTGTTGAAAATGATGTGATTCAATTACATACAGATGGAGCATATGCTGGAGTTATAGGTGATGCTGTTGATGGAGCTAACAATTTTAAAACTATTCAACAAGCATTAGATTTCTTAGGAACATTAAGTAGTACAGAATTACAAAATAAATCTATATTACTTACTTTAGCAGAAGGAACATATAAGGAGAAGATTGAATTAACTTATCCTAATATGACAATTCGTGGAGCTGGAAAAGAAACAACAAAGATTGAATGGGATTCATTATATGGAGTTCCTGATAAATCTGGATATATTCAAACTACAGATTCTACAGCAACTGTAAACGTAAGATATACTGCAAAAAATGTGTTAATTGAGGATGTAACAATTTCTAACTATTGGAATAGCAAAGCTGTATTTGATGCTGATTTAGGAGCTAACTATCCTGAACACAGAGCACTTGCGTTATTAGTACAATCCGATCAATTCATTATGAAGAATGGTAAGTTATTAGGTTATCAAGATACGTTAGAATTATTCACAGGTCGTCAGGTATTCTTTAATACTTATATTTCTGGAACAACAGATTTCATTTTCGGAACAAATAATACAACTTACTTTAAAGGCTGTCAGATTCATTCTATTACATCAGGTAAAACAGATGGTGGCTATATTACAGCATTTAAGGGATGTAATAAGGGTGAAAACGATTATGTAACTTATGGTGCTATCTTTGATGAATGTACATTTACTGCAGATGCAGATGTTGTAGCAAATAAGAATACTGCAATTGCACGTCCATGGGGAAAATATGCTGCTGTAATGGTTATGAATTCTAGTTTAGATGGTCATATCTCTACAACAGCTTTCAATGGAAGTGCTGAAAAGAATTGCCGTTATGTTATTATGAGTGGAAATGCTCCAACTTTAGCAACTGTAAAATTCTTTGAATATAACAATACAGGTGCTGGAAGTATAAGTGCAAATCAATCAGGTGTTACAGTTTTAACTGAATGGTCTCAGGCAGCAAAATATGCAGACTTCAGTGTAATTTTTGCAACAACTAATGGTGCGTTATCTGGAGCTTATACTTCAGTATGGAATCCAACCTTAGAATAAAATTAAGGGTCTTTCAAGTAAATATGAAAGAGATATAAAAAAGAAAAGGCTTATCGATAGGTTTTAATACCTAAAGATGAGCCTTTTTTCTATAGAAATAAATCAATATACTTTAATCTTTTTTAATACATCTATTGTATTTTCTTTGGAAGAAGAATACTGTAAATCAGTTATAGAGAATGGAAGATTTTCTATAGTGTTGAAGGAAATTAATTTTTCATTTAATATAAGTTTTTCTTTCGCATTCTTTAAAAGATTTTGATACCTACAAGCATCTAGATTTTTATATAACTCTTCGACAGAAGAATAGATATTCACAATTTTGGTTGCAGTTACAGGACCTATTTTATGGACACCCTTGATATTATCTGCAGAATCTCCAACTAAGGATTTATAAAAGATATATTTATCTGGTGTAATATGTAGCTTATCATTGAGATATGCTATATCACAAATATAACTGCTCTTTCCACGATACCTGTAGATTTGTACCTTGTCATTGATTAAACTAAAATAATCACTATCCCAGGAGGCAATAACGACTTCCATTTGTGTTTGGTAGACCTTTGTGTATGTGGCAATATAATCATCTGTTTCAAAGTCTTGTATTTCTTTAAAAGGGATTTTCAAATATTCTAAAGCTTTATAAATATCAGGTAGCTGTGAAAATGGTGTATCCTCTAAAGGTACAGTAGAATAATCGATACGATTGGATTTATAATCTTCGTAAAGACTGCTTCTTGGATTTTCATGTTCCCCATCAAATAAAACACAGATATGAGTAGGAGAGGTTGCAGTAATGATTTTTCTTAGAGCTCCTACAAAGCCAAGAATTCCTTGTATAGGTTTCCCATCTTTATTTGTAATACGAGAAGGCATTCCATAAAACATTTGAAAGAGAAGATTACTGCCGTCTACTAATAATAATTTCTTCATATTAGCTTCTATAGATAATATTGTCAAAGTACATAAAACTAAAGAAATCTAAAAGCTGACTTTCCCAAGTGGATTCACTATGAATTCCAGAATCACTGACAACTAGGCGTACTTTGCCATTTCTTTCTTTTGCGAAGTGATATAAATCTAAACTTGTATTATAATAAAGCTTTTGATCATAGGAGCCATCTGAGGATTCTTTTTTTCCAACATATAAAAACAATTTTATATTTGGATCAAAATTCTTTTCTAAAAATGTATCTACAGCTTCCTTACAAAGGAACGTAGCAGTTGAGAAGGCACCAATTCCTTGGAATACTTTATATTGATAGCCTAAATAGATTGCAGTCATAGCTGCTAAAGAAGAACCATAGATAAATCTTGTATGGGTTGTAGGATATCTTTTTTCAATGTAGGGAATAATTGTACTTACTAAATCCTTACAGAAATTATGACAAATCGCTGTGTTTTGTTTTTCCCATTCCTTAGATGCCGCATTTGTGATTTTAAAAGGTGTGTATTCATTGATTCTTCCCATTTCAGATTCTGCATTGTAAATGGCTATACCTAAGATTTTACGGTTGGTAATGGAAGCCATATATCCCATATACTTTGTAGCCCGAATTGCTCTATTAAAGGCTGCGTGAGAATCCTTAAACGCATTCTGGCCATCTAGAAAATATACTGAATCAAATTGAATATTCTTATCATAAAATCTTGGTAAAGATATCTCTATCTTAACTTCCTTTTTACTATTCGGTAAATATAATTTTAAATATTCAATCATTGTAAACACCTTCTTACTTCTTAATTTAATTATAACTGATTTATATTAGAATTGCACGAACTTCTTTTTCTTTTCTCTTTTTTTGTGTATAATAGTTAGAAAGAAGGTAGGGATGAAGATGGTTGAGGCAATATTATATCATACGAAATGTGGACATACATACACATATGCAAAAGCCTTGTCTAAGGAACTCAATATCCCTTTATATACAATTCGTTCTGCAAAAAAGCATCTACCTAAGAAGAGTCATATTATCTTTATGAGTTGGGTAAAGGAGAATAAAATTGTAAAGTATTCTAAAGTATGTCAATACTGCATAGAATGTGTTATTGCGGTTGGGATATTACCTGCAACAGAAGAACGGATAAGTATCGTTCGTACAGAAAATCAAATTTCTACTGCTTTATATTATTTACCTGGTGGAATTCGGAAGAGTAGATTAGGCATCTTAAATCGAATCACATTAAAAACTATAGAAAGCAATTTATCTTTTAAATTACTGGATCATGGTTTGAAAAAAGAAGAAACTGTTGCGTTAGATGCGATTCTACATAACCTGAATTATATGGATTTAAATGATTTAGATCCCATTGTTCAACGATATAAGACAAAAAGTGAGAATTATGTTTCCTAAATTTAGGAAGATTTCTTGTTTTTTTAGATAAAATTTGTTAAAATAAATATTTAGTGAAGGAGTTGAAATCAATGTTAAAATTATTGTGGGCAAAAATTAAAGAAGCATTAATGTCTGTTCTACCTGTAACAGTAATTGTTATATTATTATCATTTACTCCTTTAGTAAATTTGTCTTCATATGAACTCATCGTATTTATTGTATCTGCAGTATTATTAATACTTGGTATAGGTCTGTTTAGTTTAGGAGCAGATTTATCTATGCAACCAATGGGCGAACAGGTTGGAGCATCTTTAATGAAGTCTAAGAAAGTTAAAATCATAGTTTTGGTTTGCTTTGTTATGGGAGTATTAATTACAGTTGCTGAACCAGATTTGTCTGTATTAGCAAGTCAGGTGTCTGATGTAATCAATTCACTTGTATTGATGTTATCCATTGGTGTAGGAGTAGGTTTATTTTTAGTTCTTGCTATCCTAAAGATTATCTTCAAAAAAGACTTATCTATGATGCTGATGTTCTTCTATATGCTAATGTTTGCATTTGTAGGGTTGGTTATTTTAAGTGGAAACGGTAGTTTCTTGTCTTTAGCCTTTGATTCTGGTGGTGTAACAACTGGTCCTATCACAGTTCCATTCATTATGGCTTTAGGTGTTGGTGTTGCAGCAACGATTGGTGGAAGAAATGCAAGTGAGAATAGCTTTGGTTTAATTGCATTATGCTCTATTGGACCGATTCTTGCTATTCTTATATTAGGAGCTACAATGAAGGGTGATATTCCTTATGCGGATCCAAATTATACAGTAAATCCAAATTTCTGGGGCGGTTTATTTAAGACCTTAGGAACTGTCTCTAAAGAAGTAATCATTGCATTAAGCTTAATTGTTGTATTCTTTATGATTATCGAGCTTATTTTCATTAAGCTTCCAAGAAAGAAATTAATTCAGATTGCAATTGGTATTGCTTATACCTTTATTGGACTAGTTATCTTCCTTACAGCTGTTAATATTGGATTTTTACCTATTGGTTATAAGATGGGAAGAAGCATTGCTGAATTCCATCCAGCCTTCCTGATCGGCTTTGGATTTATTTTGGGATTTGTAGTAGTTTTAGCAGAACCTGCAGTTCACGTATTAAATAAACAAGTTGAAGAAATCACAAATGGTGGTGTGTCTAAAAGAGCGATGCTTTTGGCTTTGGCTATTGGTGTTGGTATTTCCATTGGATTATCTATGATTCGTTTGGTATGTGACTTTTCTATTTTATTTTATATAATCCCTGGATATTTTATTTCCTTAGGATTATCCTTCTTTGTTCCAAGAATGTATACAGCCATTGCGTTTGACTCAGGTGGTGTTGCTTCTGGACCATTGACCTCAAGCTTTATCTTACCATTTGCGATTGGTGCTTGTATTTCCTTATATGATGGACCTACAAAGGTTTTAAATGATGCATTTGGTATTGTTGCTATGGTTGCTATGACTCCATTAATTACAATTCAATTATTGGGATTTAAGGCAGTATTTTTAAAGAGAATGAAGGAAAAGACGAGAATGAAGAAAATCATCAGTGCTGATGATGAACAGATTATTCGTTTTATGTAGGTGAGACTATGGTAGAAGAAAAACTAACAAAAAAGAAAGCAAAGAAAAACTCTGTAGTCAAGAAAGAGGAAGGGTTAACAGCTCCTCAAAAACTTAAAATTTTGGTGACTATCGTAGAACGTTCTAAAGCAGATTTCTATTTAGATACTTTAGAAGGATATGATATTAATCTTCAAACTGTAATTTATGGTAAAGGAACGGCTCCTTCTGAGATGCTTCAATATTTAGGATTGTCTCAATTGGGTAAAGCAGTTATATTTAGTGTCGTTCAAGAGGATAATATCAAAAAGATTTTTGCTGACTATGAGGATAAATATTTTAAAACGAAGAATGGAAAAGGTATAGCCTTTACTATTCCAATCTCTTCAGTAATTGGTGTATTGGTTTATCAGTTTTTAAGTAATAATGTGAATGGAATTAAGGGGTAATTGAAATGGACGGAAAATTTGAAGTAATATTTTGTATCGTAGATGCTGGATTTTCAGATAGTGTTATGTCAGCAGCAAGAGAATGTGGTGCTAGAGGTGGTACGGTTTTAAACGCTCGTGGTACAGCGAGAGAGGATGCTGAAAAATTATTTAATATTTCAATTCAGCCAGAAAAAGAAATCGTATTGATTTTAGTAAATGATGAGATTAAGGATGATATTCTTCATGCTATCTATAAGAATGTAGGATTAAATACACCTGCTCAAGGAATTGCATTTAGCTTACCAGTAGATGAGGTTGTAGGATTATCCTCAGCTCCAATTAACGCTCCTGCAGAAGGAGAAAAGAAAGAAGAAAATGAAGCCAATTAAATTGGCTTTTTTCTTGCGCAACTTTCAGTTGACAGCAATGTAAGGTTCAGTTGGTAGAAATCATTTCTCATTTTTGATATAAATTGAACTAGGAGGAAAAAAATATGACAATAGGTGAAAAGATACAACAGTTAAGAACACAAAAGCGTATTTCTCAGGAAGAACTTGCATCTAGCATTGGAGTTTCAAGACAAGCTATATCGAAATGGGAAACAGATCAATCTACACCTGATTTAGAAAATATAAAATGGCTTGCAGAGTTCTTTCAAGTAAAATTATCTTCGTTAATTGAAGAAGGAGATATTCAGCATCAGGCCCCAGTAGAAGCAGAAAAATCCAATACACTCCTTAGAGTCTCAAGATTTTTGTTTATACTCTCTATAGGGATGAGTTGTTGGTTTGTTATAGTAATGCTTTTTCTTATTCTTTTTCAGGATGTTTTCTTTAGTAAAAAAGGCTTTGCTCATCCATTTGTTTTTCCTATACCATCCTTTGTTTTCAATACGCTTTTATCGGGAATATTGATAGGGATGAATCTTTATCTTTGGAAAGAAACAAAAAAGGTTTCAAAAGGGATTTCCATAGAAATCGTTCATCTTATTATAAGTATTATTTTGCCATTTATTGTTCAGTTTATTTGTGCATTTATTGAACAGATAGTATTAGAGAATATGATTTCAAATGGTTTTAGTACGAGTTCATATTCTACTATAATGGGATATATTGGGAATGCAAAAATGACTTACCATATTGGATTGATGCTTTTTGTAATTGGTACAGCAATCCTGCTTTCAGCTAAACATATTTCTAAAAAAGGATATATAGTATGTCATACGGAAGCGCCTTTTAGTATAGGATATGGTATTCTATCTTTTACTTTAGGTTTCATTAGTTTGATTAGCATTCCTTTAATGGCATATTGGTTACAAGAAATCAGGCAGATAGATTCAAAGAAATATAAACAAATGCGTATTCCATTTTTGGTTGGTGTTTGTGTTCAAGGTTTCATTCGATTCCTTTCTTTGGTTATTTTAATTTTAATCAAGTTGAGCATCAATTAAGCAGGAAATCTCTTTTTTACTACTATTTTATTACAAAATAGAATAAAGTATTAAAAAGGGGATATTTATGAAAAAAACATCGATAATCATTTTACTTTTGGTTTTGATTTTAACTGTTTTTATTGGAACAGCCTTTGCTATTCCAAATGATGAAATTTGGGTGGCAATAGATCCAGGTCATGGTGGTGTAGATGGAGGAGCAGTAATAAATGATGTTAAGGAAGCATCTTTAACATTAGAAATCTCATTTAAAATTAAAGAAATATTTGAACAAAACGGAATTCATGTTCTTCTGACAAGAGAAACGGAAGATGATTTAAGTCAAGGTGATTTTGTGAAAAGAGAAGACATGATCCATAGAGTGAATACACTGAATACCTCCAATGCATGCCTTGCGTTATCCATTCACTTGAATAAGTTTAATATTAGTAAATATAGAGGTGCACAAGTGTTTTACAATACAACCAATTCTTGTAATCCTTATTTAGCACAGGTTATGCAACAAAGCTTAATTACATATTTAAAGAATACAAATCGTAAAATTGTAAAAAGAGAAAATATTTTTTTATTAAACAAAGTCACTATTCCATGTTGTATTATTGAATGTGGGTTTATGTCCAATCCAGAAGAATTTGCATTATTACAATCTGAAGAATATCAATATAAAATTGCTTATGCATTATTATATGGAGTAGAGGATTATTTAAAACTATATTAGGTTTGAACTAGGCATTTTGATGCCTTTTCTTTTTGAACTTTTTTTAAAAATGTATAAAATTGTTTTTTAATCCAAAGTTTTATTGTATAATAATAGTACTTGAATTTGGAATGGAGGACATAGATATGGAATACGTAACTTTTCAAAATGTAACGAAAAAATATATTATGGGAGACCAGGAAATTCTTGCGAATCATAATGTGTCCTTTTCAATCAAAGAAAAAGAATTTTGTGTTATTGTGGGTCCTTCAGGTGCTGGAAAGACGACCATTTTAAACCTGTTAGGTGGTATGGAAAGCTGTGATTCAGGAGAAATCTTTGTGGATGGTGCAGAGGTCAGCAAAATGAATGATAGAGAATTAACAAATTATCGTAGATATGATGTTGGCTTTGTTTTTCAGTTTTATAATCTTATGCCAAATTTGACAACCTTGGAAAATGTTGAGATTGCTGTTGAAATCTGTAAGAATCCTTTAAATCCTAAAGAGGTTCTTCAATCTGTTGGATTAGAAGAACGCTTAAATAATTTTCCAGCTCAGCTTTCTGGTGGTGAACAACAAAGAGTCAGTATTGCTAGAGCTATTGCCAAAAACCCAAAAATTTTATTATGTGATGAGCCTACGGGTGCTTTAGATTACCAAACAGGAAAAAGCATTTTGAAATTACTTCACGATACCTGTAGACAAACCTCTAAAACGGTTATTGTCATTACACATAATGCTGCCCTCACAAAAATGGCAGACCATGTAATTCGTGTGAAAAATGGATCTGTAGAAGAAGAATACTATAATGAACATCCTGTTCCAATTGAAGAGATTGAGTGGTGATATAATGAAAAAAGCTTTCATTAAAACCATAGTTAGAGATTTCAAAAAAAATTTTACAAGATTAATTGCGATAGTTGCAATTATGGCATTGGGTGTTGGGTTTTTAATTGGGCTATTATCTGCAACTCCAGATTTGCAGGAATCTATGGAAGCCTATTACGATACCCAACAAATGTATGATATTTTAATTAAAAGTCCAATCGGATTTCGTTCAGAAGATGTGGAAGAGTTAAGGAAAGATATTCCAGAGATAGAAGAAATAGAAGGGTATTCTTCCATAGATTATAAAATAGAACGAGACTTTACAGAATTAACTGCTAGAGTTGTTACAGCTTCATTTTCTTCTAAGCTTCATCCTATAGAATTAATTCAAGGAAGATTGCCAGAAAATGATAAGGAATGTGTAGTTCATAACATGGGAGTATTTTTAGATGAGATTCCACTAGAAGAAGAAATCGTGGTAGAAGATACAACCTATACAATTGTAGGTATTTGTAATTCTCCAGTCTATTATTATCGTATGCAAGAAACAACTCAAATTGGAAATGGTAATCTTGATGTGATTCTTTATTTAGATGAGTCATACGTTTCAAATTCAACAATTACAGATATTTCCATCACAGTAAAAGGTGCCAAGGAGTATAATTCCTTTAAAGCTTCTTACTTTGAATATATTGCCCCTGTAGAAGAAAAGCTTGAAGAGATTTCTGAAGTGTACATTCAAAAAAGACTTATGGAACTGATACCTATGGGTGGTTTAGAGAATCCCTCTTCTTCATTAAATCCTTCAGAAATTCAATGGTATATATTGAATCGTAAAAGTAATTTAAGCTATGTTTCTTTTGAAGTAAATTCGACTAAAGTAAATAATGTTGCTGTTGTATTTCCGTTCTTTTTCTTCTTTATTGCAGCTTTAATTGCGTTGACTTCTGTGACAAGATTAATACATGAGGATAGAAGCTCTATAGGAACATTGAAATCCTTAGGTTATTCTAATCTAAGAATTTTAAATAAATATTTTATTTATGCAGCATTTGCTTGTATTGTTGGTTCAGTTTGCGGATTGCTTTTAGGTGTATATGGACTTCCTATGGTAATTTATGCATGCTATAATTCTTTATTCCTTATGCCAAAGGGAATATTCGGTTGGCATGCGTGGAGTGTCATTCTTTCTTCCGTATCTATGAGCGCGATAGTTTTTATCGTAATGATTGCAGTATGCTTAAGTACATTAAAGGAAAAGCCAAATGCTTTATTGGTTCCTAAAGCACCTAAGGCAGGAAGAAGAATTCTTTTAGAACGAATCGGCTTTATTTGGAAAAGATTAAAGTTTAAATACAAATCCTCTATACGTAATATTTTTCGATTCAAAAAGAATTTGATTATGATGATTGTAGGTGTTGGTGGCTGCACTGGGTTAATGCTTGTGGGTTTAAGTCTAAAGGATACTTTGGGGGCTCCTGCAAAGGATCAATTTGATACAGTATTAAATTATGATTTTTCCTTAGGTATACAAGAAAAAGTGACTTTGGATTTTTTACAGGATAGTTCTTATATGTATCTTTACAAGGAAGAAGGAAAAGTAAAAAAGAATTTAGACTACGAGGTTAATATTCTTTATGCAGATGATACTCTGTTAGACTTTATGAAGCTAGATGTTAAAAGCCTTCCTGAGGATTCCGTTATTATTTCTTCTCAGCTTGCTCAACAATTTCATCTAAGAAAAGGAAGCAATCTGATAATTGATGTGAATGGCAAAGAACAGTCATTTAAAGTAAATTCTATATTTACGAATTATGTTGAAAATTACATTATCACAAAGAAACAGGATGAACGATTCAATCAAATGCTTGTTCGATTGGGAGAAGAGGATTCTAAGCAGTATGACTCTATTGTTAAAGAAATGTATCAATCAAAGGATTTACTTTCGGTTACAGATTTAACTCAAACAAGAAAACTCTATACCTCCCTTTCTAATGGTATGGATTTAGTTATTTTATTGGTTATTTTTTGCTCGGGAGTGTTAGCCATCATTGTAATTTATAATTTGACAAATATTAATATTAACGAAAGAATAAAAGAGATTGCAACGTTAAAGGTTTTAGGATATCAGAGAAAAGAAGTATTAGGCTACATTTACCGAGAAATCCTTATGATGAGTATCTTAGGCATTTTGTTTGGATTTGGATTAGGACCTCTTTTAAATTTATTTGTCATGAAACAGATTTCTAGCCCTGGGCAGTGCTTTCCAACCTCTTTAAGTGGATGGAATTTCTTATATTCCTTTTTAATTACATTGGGTTTTATGGGAATTGTTCTATTATTTTTTATTCCAAAAATGAAAAAAATAAAGATGGTAGAGTCATTAAAATCTGTAGAATAAATAAAAAAACTACCCTTTTATTAAAAAATGGTATATCATATATATATAATGGAGTACATAAAATGAATGATATTTTTATTTCTTATAAGGTGCATAACCGTAAAAAAGCAATTGAATATTATAAAGCATTAAGAAGACAAGGCTATCAGGTATGGTTTGACCAATTGGTTCCAAAAGGAGCAAATTGGAAAGAAACAATAGAAGCAGAAATCAAGGATTCTAAGCTTGTAATCTGTCTTTTAAGTAAAGCCTGTTTGTTAGATGACTGGGTATTGTTTCAAATAAAAACAGCCCGGAAATATGGAAAAGAGATTCTATACATCACTTTAGATAATACCTTATGGAATGAGCATAAGGAGTACAAAGTAAAAAAACAGGTATATCATAGCTTAGAAGAGCTTCCCTTGAGTCATTTCTTCCCAAGTGAAGAAAATAAAAAGGCTCAAATGTTAGGATTACCTTTGTTGAATCTTGGTTTAATGACAATTCTTACAATTTTTGTTTTGCTTGCAGGAATTGATTTCTTTAATTTGTCATTAGATTATACGTATGGATTTATATTGGTAGGTATTTTAGGAATCCTTTTAATTTCTTATATTCCAAATTGGTATATGTATTTTGTTCAAGGAGCCTTAGCAATTGGACTATTATGTGTAAGTTTATATGTTATTCCTCCATACTATATATCTGGAATATCAGTAAATGGTTTGTTTTTCCTTTTATTCTACATCTTATTTATCGCGCATCGTTATTCAAAAATTAATCTATGGTTAGCTTTACTATTTTCCTTCTTATTTGCCGTATTTATAACTGCTTTAGGTGCATCTATTGTAATTCTAACCAATTATCTTTATGATTATGATTCCTCTTGGATTTGTATTGTTTTATTGGTTGGATATCTTATCTATAAGTTTTGGGGAATAAAAAATGATAGAAAAAAAGATTGAGAGCATTATAAAAAATTTATCATTAGAGGATAAAGCAAAGCTTTTGGTAGGTAATGATTTTTGGCATACCTACCCTTTTTTAGGTGAATCAGGATTATGCTTAACAGATGGACCTCATGGACTTAGAATTCAAACGGATGGAGCTAAAGAAGTTGGATTAAATGACTCTGTTCCTGCAACCTGTTTCCCAACAGCCTCTTGTTTAGCATGTAGCTTTAATGAGGATTTGATTTCTAAAGTAGGAACAGCAATTGCTGAAGAATGTATTGATGAAAAGGTGGACATGCTGTTGGGTCCCGGAATCAATATCAAAAGAAGTCCACTTTGTGGTAGAAATTTTGAATACTATTCAGAGGATCCTTTTCTTTCAGGAGTATTAGCAAGTGCTTTTGTGGAGGGCGTTCAAAAGGAAGGAGTCTTTGCTTGCCTAAAGCATTTTGCTTGTAATAATCAAGAATATGCTCGTATGGTGAATGATTCCATAGTAGATGAAAGAGCGCTTTTTGAAATATATCTAAAGCCTTTTGAAATTGCAATACGTAAATCCTCTCCAAAGGCAATAATGTGTTCTTACAATAAAGTCAATGGAATTCAAGTGAGTCACCATTCTGAGCTTTTAAAAAAGATATTACGTGAGGATTTCTCATTTGAGGGAACAACCATTTCTGATTGGGGAGCAGTTTCTAATCGAGTTTTGTCTCTTCAAAATGGACTAGATTTAGAAATGCCTGGAAGCTTGAGCTATTATGACATCGTATCTGCAGTAGAGGAAGGAAATCTTTCTATAGAGACAATTGATCAGGCTGTACGTTCTGTTTTAAAGCTTTATGTAAATCGACCTTCCTTTGATCAGCCTAAGCATAAGAATCATCATTTTCTTGCAAAACAGGCAGCCTTAGAAAGTATAGTTTTATTAAAAAATGAGGGAAATGTATTACCATTACATCTTTCTGAAAAAATTGGAATTGTTGGAAACCATACAATGCGCATTCAAGGAGCAGGAAGCAGTAAGGTACATCCAAAACAGGTAGATTCATTTTTAGACTGCCTTTCAGAGAATCATATTTCTTATCAGGTTTTTTCTCATATTACTGAAGAAATCCAAACTATGGATAAAGTGCTTTGTTTTATAGAACTTCCAGCAAAAAATGAAATTGAAGGCAAAGATAGAAGCAATTTAAAACTATCTGAGGAAAGTCTATTCATGATAGAAGAACTCAAGAAATTTCATTCTAAAATCATAGTTATTCTGACAACAGGCTCTGTAGTAGAATTACCCTTTATTTCTACCATTCCTGGCCTTGTTTTAACCTATCTTGGAGGAGAGGCCTCCGCATCCGCCTTATGTGATATTCTTTATAATAAGACAAATCCTTCTGGACATTTAGCAGAAAGCTGGATTGAAAGGTTAGAGGATTGTCCAGCTCAAAACTATGGGAAAAATGTTTATCAGACATTTTATAAGGAATCTATATTTGTAGGATATCGTTACTATGACAAAGTTGGAATAAAACCCTTATTTCCGTTTGGATATGGTCTTTCTTATACCACATTTGAGTTGTCTGATTTGCATATAAAAGGAAAAGAACTATTCCTTACAATTACAAATACAGGTCCTTATACAGGAAAAGAAGTTATTCAACTCTATGTACACGATACCAATCCCAACTTGTTAAGACCTGTTCGTGAGCTTAAAGCTTTTCAAAAGGTTGAGGTTGCTTCTAAAGAATCGAAAACAGTTGTTTTTCCGATTGAAGACTCCTATTTTGAATATTATGATGTTTCTTCTCATCAATTTAAAATTAGTGGAGGAGATTATGAGCTTCAGGTAGGAACCTCTGTACATCATATTCATCAAACGGTAGTATATACCGTAGATTCGCCTGTTCTAACGGAAGAGCATAATGCCTATTTCGATATGAAACATATTGAGGATATTTCAAAAAAAGATTTTGAGAAAATCTATAGAAAAGAGCTTCCTAGTAAACCAAAGGTATATCCCTTTACTTTAGATACTCCAATGGTAGAAGTTCAGAAGAAATGGATTGGAAGGCTCTTTATTCATTTTGGCTGCAAGGCGTTGAAAAAAAGAAGTCAAACAGAAGAAGAATATGAAATGAACAAATACACATTTTTAACTGGGCCTATTCGAATGATTGGGATGGGAATGAAAAAAACTACACATCAATTGGAAGGAATTGTTGATGTTTTAAATGGTAAGATTATTCGAGGGCTACTTCGGTTTTTAAAAAAAGATAAAAAAGCAGATAGACATTTAAAAAATGCCAAAAATGGTATATAATAATAGAAGCAAAGGAGAAAATGAAGTATGAAAATAGATATTATTTCTGGATTTTTAGGCGCTGGTAAGACTACATTTATCAAACGTCTTTTACAAACAAATCTAAAAAATGAAAAGGTTGTATTAATTGAAAATGAATTTGGTGAAGTTTCAGTAGACTCTTCCTTTTTAGCAGATTCAAAAATAGATATTAAAGAATTATCACAAGGCTGTATCTGTTGTAGTCTATTTGGTGATTTTTCTAAATCATTAAATGAAGTTGTGGAGAAGTTCCATCCAGACCGTATTTTGATTGAACCTTCTGGAGTAGGAAAGCTTTCTGATATTATTCAGGCAGTTGCAGATGCAAAGCTAGAACACGATTTAAATGCATTAGTTTGTATGGTAGATGTATCTAAGGCTAAGATGTATTCTAAGAATTTCGGAGAATTTTTCTTAGATCAAATTAAAGCCGCACATACAGTAATTCTTTCTAGAACAGATGTAGCCAAGGAAGAAAAAATCACAGAAGCTTTAGAGATTATACGTGCTCAAAATGAAAATGCTGTTCTCGTGACAACTCCAATTTCCTCTTTATCTGATGAAGAATTAACTAAGGCCTATGAAGGAATTCATGATAATTTCTTACATGAACTATTAGAAGGATTAGAGCATGAGCACCATCACCACCACGATGAAGAATGTGAATGCGAACACCATCATCATCATGATGAGGAATGCGAATGCGAACACCATCATCACCATGATGAGGAATGCGAATGTGGACATCATCATCACCATCATCATGCAGATGAAATCTTCAGTTCAGTAGGATTTGAGACTGCAAAGAAATATAATTTAAAAGCTTTAGAAGCCACTTTAAACACAATGGCAAATGGTGCATATGGAATGGTTGTTCGTGCTAAGGGGATTGTATGTAGCACAGAGAACCAATGGGTTGAATTTAATTTAACTCCAGAAGAAGTTGTCATTGAAAAATGTAATGCGCATCCAATTGGTAAAGTTTGCGTGATTGGTTCAAAAATTGATGAGCATCAAATCAAGGATTTATTTTAGGAGATAGACTATATGGTTGAAGTACCTATATTTATTGTAAATGGCTTAATTGAAAGTGGAAAAACCACATTGATTAAGGAAATCATTGAAAACAATGTATCTTATCAAGCAGGCTCTACTGTTCTTATTGTTTGTGAAGAAGGAGAAGTAGAATATGATGAGGATTGGCTAAAGGAATATGAAGTCAATATTGTCGTTGTTGAAAAAGAAGCTGACTTAACAGCCCAATTATTCTTTGAAATTGATGAAAAATATAAGCCAGTTCAAATCGTATTAGAATATAATAGCTTTTATAATACAGATAATTTAGAGTTTCCTGAATATATGCCAGTATATCAACAGGTAACTTTAATTGATGCTTCTACATTTGGCGTTTATTTCAATAATATGCGACAAGTATTTAATAATTTGGTAAAATTATCTTCCTTAATTATTTTTAATCGCTGTGACGGAATCTCTGATTTAGGAAATTATAGAAGACAAATTAGAGCGTTAAATCAGGAATGTCAAATTGGTTTTGAGGGAAAGAACGGTCAGCTAACTGCAATGCTAGATGAGGATTTGCCTTATGATATCACAAAGGATACTATTTTATTAGAGGATGCAGATTATCCTACCTGGTACATTGATGTTTTTGATAACTATGAGAAGTATCTGGGAAAAACAATCCGTTTTAAAACCTTTGTAAGGGATATATTAGAAGACTCTATTGTTATTGGAAGAAATGTAATGACCTGTTGTGAAAATGATATTCAGTTTTTAGGATATGAGGTCAAGGATGCGAAAGAAATGGTTGCTATTGGAGATTGTATCTTTTTAGAATGTAGTGTTGCACATGAGTATTCTAAAGTGGCTGAAGAAGAGGTTGTCATTCTGCATGCTAAGAGAATTTCAAAATTACCAAAGGAAGAAGACACGGTTTTATCCTTTTAAGTAGAAAATGCTCAGAATTGGGCTTTTTCTTTTTGTGAATTTTGTGGTATACTTATAAAAGGTGATATTTATGCAGAAAAAGGTTCAAACAAATACTGCACAGGAAACAATTGAATTCGGAAAAAAAATAGGAGAATTGTTATCTCCTAAGGATGTTGTATTACTTGTAGGAGATTTATCTGCAGGAAAAACGACGATTACAAAAGGAATTGGCTTGGGTCTTAGTGTAAAAAAAATCATCAACTCTCCTACCTTTACAATAGTCAAAGAATATAATGGTAGATGTCCCTTATATCATTTAGATTTATATCGTCTGGATGGTTTAAACAATGATTTTGATTTAGAGGAATACATTGAAGGTGATGGAGTTTGTGTTATTGAATGGCCATATCAAGTTGAAGAGATTTTACCAAAGGAGTATTTATTAATTGAACTCACTCGCATAAATGAAACTACTCGAACAATCGGTATTGAAGCCAAGGGAAATCACTATGAAGAGGTGTTAAATCAGTTATGAAAACTTTAATTATAGATTCTGCAACAAATGTTTTATATACTGCCTTGTGTTTTGATGACAACATCATATATGAATCCTATGTTCCTGGGAAACATGATCATGCAAGTGTTATTCTAGTGGAAGTGGATAAGGCATGCAAGAAAGGAAATATCGAACTTTTGCAAATTGATCGCGTGATTGTTGGTGTTGGACCAGGCTCTTATACTGGGGTTCGTATGGCTGTAGCTGTTGGTAAAATGATTGCAACATTAGAAGAAAGCATAGAACTTTATACGATTTCTACATTATATCTTATGGCTAGTGGATTTGAAGGAACTGTTCTTTCTCGGATAGATGCCAGAAGAGGAAATGTCTTTGGAGCTATTTTTGATATGGATAACAACAAAATTGTAGTTGATGAAGCATTAGTAGAACAGCTTCAGCTTGAACAAAATTTCCATACCTCAGTAGTCACAGAAAATGAGTATAAGGTTAACCCAATTGTGGTAATGACCAATGCTAAGAAAGTTGTTGAGCCTAGAACTCTTGTTCCGAATTATTTAAGACAAACAGAAGCGGAGAGAAACTGCAATGTTTAGATTTTATAAAAATGAGGATATTCCTCAAATTGTGGAATTAGAAAAAAAACATTTAGAATCTACCTTAGGAGAAGAATATTATCAAAAGGATTTAACGAATTCTCTTGCTAAGCATTATGTATGTGAGGAGGATGGACATATTATCGGTTTTGTATCCTCTGTATTTGATGGCTTTTCTTTGGATATTTTAAATGTTGTCATAGATCAAGCATATCAATCCAAGGGATATGGGACAAAGCTTCTTACATCTTTATTTGATGGGTTATTGCCACTAGGATTAAATCATGTATCATTAGAGGTAAGAGAATCTAATACAAAAGCAATTGGTCTTTATGAAAAGCTAGGATTTAAAACGGTACGTACTCGAAAAGAATACTATAAGAATAAAGAAGATGCCTTATTTATGCTTAAGGTATATGATGAGGTAAGGGATATCATTCATCTTGAAGCTATACTTTTTTCAAAAAAGGAAGGCTTGAAATATACTAGTGATTTTAAAGAACGCTATGCCCTAAATTATTATGATTTGTTTGATCACAAAATTGATTCTTTAGAAGCATTTGAAAAAGATGAATTTACGTTATGCTTTGCAAACTGGATAGATGAAGAGCTGTTCAAGGAATATGATATAGACACTATTGGCCTACTGCATGTGAATGCTTATCAATACCAATCCTTGAGTAAGAAAAAATATGATGTCAGTATAAATCATCTTACAGGGTACAAGAAATATATGACAGAATATAATCTGCAATATGGTAGACAGTATGCTGAAAAGTTTGCAGAGTTTTCCTATAAAGGAATACAGGATAAAAAAATCACATTCTTTTCAGTTTTAGATAACAACAAAATTGTAGGTCATGTTCAAGTTTTTGAATATCATAATAGCATTTTTGTTATGGATTTATTTGTGAAAGAAGAATATAGACACCAATCTATTGGGGCCAATTTAATGGATAGAGTTATAGAATATGCCAAGGAAAGAAAAAAGATTGAAGTTTATCTTGATGTAGATATGGGAGATACCCCTGTTCAAATGTATCAAAAAATGCAGTTTACCATTATAGAAACATATTATGAAATGTTTAAGATGAACACGGATTGTCAAATTAAGTTGGATGTGGCAAACCAAATTAATGAAGCTTTACATGAGCAACCATCAGTGCAAAGTGAATCATTTTTTTCAGAAATGAAAGCTAAATATGGAAAATAAACTGAATAAATCAATTTGTATGATTTTATAATAAGTCAAAAATTTAAAATGATGTGTTATTATGTCCTTTAAAAAAAGTAAAATTCTAGGATAGAAGAATTTTGCTTTTTTTCTTATAAGAAAATGCTTTTACGCACTATTTTTTTTGTGCAATTTATTGTATAATACATTTATGTAAATCTGTTTATATTCGAGTAGGAGTGATACTTATGGAAGAAATCAGTAATTATATAAAAACTTTAATGGCAGAGGACTTAAAAGAAGGAAGAGTAAAGGAGATTATAACTCGTTTCCCACCAGAGCCTAATGCCTATTTACATATTGGCCATGCTAGAGCCATCATAACAAACTTTGAATGTGCTAAGGCCTATGGTGGAAAGACAAACTTAAGATTTGATGATACCAATCCAACAAAGGAAGATAGTGAGTATGTTGATGCTATCCAAGAGGATTTAAAATGGTTAGGGTATACTCCAAATCATGTTTTCTTTGGAAGTGATTACTTTGAGGCAACCTATGAAAAGGCAATTCTTTTAATTAAAAAAGGGTTAGCTTATGTAGATGACTTGACTCAGGAAGAGGCATCAAAATATCGAGGAACATTGACAGAACCAGGAAAGAATTCTCCATATCGAAATCGTAGTGTAGAAGAAAATTTAGATTTATTTGCTAGAATGCGTGCAGGTGAATTTAAGGATGGAGAAAAAACACTTCGTGCAAAGATTGATATGGCTAGTCCAAACATCAATATGCGTGACCCGATTCTTTATCGTATCATCCATATGCATCATCATCGTCAGGGAGATAAGTGGTGTATTTATCCAATGTATGATTTTGCTCATCCTTTACAGGATAGTTTTGAGGGAATTACTCATTCCTGTTGTTCATTAGAATTTGATAATCATAGAGTATTATATGACTGGGTTTTAGCAAATACAGAGGTAGAGCATATTTCTCATCAGTATGAATTTGGTCGTTTAAATATTACGGGTATGGTTATGTCTAAAAGATATTTAAGAACCTTAGTAGATACGAAAAAGGTTAGTGGATATGATGATCCAAGAATGCCTACATTAGTTGGCTTAAAGCGTCGTGGTTTCACACCAGAAGCAATTAAAAACTTCATTTTATCTACAGGTCTATCTAGAGTAAATTCTACAGTAGATTATCAGGCATTAGAGGAAGCTTTAAGAGACGATTTGAAGCTTAAGGCATTAAGACCAAATGCGGTAGTAAATCCTGTATTAGTTCAGATTGATAACTATCCTGAAGGACAGGTAGAATATTTAGACTGTCCTAATAATTCAGAAAATGAAGAACTAGGCTCAAGAAAGATTGCTTTTAGTAGATATGTTTATATTGAAAGAGATGATTTCATTGAAGAAAAGCCAAATAAGAAGTGGAAGAGACTTGCTATAGGGGTAGAGGTACGTTTAATGCATGCCTACTTCATTACGGCTACAGGTGTAGAAAAGGACAAGGATGGAAACATTACTTTAATTCATGCAACCTATGATCCTGCAACAAGATCTGGTTCAGGCTTTGCTGAACGTAAGCCTAATGGAAATATTCATTTTGTTGAAAAAACAACTGCAATTCCTGCAACCTTCCGTCAATTTGAAGCTTTAATATTACCTGAAACAGAAGAGACGAAGGATTTAGATTTTATGGAACGCTTAAATCCAAATTCCTTATCTGTCAAGGAAGGATTTGTAGAAGCTTCCTTAAAGGGAACAAAGCCTTTAGATCATTTCCAGTTTGTTCGTAATGGATATTATGCAACAGATAAGGATAGTACGGATGATCATCCTGTATTTAATTGTACAGTAAGTTTAAAATCTTCATTTAAATTATAAAAGATAGGGACTGCCTAGCAGCCCCCATTTTTAAGAAGTAAGGAGAAATATTATGTTAAAAACAGTAAATTTAGGATTACAATATGGTTCAAGAAAACTATTTGAGCATGTGGATATCACCTTTACAAAAGGTAATTGTTATGGAATTATCGGGGCCAATGGTGCTGGTAAATCTACCTTTTTAAAGCTTTTATCTGGAGAAATTGAATCCACAACTGGAGAAGTTATTTTAGATAAAAATGAAAGAATGTCTGTGTTAAAGCAGGATCAGAATGCATACAACGATAAAACTGTTTTAGATACGGTTTTATTAGGACATCCAAGATTAATTGAAATTAAGGAACAAAAGGATGCCTTATATGCAAAGGAGGATTTCACAGAAGAGGATGGAATCTTAGCTGCAGAGCTAGAAGGTGAATTTGCAGAGCTTGGTGGCTGGGATGCAGAAACAGATGCTGCAACCTTATTAAATGGAATTGGTGTATCAGAGGAATTTCATTATACTTTAATGGGAGACTTAGATGCCAAATTAAAGATTAAGGTCTTGCTTGCTCAAGCCTTATTTGGAAATCCAGATATCTTATTATTAGACGAGCCTACCAATAACCTAGATTATCGTTCTACAAGATGGTTAGAAAATTTCTTGTTAAACTTTGAGAACACAGTTTTAATTGTTTCTCATGACCGCCATTTTTTAAATAATGTATGTACTCATATTTGTGATGTGGATTTTGGTAAGATTAAGCTTTATGTTGGTAACTATGAATTCTGGTATGAATCTAGTCAGTTAGCTTTACAACAGGCTAAGGACCAAAATAAGAAGAGTGAACAAAAGGTTAAAGAGCTTCAAGAATTTATTGCTAGATTCTCTGCGAATAAATCTAAATCTAGACAGGCAACTTCTCGTAAGAAGCTATTAGA
>CAMWSQ010000015.1 GCA_947177025.1 uncultured Mollicutes bacterium | reverse complement strand
TAAATTCATAGCCTTCTCTTGTTGGCTCAGCTACACCTGTTAGCTTCTCACCCTTTACAACATCCCTTGTTATAGGAGTTGAGCCATCATTTAAATCGATAGTCACCTTCCAGTATTCAACCTCTGGAGCAGGTGGATTATTCGTCTTTGGTTTACAACTTGTTAAGGCAGTTGCTGATACACCTAACATAGCTGATAAGCAAAGAAGCGAAATTAAAAACCTTCTTTTCTTCATAACTTTTTTCCCTTTCTCCTTTCAATTATAAATTATGAAAGCGTTTGCTTCATTATAACATACTACGCATTATCCTGTCAAATAAAAGAAGCTACTAGCTAGTGTAAAATATATGTTTGGGAAATAAAAAAAGAGTCATTGTAAGACTATTTTTTCTATCAACAACTCTATGAACTTTTTTGAAATATCTACATAAAGAGTAGCTCTTGTTTTTTCTCAAAAACCTTTAAAACATATTAAGAGTTATATTAAATCTTTAAATTGTACATCATCCTAATTTTTCTTATCTGCAATACATATATAGGAATCAATAAAATAATTTCAGATAGCATATAAACTAAAACCAATCCCCAATCAGAATTATCTGCTAAAGGCTTAAAGGTACAAAAATACACAATAGCAATAATTATAGGAGAAACACTAAGAATAAGAGAAATAATTTGCAAAATAAGAGAATCCTTGAAATAGCAAAGATATAATAAGATAGCAATACTTATTAAAATGGCAAGGTACCAATAATCTCCTTGAGCATGCACATTATCAGTCAAAGTATAAATAATTTTTAAAACTATATCTAAATAAACAATAAAAGTTGCTATCAATGCAGAGATGAGATTCTTTTTCATTATTCTCACTCTCCTTTTTCTATATTTTAACATAAGTTATAACAAAAGGAAATATGCGAACCGAAACAAAAAAATCTACTGCGAACAGTAGAATTTTCATCTTATAATTTTAAAATATTAATATCTTCAATTTCGACGATTGGAATCAATTTTATTCCATTATCCATTTGGAGCTTCAATCCAAGCTCATTTACCTCTTCTACAATACCTTCAAAGGTTCCTTGCTTGGTATATATTTCTGCCAAAACATGAATTCGATAATATAGCATAGCTTCTATATCTTCTAGTCGATGATGTGCTACTTTCTTACGCTTCACATTCCGGCTATCAAAAAAATCTTGGTTTTCATTGCCTTCTTTTTTATCACTAACACTATCAATAAATAAAGTTGGATCGTTTATCATTTTAAATCACCTTAGTACAATACTATGATGAAACATTATAAATTATTCTTCTTTAAATATTTTGATATAAAAGATGCACAATTTGCACCCTCACCAACTGCTTTACTCACTTGCAAAAGACCACCAATAGAATCTCCACAAGAAAACAGACCATCAATGTTCGTCATATATGTGGAATCCACTACAATGTTACTTCCATTTAATTCAATTCCTAAATGCTTTGCAAGAGTAAATCCTGAAGCTTTCCCTATCGCAATAAAAGCACCATCAATAGGATAGGTCTTTCCACCTGCTTCTATAGACTGAATCTTTCCATCACCATTGATTTTTTCTATGGAATCAAGAACTACGGGAATGGTAGGAGAAACCTCTGCTTCTAAAGGTAAACCATCTGTAAAAATTGTAATATCCTTACAGATATTTTCTAATACAGAACATTCATGAGCCATATAGTTTCCATTTCCGATTAAGGCAATTTTCTTCTTACGATAGAAAAAACCATCACAGGTAGCACAATAGGATACTCCTTCAAATGCATCTGCCTTAGCATAGCGATTTCTAGAAGTACCACAGGCTAAAACTACTGTTTTTGCTTCATAGGTTGCAGCATTTGTTGTCACAAGAAAATGTTCTTCCTTTGTTAAATCTAAAACTTCTTCCTCCACAATTCTTATACCTAAACCACTTGCCTGTTCCACACCAGCTTTTAATAGCTCAGGTCCTGTAATGTGAGGAATTCCATAATAGTTTTCAATATCAGAAACTCTTTCCAATGCTCCACCATCCTTAGCAAGCACAAGTGGAGTATAACCATATCGTTTTAAATAAATAGCAGCGGTAATTCCAGCTGGTCCCTTACCTATAACTATACAATCATATTTCATTTGATAAATTCCTTTAATGCAGAAAGTGGCTGATACCCAACTGTCTTATTGACAACCTTGCCATCCTTAACAAGGAATAATGTAGGAATAGAGGAAACCTGAAAAACCTCTGCAAGCTGTTCTTCCTCATCTACATTTACTTTTCCAATTGTTAAATTCTCAGTTTCTGCAAGTTCTTCTAAAAGAGGACTTAACATACGACATGGACCACACCACGTTGCCCAAAAGTCTAAAAGAATTGTTCCCTTTTCGACAACCTCTTTAAAATTTTCATTTGTAACTGTGATTACTGGCATACTATCCTTTTCCTTTCTAATATTCTTTATGTACTTTGGTTAATTCATCTAAATTTAATTCTTCTAAGAAATTCTTTCCCTTAAATGTGTCAGGCTCATCAGGAAAAATTGCTTCATCCTGAATCTGACTTGATGCTAAAAATAGCATAATGGCTGCACAATTGGATAAATTCAAGCTTCTTACCTTATCGGTTGTGGGAATACGAAAACAAGAATCTAAATTATCCTTTAAGATATCATACGCAATCCCCGTAGATTCAGCACCTAAAATCAAATAAATATTTTCATCCTTTGCCTCTGTAAAATCAATCTCTATTGGACTTTTATGACCATATCGAGTTAAGAAATAGTACTTCCCTGGATTCTTCCTAGCAAAGTCATCATAGTTTTTATAAACCTCATACTCTAAATACTCAAAATAATCTAAAGAACTTCTTCGCAAATGCTTTTCATCTAAACTAAAACCCAAAGGCTCAATCAAATGAAGCTTTGCGTGAAATCCTACACAGCTTCGCATAATATTGCCTGTATTTTGAGGAATTTCAGGATGATATAAAACAACATTCAGCTTCATACTACACCTGCTCTCCTGTCAGTGTATAGGCATCAGCATCTAGAATTTTCACAGAAATTCTTTGTCCTAAAGATAATTCATCCTTGGCAGCAACATAAATGCAGCCATCAATCTCATCAGGAGCAAATGCTTCAGACCTTGCAATATACATATAGCTTTCCTCATCATAGCCAATGATAAAAGCGTCCTCTATAATAGTTCCTATTTTTGCTTGCTTCAATTCTAAAGCAATTTTACTTTGAGCTTGCATCAAGAGTTCATAGCGCTTTTGCTTTGTTTCCTCAGAAATACAATTTGGATACTTGCAGGCTGGCGTATTTTCTTCTAATGAAAACGTAAAAGCTCCCATATGATCAAAACGAATATCTTCGATGAATTCAATCATTGCATCTACATCTTCTTCCTCCTCATAAGGGAAGCCTACCATTAAAGTTGTTCTTAATGTAGCATTAGGAATTCTTTCTTTAATTTTATGAAGCAAGGACAAAATCATTTCCTTGTTGCTTCTTCTTAGCATTGCTTTTAAAAGCTTATCCTCACTATGCTGAATTGGTATATCAAAATACTTCATGATTTTTGGACTATTCTTAATGAGTTCAATCAATTCATCGGAAACAAGCTCTGGATAAAGATAAAGTAATCGGATTTTGAAATCTCCTTCAATTAAAATCAATTCTCTTAATAAGTCTGTTAAAGCATGTCGATGATATAAATCAAAACCATATTTGGTCGTATCCTGAGCAACCAAATTAATTTCATAAGCTCCTTCTGAAACCTCTTGTTTTACTTCCTCTACAATCTCTTCGATTGGTCTACTTTTTAAATTACCTCGAATGAGCGGAATCGCACAAAAGGCACAGCGATTCATACATCCTTCTGCAATCTTCACATACCGCATATAATTTGGAGTGGAATAAATTCGATTTAAAGGATCAAATTGCTTCTGATAATTATAATCGGATTGAACCACTTGATTTACAATACTTCCAAGATTTCCATATTCATCAATTTGGACAAATCGGTCCACCTCAGGGATAAGCTGTTCAATCTCTTGTTTATACCGTTGTGGCAAGCAACCACAAACAATCAATTTTGATTTTGTTTTTTCTTTAACATCAACAAGCTCAAATATTGTATCAATGGCTTCCTTCCGAGCAGGCTCTATAAAAGCACATGTATTTAAAATCATTAATTCCGCTTCCTCGGGTGTTGCAACTAAAGTAATATTTTCCTTTAATACACCCAAAAGCATTTCACTATCTACCTGGTTTTTTGCACAACCAAGGCTTTGCATAAACACCTTCATAACTACTATACCCAAACCATTTCTACAAAACTATACTCAAAACGATAAGACCTATTGAAAGAAAGAAACTAAAAATATAAGTTAAAATCGCTGAAATGGATGTCTTCTTATGTCGAGCAAATCCTAGCAGCATACATACTACAGGAGGAACCGCTATAAAATAAATCTTATCCTTCAATAAACTATTTACTTTTAAAGCATAGGATTCATTGATAAAGCAAAGTGTCAAAAGTACAAATAAAACTGTAAAAATGGTAATTGCCAAGGATAATCCAGCATTGGATATTCCGCCATAAAACCGATAAAAACGGTCAATACTCTTTGCATATTTGGCCTCATTTGTTTTTAGCTTCTCATATTCTTCCTGTTCTTTTTCCTTTAAAATAGATTCATTTTTTCGGTAATATGCAAGATTACATAGACCTTTATATCTTCTTTTCGCTATGAATCTAAGAATCAAGATGACACATCCCAAAATAAATGAAATGCCGATTCCTACAAAGAATAGGATATGGATAAGCATAGAAAAGTTTGTAATCTCATCAAAGGTTTCCTTTGGCATAGAAATCTTCAGCATCTTAGTAAAGGTGTCATAAAGAAATCCCTTTACTACAGGAAGCAATCCTATAATCACATATAAAACTGTATAAATAATTAAAAGTAAAATGCTCCAATACACAAAGAACCCATGATTACGAATAGAATTTTCCAATTGTCTTAAATCATATTCAGGCTTAATACAAGGCTCATATGGCTTTTCAACAGAATCTGCAGGGAAGCCTCTTTCTTCTTTTATTGCTTCGCTCACATAAGTGTCACAATAAGGAATACAAGGCTCATCCATAGAATCCTTCATAATAACCTTATCCAATTTGAAATAATCTACCCATTCTAAATATAAGGTATGGAAACGCTCATACCAATGCATTTTTTGAGAATAACTCATTTTAGAAATTTTTTTGTAAGCTTTAGAATAATCTTTTATCTTTCTTTTTAAGCCTTTCGCTGCAGAGCCTTTAAACTTACATGATTTCCAAACTCCTAATAATGACATATAAAATGCTTGATCAAACATACTCCATGGTTCTTCACAGAATTCCTTCAAAATAGAAAGACCTTTAAATACAGGACAATTGCTTTTTCTAAGCTCTATAACATCCTTTAAGGAATATCTTTGTGCTAAAGCCAATTGGTTCTTCTGTGACTTAAATTCCTGTAAAGCAAGCTTAAAAGGGTCACTAGAGGAGAAAATCCTTTGTAAATCAATACGTAAAGGCTCAATAGAATCCTTCTCAAAATACTTTTCTAATAAGTCTAAAGCCACCTCATCCTTTGGTTCATTTTCAAAAGTAACAAGGTCAGCCTTTAATTTTTCATCTTCTAATCCTGAAAGAATCGTATTAGAAAAGCCATGATCCTCAGCAAAATAGACAATTGCCTGATTCTTTCTGATGTCCTTTAAGCAAGCCTCTATACTATAGTATCTTTTATGACCAACATAAAAAATATGTTCTTCCGTAATTTTATAGATAATGATACTTAAAGCATTTTGAATATATCTACTTTCATATAATACCTTTTTTATATCGTTTTTCTGCTTTTTAAAATGCTTAACAAATTTTAAAAAGCTTTTTTCTTGAATTGCCTGTAATGCCAAATCAAAATGATTTGCAAAAGCAACACCTAAAGCATCTAGGTCGTGATACTCTTGGTTATCAAATATAAAAGGCTTCATCGTACCCCTCCCTTATAGTAATTCTTTACTATCTAAAATGATTGTTGTAGGACCAACATTCGTAAATTCAATCTGCATATCTGCTCCAAATACTCCAGTTTGGACAACAACTCCATAGCGTTTTAATTCCTCAACAAACTGTAAAAAAAGCTGATTTGCTTTCTCATATGGCATTGCCTGTGTAAAGCTAGGACGATTCCCTTTCCTAGCATCTCCATAAAGTGTAAATTGTGAAATAGCCAAAATTTGCCCATTCACATCTATAATGCTCCTATTTAGTTTACCCATTTCATCCTCAAAAATGCGTAGTCCAATGACTTTTTTTGCAAGATGCTGAATTTCTACTAAAGAATCCGTATGAGTAAAGCCTACCAAAAGCATATAGCCTGATTCAATTTCTCCAGTTATAGATTGGTCGACAATGCATTTTGCATGAAATGCCCTTTGAACTATTACTCTCATAAATTATCTCTTTCAATATTATCAATAAATTTGATTTTTTTCATATTTACAATCATTTTTTCTAAATCATTTAAGCTATAAGTCAAAACCTTTAATTTTACAACTGTTTGTAAATTTTGGTTGTTTGTTGCATTTATAGATAAAATGGATAGTCCATTTGCAGACACAACATTCATAATATCTACTAATAAATTATTGTTAGTAGTCGCTGTGATTTTAATGCAGACTGGATATTTACGATTCGGATTTGTAGCCCAAGCTAAAGGAATTAGACGCTCCTGGGCAAAGGACGCAGCATTCTTACAATTTGTATGGTGAATTACAATTCCATAGCCTTTTGTTACATAGCCCATAATAGGATCTCCAGGTAGTGGATTACAACAGCTTCCAAGCTTAAGCTGTGGATTGGATAAGCCCTCTACAACAACACCAGTTTCTGAGTTGGTTGTTAGAATTCTCTTAGAACGTTCCATCTGCTTAGCTAAGCTTTCTTTGTGTATGTCTCTATCTGCAATACGATTAGACACTGTCTTTACAGAAATGTTTCCTTTTCCAATTTCATAAAATAAATCTTCTAGAGTATGCATATTATTTCTAGAAAATTGGGCTTCAACAAAAGCATCATCAATATCCAATGGATGTTTCATAATACGGAACTCTTCTTCCAAATTGGCTTTTCCATTGGCTACTAAAACATCTCTGTTCTGACGATTTAAGAATGTTTTAATCTTATGTCTCGCATGAGATGTTTTTGCAAGCTTTAACCAGTTCTCAGAAGGTCCAAAAGAGTTTTTACTTGTTTTAATTGAAATAATATCTCCATTTTGAAGCTCGTAATCCAAAGGTACAATCTTTTGATTTACCAATGCTCCTACTGTTTTATTTCCAATATTCGTATGAATTTTGTAAGCAAAATCAAGAGGAGTTGCCCCCTTTGGTAAGGCAATAACTTCACCAGTTGGCGTATATACATAAACATTTGTAGTTAAAATATCTTCTTTGATTGAATCAACAAAGTCCTTTGCTTCTCTATTTTTATCCTCTTCAGAATATTCCAAAAGCTCAGCATACCATTTCAGCTTTGAAGCAATTTCAAACTGCTCCTTTTCCTTACTATATTCCACATTTTCCTTGTATGCCCAGTGTGCAGCGATACCAAGCTCTGCAACCCTGTCCATTTCCTGTGTACGAATTTGAACCTCAAAAATAAGGCCATCATTGCTGATTACAGTGGTATGTAAGGATTGATACATATTTGGCTTAGGAACAGCAATATAATCCTTAAACCGTTTAGGAACCGGAGTATAATGTGCATGAATAATTCCAAGCACCTGATAACACTCGGCAATGGAATTCACAATAATACGAATTGCTAAAATATCATAGATATCCTCGAATGCTTTATTTTGATTCATCATTTTTTTATAAATACTAAAGGTGTTTTTAATTCTACCTTTAATCTCAAATTGAGGAATTTGATGTGGAGCTAAGTATGCTTTAATTTCATCAATTGTATGATCAATGCTGTTTAATCGAACAGAGGTATTTGTTTTAATTTGGTTGACAATTTTGGCATAGGCAATTGGTTCAACATACTTTAATGCCGTATCCTCTAATTCAGCCTTGATTTGGAACATACCTAGTTTATGAGCAAGCGGAGCATAAATATCCAAAGTTTCTCTTGCAACACGCTTTTGTTTTTCTTCAGAGCAAGCACCTAGAGTTCTGATATTATGCAAACGATCAGCAAGCTTAACAATGATGACACGAATATCCTTTGCCATTGCAAGAAGCATATGCTGCTGGTTTTCTGCTTGCTTCTGTTCTAGGGATGTGAATTGCATTTGATTGATTTTGGTCAAACCATCCACAATAGAAGCAATATCGTCCCCAAATGCCTTTGCAATATCCTCTTCTGTTTCATTAGTATCTTCAACAGTATCATGTAAAAGTCCTGCACAAATTGTTGCAGGACCTGCATGCAACTCAGCTAATATAATAGCAACACTTAAAGGGTGAACGATATAGGCTTCTCCAGATTGACGAAACTGTCCCTCATGAAGACTACTTGCTAAATCATAAGCCCTTTTCATCAAAACCTGAGATTCTTCCTTATGAATATATTGACTTGTCAAAGCAAATAAATCCTCATATGTGACCTGCATCTTATACTCCTCCTAAAACTACTTTTATTCTCCTTCGTATTCCATCAAGGATAAAACATCATATCCTTTTAAAAGTTCTCTTCCCTTTAAATCCACTAATTCTATTAAACAAGCTATACCGACTACAGTAGCTCCCAATCTTTCACACAATTTGATTGTAGCTTTAACTGTTCCTCCTGTTGCAAGTAAATCATCAATAATGACAACACGATCTCCTTTTTTTAAGGCATCCTCATGAATACATAAAGTATTAGAACCATATTCTAAATCGTAAGCTTCATTTAATGTCTTTCTAGGTAATTTACCTGGCTTGCGGATAGGTGCAAAGCCAATCCCTAAATTTGTTGCAACAGGACATCCGAAAATAAATCCTCTTGCTTCGGGACCAACAATCATCGTTGCCTTTTTTGCTTTTGCAAATTCTGTGATTTGGTCAACAGAATAACGATATGCTTTTCCATCTCCCATAAGGGGTGTAATATCTCTAAAAATGATTCCTTCCTTTGGATAATCATTAATTGTTGCTACATAATTCTTTAAATTCATAATTCAAAACCTCCAACACATATATTGTATTATATCATAGAATTTAGAAAAAAAGGTTGATGAAATGAAAAAAAAACTAACAAATATTCAAGTTATCCTAATTGTAGGTACTACAATTAAGATTTTAGGGCTCATATATAAGGTTTTATTGACTAGAATACTCACAATTGAGGGAATGAGAATCATGTCATTTGTCTTTCCAACTTTGAGCTTGGTTCTATGTTTATCCTCCCTTTCTATGCAAACCGTAGTTAATCAAAATATATCTGCACAATTGAATAGCTCTAAAACTATTCTAAAATCCGCTTTTAGAATCACCTTTATTTCCTCTTCCATTATCTCCATATTTTTACTTTTTTCATTTCCACTTTACAAAATTATTTATCAAAATACTTTCATTTACTATCCACTTTTAATTTGTATTCCTTTAGTCTATTTATCCAATACATCCGGTTTATTTAAAGGATATTTAGAAGCCAATAACAATTTCAAAACCCCATATTTTTCTAATCTTTATGAACAAATTGCAAAGTTTAGTGTGACATTTCTACTTCTCCTTCTTTTCCGAAATCAAAGCTTAGAATTCCAAGTATTTTTATGCTTTTTTTCCTTAATGCTTTCTGAGGTTGTTTCCTTTACCTATCTTCTTGTGAAGGTCAAGAAAAAGCATCGCTTTGCGTATAAAATGATTCATACGAATGGATATGAAAAAAGCATTCTAAAGCAAGCTCTTCCCCTAACATTAGAACAGCTTGCAGTAACGATCACTGGCTATCTAGAACCATTAATTTTTTATTATGCAATGGGATTACGAGGAATGACGATTTATGAATCCACCTTATACTACACAAAGGTTTGTTCCTATGCAATTCCTCTACTTTTGTTTGCGCAGTTTGGTGTCTATAGTATTACAAAATATGCTTTCCCAAAGATTACAAGAAATCAAGGAAAAAAGGAATTACACACCATTCTTTCAAAAGCCTTCTTTTTATCCTTTATCATTGCTGCCTGCAACCTCGTAATCAGCTTGTTTTATGCAAAAGAAACACTCCAGCTAATGTATAAGGATTCTAGTGCGTATCCAATTGTTGAAAAGCTTGCGATATTTTATTTATTATCCTATTTTAATCCACTTCTAATCTGTATCTTACAATCCTATAAACAAGAAAAGAAGCTATTAATTTCTTCTATAGCTTCTTATTCAATCACTTTAGGATTAGTATTTCTATTAACATATCTTTATGGAGAAACTGGATTCTTACTCAGCATTTTAATAGGAAATTTTATTAAATTCAGTCTGCTTTTATTCTTTGCAAATCGAGCAGTTCATTTCAAACCAAATCTGAAACGAATTCTTCCCCTCTTTTGTGTTATAGGGGTATATGTAGGAATGAATTATTTCCATAAAAGTTTATTCGCTTTTATTACGTCAACTCTATTGTGTGGCCTGCTAGCTCTTTTGCTTTTTTATCTTTTCTATAATAAAAATAGAAAGTTTTCTTATGTAAAGATGCATAAATAATGTTCTTGTATTGCAGATGATGCTTCTCTAATTTTTTTAAGAATGTCTCATATTCCCAATCTAAAAGAGTTAAGCTATCCTTAACAATTTGCCCACTTAAAATGACAGGAAGCTTAATTTCATCAAACCGTTCTTTTCTGAAAATGGAAAGAGTACCATTAGTTTCTAATATCGCCAATTTGATTTCGTCAATATCCATAATGTGCTCTAAACGCATTTGAGATACCAGGTCATCGACTGTATAGCTTTCCTTTCGCATATTAGCTACCATGAGTTTACCTTCCATAACAATTGTTGTTGGAGAACCATCGATGATATTTCTGAAAAAAGCAACCTTGATTAAAAGAAAACTTAAAATCTTCTGTAAAACGACTAATACAAATACACAAAAATAGCTTGGCCAAATAAACGCATCATTATCGATACCTAAGGCTCCAATATCTGCAATAATCAATAAAACAACAAGATCGAAAATGGAGAGTTCTCCTACCTCTCTTTTTCCTAATATTCTAAGTACTAAAATCAAGCAAAAAAAGATAGCTACAATTTTCAGCAACAAAATCCCATAATTCATTTCAATCACCTATGAGTATTTTTAACATAAATAAGTCGTTATATACATATAGTTTAATGGTGAATCATATGAAACAAAAGGTTAAAAGTGGTATTAAAATTTATGTATTTTTAGTTATTTTCTTAACGATAGCAACAACCATCTACACAATTTATATTAACAAAACCAATCATGATTTTAGCTTGATCGGAAAATTAATTATTGGAGGCTTAGCTTTTTTTATGCTGGGTTTTACCTACGCAAATGCTGTCCATAAAAAAGGATTCCTCATTGGTTTATTTGTAGGAATACTCCATTTCTTTTTAATTGAACTTATCTATTTCCTATGTACAGGAATTTTCCAATTTCAATTTATGCCATTTCTAATTAATGTTCTACTTTCTACTGCAGGTGGAATGATTGGTGTAAATATGAAGAAATTATTTTAAAATTAAGGGAAGTATGGTACAATACCTATTGGGTGATGTACTATTATGAAACCATTAGCTTTTCGAATAAGACCAAAAACATTTGAAGACATCGTTGGGCAAGATCATCTAGTTGGTCCAAAGGGTGTCATTAGAAAAATGCTAGATTCCAATCAGCTATGCTCTATGATTCTTTACGGTCCTGCAGGATGTGGGAAAACATCGATTGCTGAAATTATTGCAAGCCATTATGCATTAAATTCATTTAACTACAATGCATCTTGTGATAACAAAGCCAAATTAAAGGAAATTGCTGAGGCAGCAAGACTCTATGAAAATATCATTTTAATTATCGATGAAATTCATCGGATGAAAAAGGATGTTCAGGATTTTTTACTTCCATTTGTTGAGTCGGGAGCCTTAACTATTGTTGGTCTAACCACAGAAAATCCTTATCGTGCTATCAACCCTGCTATTCGTTCTAGAACTCATATCTATCGCTTAAATGAAATCACAAAGGCAGATATAATTCATTTGTTAAAGAAAACGATTGAAGCAGAAAAAATGAAGCCAATTACCGATGACATTTTAGAATATATTGCAGTAGTATCTTCTTGCGAGGTACGCTCTAGCTTAAACATGCTTGAAATTGCAAATATGCTTGATGCTGAGGAATTGACACTAGAAAATGTAAAAGCCTTAATTGGAAAGAAAAGCTTTGCTATTGATGAAGAGGGAGAAAACTATTATGATATTGCTTCTGCTATGATTAAATCGATTCGTGGAAGTGATCCAAATGCAGCTGTTCATTATCTGGCTAGACTTCTTCAATCAGAGGATATAGAATTCATCGCAAGACGTTTGATGATATTGGCATACGAAGATGTAGGTTTAGGAAATCCAAATGTAGGCCCTAGAGTCTATGCTGCCTGTCATACAGCATTGGAAGTTGGCTTACCTGAGGCAAGAATTCCACTTTCCTATGCTGCCATTGATTTAGCTACTTCTCCTAAAAGCAATTCAACCTATATGGCAATTAATGAGGCTACTGCTGATTTAGAAAATTTAACCTCAATGCAAATTCCACCACATATTCTAAATAAGGAATTGAAAAGTGGAAAATATACATATCAATATCCACATGATTTTGAAAATGGATATGCAAAACAGCAATATCTTCCAGATGAACTGAAAGACAAGGAATACTATATCCCCAAAAATACTGGATCTTATGAGCGTGGAGTTAAAGAATATCTGGAAAAATTAAAAAAATAAAGCCTTGCAAAAAGGCTTTTTTTAATAGCAATCCTAATGTGTGTTTTTTTATGAGTCAAATAAAAATCCTTATTAATTTATTAAGAAAAAACAAGAAAAGAGGACTTGTCAAAACAGTCAAAGTATGTATAATGGAATTGGTCTTTAAGACTACAAGGTTATGCCTTGGACAAGGCTAGGGAAAACGTTCTATCTAAATCGTGCAAATTGTTCGTGACAGTTTTGTTGCACAACAAGAAACGAGGTGAAGATAGAATGAGTTTGATCTTTACTATTGTTGTTGCAATTTTGAATCTTATAGCAGCCATCATAGAATGGATTTCTATTGAAAGAGAAATTAAACTTCAGTATATGATTCTTTCTTCTAAAGAGAAAAAATCAAACAAAAAGAAAAAAACTACCTCAAGCCAGCCAAAGCGATAGGTAGTTTTTTCTGATTTGTTTTCAAAACAATACTAGATAGAACTACCTATCCTTGTTTTTTTATTATATTTCTTACACCTTTATTATATACCAATATTTGCATATATGCAACAAAAATATAACTTTTAGTTTTATTGATTAATTTTATCATAAAACCTTGAACTACATTTGACTAGTTCTTCAATGTTTGGAATTAAACTTGTGAAGGTATCTAGGTCTTTATTTTTCTTTTGTTCATAGGCATAGCTTATGAAGGTGGAATTATAGAGATTAAAACCATTATGAGTTAAAAGATGTTTTAGAAGAAACAGGTTTTAAGAAAAGTAATTTTTATTATCATTTACAACAAATTTAACCCTTAATTTTATCAAAATCTGCAATAGATACATAGGGTGTTTGTCCATGATACAAGGTTTTCTCCTTGCGAATTAGGACATCCCCTTTTTTTTGTAATCTACAAGCCATATCTGAGCCAAATAATTTAACTGATGTAGAGACGTCTGTCATATTAAATGCCATTAAATCACATTTATTTAATTCTAATTTCATAAGGGCATTTTTGTTTCTTGCTATAATGACAATCGTAATTCCCACCCGTGTAGAAAAACGAATGGCATAAGTTATTTTTTGTAATAGACTACTAGAAATGCTCGTTAAATCTAAACACATAAAATGAAATTGCGGTAAAATGTATTCCATTTCAGAATTGGTTTTCTTAATGTGCTGATTAGCTTCCTCTATGGTTTCACAGTTGAAATATTTCAAAACTTCGCTTCTTCTTTCATATTCACTAAATGCTTCATCCAAGGCTATACTTGCAGATTTTTCATTATTCACATATAAAAATCCATCCTTATTCATCTGTGAGAATTCATGATCAAAATCATAAAAATAGATATCACTATATTTAATATTTTTAATTAAAATGCTTAAGACAAGAACTCGAACATATGTTCTTATTCCACTATTCAAATCTCCAATCAATACAAGTAATCTTCCCTGAGTAGGATTAAAGCCAATATGTGTTCCATTCACATCTACAGCTAGAGGTAATTCCTTGGAATTTCCTTCCTCTAAAAGCATTGTCTTCAGGGTTAAAAGCTTACGAAATTGGTTAGGATAATCAATAGAATATAAGTTGTCCTGTTTTAGGAAAAATCCTTGGCGATTAAAAAAACCTAAAATTGCTTTTATTTCTTCATCACTTTTATTGGCAAACTTAAGTAAAATTCTTGAGGATGTATACGAGGTTAGAACTTTTTCAGCAATACAATAAAATCGCCTATCCTTAAGAAACGTTCTAAAGCTTTCAAATTTTTCTTTATTAAGTTCACTTTGTAGTGCAAAGTTTACTTGTTCTTCTGTATCCTCTAGGCTTTGAAGTGTCATTTGCTTTGTGGGCTTCTTTGTAAAGCTTGGGTAATGAATATC
Source organism: uncultured Mollicutes bacterium (assembly GCA_947177025.1). GTDB lineage: Bacteria > Bacillota_I > Bacilli_A > Acholeplasmatales > Anaeroplasmataceae > Pelethenecus. The sequence goes on along the minus strand of CAMWSQ010000015.1, from coordinate 7,696 downwards.
CTGAATATATTTCTTGGCTACATCCATAGCCTTTTTTGGAATTTTTGTAAAATGTCCACCTTTAAAGATATTTAAAAGCTTTAAATTTGCCATATAAGAAACTCCAATGACTAAGAAGGCTATTCCTACAATAATACTTCCTATCTTACTCACAAGAAGACAGGTAAGCTGCAAGAATAGTGCTCCTAATATACCTCCACCACAGCTATAGCTAATATTATAATTTCTTAAATAATGCTTATACAGCTCTATTGTTTTAGTTAAAACATTAGTGGATGACATATTTAATGCATCATATAATCCTAAATGAGCAAACAATAGGCATGCTGAAAAAATAAAGACAAGACCAATAAAGGAAATATGATGAAAATCTAATTTCTTTTTTAAAAATATATAAACTAAAGAATATCCCAATGTAAAGGCTAATATAGCAGTAGAAAAATCTCCAACAATGAAGCTAAAAAATAGCGCAAGTGTTCGTCCTGCCAACCCAATTCTTCCAATTAAAAAAATACAAAAAATACAGAGACCTATATTCAGTGTTATATAAAAATAATCCTTCTTTTCACGAATAATATGATTCTTAACCTTAGGCATATCATCAGCTCCATGCTGGTACTATAGCATAGCAAATTTAAAAAAAATGATGAAAAAAAGGCTACTTCGTAACCTTTTTTGAATTCTCTATATCTGTTGAAATTAAGACTGGAATAATGATTGGATTTCTCTTGGTGCTTTTGTAAATCAAATGCTGTAATTCTGTCTTTAAAGCATTTTTATATTCGCTCCAGTTAATGAATTTATTGACTAAAAACTGAATGGAAACCTTCTTAAATACTTCCAAAATTTCAGCGGATAGATCTCCTTCTGCATTACTGAAAACAAACCCCTTTGTAATGATTTCTGGTCCTGCAACAAGCACCTTTGTTTTGGGATTGATATTCGCACAAATCATTAAAAGACCATCCTCAGCTAAAAGCTCACGATCCTTCATAACAACATCGCCAACATCCTTAAATGCTTTTCCATCTAATAGAATTTCACCAATTGGAACTGACCCTGTGATTCCACAATATTTCCCATCGATAAAGGTTGCAATATCCCCATTATCTAAAATAATAATTTGATCATCCTGATATCCAACACAATTTGCAACCATACGTAATGCATATTGATGACGATACTCCCCAATAACTGGAATCACATATTTTGGCAAAAGAATATTCAGCATTTGCTTAATTTCTTCACGATTGGCTGAAGATTCGGGTAAAAGATTTGCCTTGAATTCCTTTACATTCGTTGTCACTCGATAAATTATGTCAAGGGTTCTTGCAGCCATTTTTTCTGTTCCTAAATATGGATTTGTCAACACTACTACTGTATCCGTTGGTTCTAAATGAATTAGTCGGTCAATATGCTTTGCCATACGCTGAAGCATAAAATAAGGCTCATGACGCTCTCCTGTAACTAATACCAATAAATTCTTAAAATTGTTCAAATTTTTTTCATCAATAAACTTAAGATTTGCCATATTTTCATTTGGACATTTTAAGTACCCCAACTGCATAGCCTGATTGACTAATCTCTGAGTCTTTCTTCCAAGAATAGCTATCTTCTTGTTTTCTGAAACAGCAATATCAATAATTTGCTGTATCTTTAAAATATCAGATGAGAACAAAGTAAAAATAATTCGATTGCTTGTTTGAGAAAGAATATTGCGTAATCGCAAATTAAATTCCAGGATAGTTCCTCTATTTTGATCACTATCTGCCCCTAAACTATCTGTCATTAAAGCAAGAACTCCCTCTTTTGCAAATATAGCAAGTTCTCTATACATATGTGCATAATTAATTTTAGAGTTTTGATCAAAATTATAATTTCCTGTATAAATAATGTATCCATCTGTTGTTTTTATAGCAATTCCTAGGCAATCTGGAACATTATGTGCTACATCAAAGAATCGTACATCAACGTCCTTAAAATGCAATAAGGATTTACTATTTACAATAATAAATTTATTTTTTTCAATAGGATAATTTTCTTCCTTTAAACGATCCTGTAAAACTGCCATTGTAAATTTAGAAGCAAAAACAGGCGTGTTAAATTCCTTTAATATATTATAAACTCCACCAATATGATCATCATGAGCATGGGTTAAGAAAATCCCCACAACTCTTTCCTTATTTTCAATTAAAAAAGAAATGTCATTGATAATCATATCCACTCCATAAAGTTCAGAGGTAGGATACTTCAAGCCAGCATCTAATATAAAAAGTCTTTCCTCAATTTCAACAACATATAAATTTTTGCCATCCTCTTGAATTCCCCCAAGAGAAAATATGTGTATTTCAGCCATAAAAACATAGAATAGCAAAAAGGCTATTCTTCCTCCTACTCATTTTCAAAATCGAATACTTCGTTATTTTAATTATAAACTATTTATGTGTTTTTTTCAATATATTTTTTGAGAATGTTTGCTGCAGAAAAATAAGCAAATTTAGATGGAATAGCACTAACAATTTCATACCGAATTCCCATCTCATTTATTTTAAGAATATCAAAGCCATAAGGAAAGGATGCAACATCTATAATTCTTTTATTTTTCAAGGATACATAATCCCAATCCAAATTTTTAGGAACGGTATTAATTAAAATATCATATTCCTTTTCGTCTGCAATATCATATCCCATAAGACGTATATACTTCTCTTCTATCTCATTCATTGGATATATATCAAAGCTACAATCATTGGATTTTAAAAGCTCTGCAAGAGTAAACCCAATATTCCCAAATCCAACGATTCTGATTTTTTGGTCAGAAACCGCAAAATCCCCTTTACTTAAATAATCAATAATTCCCATGGATGTAAGCTTTGCATTTGGAATGACAAATTGGTAATCCTTTAATAATTCCAACAACCGAATGTTTTTTTCTAAACACAAGTTCTTTAATTTAGTATTAGCATTCCCAACAAGAATCGTTTTTATATCATTTTCTTTTAAAATATCTAATAAATTCAATTGAGATTGCTTGATATTGTAGTTTTCATCGATACCACCAAAAGGAAGCAGCAACACATCAATATCTAAAAAATCTGAAAGCTCCTTAGATAATTTTGCAGGCATCAGCTTAGCAAGTGCTGAATACCGGATATCTCCTTCTATAATCCCTAACATTTCATCACCGATTTATACTATGAAATGCCAAAAGAAAAGGTGCTTTTTATCGCACCTTTCATTTAAAATTTAACTACTTCAACTTCTACTTTTGTACCTTTAGCTGCCACAAATGCATGATTTGCAACATCTTCTCCCCAGGCACCCTTTTCTACAGCATCCCAAGTTTTACCAGCTAAAACCTTAAACTCAACATTTTCATCCACTGGTAATAATTTAGAAGCAGTGTAGCATCCACATTCTTCACAATAAGAAAGCTTAACTCCCTTTGCTGGATCCCATGCACCTAATGCTGTTACATTTCCTACTACGAATAAATCACCCTTAACTGGAGATTTTACTAAAAATTCTACTTTTGTATTTGCCATAATATTTTCTTCCTTTCCTAAAACACATTCTTATTGTATACAAGAAATAAAGTCTTTACAAGTATAAAACGTTTCCCAAATGAAAACTTTTCATAAATTTACATATTTTTTTATTTTTCAGTAAAAACTATAGGCGTAACCAATAAAAATGTGATATGATAAGTATGGTGATAAAAATGAACTTTCCGACAGTAAAACGAGAACAAAAAAAGGTAATTAATAAAGCAAATCTAGGTATGGATCTTGAGGAAGCAATTAATGAGAGTAATACATATTATTTGAATAATGATATTGCAGTGATTCATAAAAAGCCTACTCCAGTCCAAATTGTAAAGGTCAATTATCCTTCTAGAAACAAAGCCGTTATTACAGAAGCGTATTATAAAACCCCTTCTACTACAGACTATAACGGAATCTATAAAGGAAGATACATTGATTTCGATGCAAAGGAAAATCATAATAAAACTGCATTTCCACTTGCCAATGTTTCTGCCCATCAGGTAGAACATTTAAAGAGGGTTCAGGCTCATGGAGGAATTGCTTTTCTTCTTGTAGCTTGGAATCTTTACGATGAATTCTATCTATTACCATTTGATGTTCTAAATGAATACTGGGAAGCATCCTTAGCGGATGGTAGAAAGTCCATTCCCTATGATGCATTTAAGGAAAGAGCCTATCCAATAAAGCAAGGCTACCTTCCAAGAATTCCTTATTTAAAGGTCATCGATGAAATCTATCTTAAATAAACTTTTTCTAGGAATCACCACTCTTACACTTATCATCACAATTATTGGAAGCATTTTTGGCATTATCGTTTTTAATAATGCAAAAAGTACTTCCATTTTTATTCGCGAAAATACAAAACCAATTTATATATACGATGATAAAAATAATCTCGTATCCTCTGATAGCTTGTATTATGAGTATTGTTCTATTCAGGAGGTAAGCCCTGAAATTATTCACGCAGTTGTTTCTATCGAGGATAAAGACTTTTATAAGCATTCTGGAATTTCAATTCCTAGAATTGCTCATTCAATTTATCAAAACATAACCAATCATTCTATAATTTCTGGAGCTTCTACTATTACACAGCAATATATTAAAAACACGTATTTTACAAATGAAAAAACACTTCAAAGAAAAGTCAACGAAATTGCTTATGCCTTAGAATTAGAAAAAAAATATACTAAGGATCAAATTATGGAAGCCTATTTAAATACCGTTTTATTTGGAAGTAATATCTATGGAATTAAAATGGCATCCAGATACTACTTTGATAAATCTCCAAATGAGATTACTACAAATGAAGCTGCAATTCTTGCAGGTATGATTCAATTGCCAAACTATTATAATCCATTAAAAAATCCAGAAAGTGCAACCAAAAGAAAAAATTTAGTTTTAAGAAGAATGATGGAGGAGGGCTATATTAACCAATCAGAATATGATTCTTTAATAGAGATACCTGCTGAAGAGATTGTGCAAAAAGGATTCACAAACACTAAAATCACTTATCTTACCCCTTATATGGATTATCTTTTTGCAAACCTTCCTGAAAGCTTTGACACTATCTCTTCTATTCAAACATATTTAGATCCCTCTATTCAAAAAACTTTGTATTCGATAATGAACAATGATTACAAGCTGTTTAACGATGATGAACTGAATTGTGCAATTGTAGTCCTAGATAATGAAACCTATGGAGTAAAGGCGATTGCTGGAAATCGTTCCTATAATGAACGGGTAATCAATTATGCAAGTGATGTATTACTCCAGCCTGGTTCTACTATCAAGCCTCTTCTAGATTATGCCCCCGCGATTGAATATTTAAATTATAATCCTGCAACTATCATTCAGGATGAGGAATATAGCTACCGGAATGGAACTAAAATTAAAAATTATGACAATCAATATCTAGGAAGTATTACACTAAGAAAAGCCTTAAGTGACTCAAGAAACATTCCAGCTGTCAAGCTATTTAATGAAGTAGGTTATGAGAAAGCATTTCAATTTGTGAAAAATTTAGGCATCGAAAAAAAAGATACAATTTATGAGGCGGATGCAATTGGAGGCTCCACTACAGGTTATACTCTTTTAAGTATAGCCAATGCATATCAAGCATTTGCAAATCTAGGATATTATAAAAAGGCATCTCCTTATAAGGAAATCCAATATGAATTATCCACATATAAGAATACAGATTCTCCAAAGCTAGTTATGAAGCCAACAACTGCGTTTCTAATTAATTCTATTCTTCATGATGTATTTAAGGGGAGTACCTTTGATCAAAAAAATACATATATGATGGCCAAAACAGGACAAACAAATTACAGTCAGGAAACCATTCAAAAATATCATTTACCCTATAATGCCACTAAGGATTCTCTCCTTGTTGCTTATACAAAGGATTTAACGATTGCTGTCTGGGTAGGATATGAACGAATTACAGATGGAAAATATTTGGATTACTATAAGAAAAATATACCTCGCAGTATTATGAAATTATTACTAGATACTTATGCCAAGAAAGGCTTATACTACGAAGATATTGATGGAATTATGAAAAGTTATATCACAATCTATGAGGACCAAGCTTATTTAGCCAAAGAAAATGGATATTATGAATATTTCTTAGAAGGAACACAGCCATTAACTTATCCAAACTATAATATCAAAGCATAAAAAAAAGGCATTTCTCATGCCTTTTTTGTTTGGATTTAAAATGCTAAAAACATTAAGTAAGCTAATCCATAATATAACACAATAGCTATAATATCATTCAATGTTGTGATGAATGGTCCTGAAGCTACTGCAGGGTCTATTTTAATTTTCATAAAGAAAATAGGGATTGCAGAACCAATTAGGCTACAGATTGTCATAGCTAGTAAAAGGGATAACCCAACAATTCCCGCTGCCTTTAAAGCTTCTAAATGATTATACACATCGCCACCAACAGACTGCTTTGTAATAAACAAGAAGCAAAATACAAAGATAAAGGCTAAAATAGATAAAATGAGACCATTTAAAAATCCAACACGAATTTCCTTGAAGCATAATTTAAGTAAATCTCTTCTTTTTATCTCTTTATCAGATAGCATACGAATTGTAACTGCTAAGGACTGTGTTCCCGTATTACCTGCCATATCTAAAATTAAGGATTGGAAAAAGACAATCACAGGTAGTGCTGCCACTACTGCTTCAAATCCAGAAATTAGACTGGAAACTAAAAGTCCTAAAAATAATAACGCAACAAGCCATGGTAATCTTTTTTTCACTGAAGAGAAAATAGATTCCTTTAAGCTTTCCTCCTCAGTCAAACCACCGAGCTTAGCATAGTCATCTCCCATTTCCTCATCCAAAACCTCAATAACATCATCTGATGTAACAACACCAATGATTTCATTTTTAGCATTTAAAATAGGATAGGAGTCTAGGGCATAATCCTTTAATCGATTTACACAATCTGTAACTTCTTCATTTGCATAAAAGTAAGGATAGTTTTGTTTCATCAAAGAAACCAAATCATCATTTTCTCTAGCAATAATCAAATCACGTAAATCCAAAGCTCCAAAGAAATGATGATACTCATCTTCTACATAAATTGTAGAAACATTATCGTTGACAGCTGCCTCTCGAATGACCTTCTTCATTGCTGTTTTAACCGTATTGGTCTTTGATATCAAAATGAAATTTGTCGTCATTTTACTACCAATTTCTTCATCCTCAAATTGATCAATCAGTTTAATGTCTTCTATGGATTCAGGTTCCATTAAAGATTCAATTTCTTTACGGTCCTCTTCATCTAATTCTTCTAGGACATCAATGGCATCATCGGAATCCATCAATTCAATGATATCTGCAACATTTTCTTGATCTAATTCTTCAACATAATCTGCAACATTATCTAGATAAGTAAATATTTCAGAAACATTTTCTTTTCCTAAAATATGATAAAGCTTTAGTCTTTGTTCCTGACTAAGATTGACTAAGGCATCTGCAATATCACTTTCATGATATTGTAAAATCAAATTCTTTTTTTCTTATATAAAACAGCGTAAAAGTTCAATCATTATATTTGTTTTGTTTTCAGTTGTGTTCGTGTGTTCTATTCTACTTTATCATATACCGACGGATGCGGTTGTATATCCTGCTAT
>CAMWSQ010000014.1 GCA_947177025.1 uncultured Mollicutes bacterium | reverse complement strand
AAGGAAGCCTTATGCTAACCAAGCTGCACCAATAATGACAAGTAAAATAAATAATACTAAAATTAATGCATATCCATATTCATTAGAATTACAGTTTGCCATAGATGTGGCACCTCCTTTCCTTTCTACTACTATATTATGAAATAATATAAATTAATCTAGTATTATTTGCCTATGAAATGAAATAATTTTGTTGAAAATAAAGTTATTTATTGCAATTTGCATTCAATAATGATATTATATATAGTGCTATGGTTTGAAATTCTAATAAAAAGGAGTTATCGAAATATGTTAGAAAAACTAAAATTTAAAATACGGCGAATAGGGTTGTTGGTCTCCTTTCTCGCTTTAATTATAACACTCTCTGGGTGTAGTTCAGCAGGGAAACCAACAGGAAAACTGGATAAAGATACAGTCTATGCTTCTGCAGGACAATATAAAGTAACTAAGGGTGACCTTTGGAACGAATTTAGATGGAATGCAAGTAGCATCTTAACAGACAAAATTACAGAAGTTGTAATGAAAGATTACGTTAAAAAAGTTGAAATCGTTATGAGTAAGTCTTATACAGACCTTACTGACGAGGAAAAAAAGCTTTTTGATGAAAATCTTACAGATGAAAATTTTACTAAATTAAAGGATTCTTATGAAGATCGTCTAGAAGATTATGTTATAGAGGATATTTACAATTACAATTTTGATTCTGAAAATAGTTATGAAAAGATTGCGGATTTAAATCCTTATGATGCAAAAAAATTAGTTGCAAAATACTGTGATGAAATCTTCACAAATTATAATATTAACAAAATCGAAATTGAAGATGAAAGCCATAATAAGAAATCCATTCCATTAATCGATTGTGTTACTGAAGCAGCAAACAATACAGAACACAGAAAATATTATGTAACTATAGCAAAAGAATTAAAAACTATATATTATCAATCTTTAGCTAAAGAATTGTTAGCGTATTCTGTTTTGGAAGAAGATATCAAGGATGCATATGACAATCGTGATACAAATGATGAAGATGATTTAGGCTACTTCTCAAAAGCAGACTATACAAATAAGTTTAAGTCTAAATTTGCAAATCAATCTGATTTAAACCTTATTTTAATTCACTTCTCAACAGACAAAGAATTCACTTCTACTCTTCGTGCATTTGGCTTAAAGGCATATAACAATACGTTCGTATTTGTTCCACGTGGAGATAGAAATTTCACAGATTATTGTACATATTATGACGAATTAACAACAAGTGAATTAAGAGATCTAGAAGGTTCAAGCTTAAATACATTGGCTATTGCTCAAATTTATATTCAAATGTATAACTATTTGTACCATGGATATCGTGATATGATTTTACCTGATTCTTTTACAAATAAATTTGACAATGTAGAAGATTTAATAACAATTACTGAAGATATCCGTGAAAAGTCACAGATTTTAACAGACAGTGAACAAAAAGAAGCTTTAGATGAAATTAGAAATACATTGTTAAGTCACGAGAATATTTATGATGTAGATACGATTTATACAAGAAAAGAAATTGACAAAATATCTTCTTCTTTCTCAACTTATTTATATGAAACCTTAAGTTTACCTTATTCAGAAGATACTACTTCAGAGGATGTTTGCTATTCTACTTCTACTCAAACTTATAATAGTTCTTATTGGATTGCATTCAAATTTGGATTAAAGGAAGAAGAAAAATATGCAGATATCTATAATAAGAATATTGTAGATGATGTTCTTTATGAAAATATTGCTAAAGATGATGCATTAAAACTTGAAATTGAGAATCTTTTAAAAGTAGACAAGGTTGGACAAACTCAAATTGATAATGCTGTAAAAGAAAGAACTGACAAAGTTCAAGTTAGTATTTACGATGAAGCATTAGAAATTTCTTATGCTACAAGCAATTCAGACTATTCAAAAACTTACGGTAAAGCTCCAAACAGCAACGTTATTGCTACTTTAAAATATGATAAGAAAACATGGAATTTAAATATTGTTGAAGATTTAGAAGATCAAAATGCTCTTTCTGATGGTGTATTTAACATTTTAGAAAGACAAAGTGGTACTACTACTGCTATTAACCTATTAAGTAAGCAAGTGGTAAAAAATACAAAGGCTTATGAAGAAACCTCCAAAAAAATTAAAGATTATAAAACATCATTAGAATATGTTTTAGCTGCTTTCTCTAATAATTATTACAGTTCAAGTGGTTATCCTTCTTCTATTGGAAAATATAACTTTATGATGCTTTATTTCCATTCTGCAGACATTAACGAAATTGTTGCTGAAAATTATCGTGTAAATGAAGCTGCAGCAAAGCTTTTAACAAACTATAACTCAAACAAACTATTAGAATTTTTCAAATCTTATTCCGATAACATTTATAATAATTACTTTACTATTAGTGGTAAAAGATTAGTAGTATATATTGATGCTGATGATAACTCAGAAAAAGATGATGTTGATACATGGTCAGCAACACAAAAAGAATTAGCTAAAGAACTAATTCACAAAATTTATAATGAAGTTGCTTCTACTACTGGTTCTCATGATACAGCACTTTCTTCAATCGTTACAGAAATTAATGAATCTGCACGTGCTAAATTCGAAAATAATCCAATTGCTCCAGAAAACAAATGGGCAGAATATCGTAAGGCTGGATTAAATGTTGAAATGGAAGAAATCAGTGCTGACAATAGTACTACTTCTCTAGATTTTGCTCTTAAGGAAAGATTATTAAAGATTCATGACCCTGAATCTGAACCAGCATATAGTATTAATGAAACTACTCCTACAGAGTATTTAGAAGATTTACAAAATCCAAATACTGAAATTTTAGAGACAAAAGATGGATATAATCTACTTTTAATTACTTCTGCCGAATTTAAGCCATCTGCTGAATTCAAAAAGGAAGATGATAAGTTAGGAATTTTCGAAGATATTTCTGTTTACTATAATGAGGAATATCATCAAATCGGAAGTGTTTATAATGAAGTTGAAGGTAAAGAAGGAAAAACTCTACCTCTTACTCTAGAACAAATTCGTTTATATGTTTTAGAATATGTTTCTTCTTCTACTTCAAATTTAACTCCAGCTGCTTTATCTTCTGCTATTTCTAGTTTCTTAGCTCCAGTAATCACAAGATATACAGGAAATGAAACACAAAGAGATGTTATAGTATACTTGATTGAAACTAAAGCAGGTGCTTTGAATTTCTATGATAATCAAGAAAGATATCAAGAAATCCTTGATATTAATCATAATATTGCAGACGATTATATTTACATCTATTTTGATGAAGATCCAACAAACACTTTGAAAACCTATGAAAACTGGTGGAGTGATTTACAAAAAATCGTTGCTGAAATTCTTTTAACTGAAGGAGAGGATGCATAATGAAAAAACATAATAAATTATTCATACTTTCTAGTGCTGCTTTACTAGCGATTTCCTTAGCATCTTGTAGAGGTAAAGACGTTAGAAATACAACAGTACCTCTTTCAAATCTAGATACTTCTGCTGTTATTGCTTCAGATGGTGACTCAAAACTTACAAACGAAGTATTCTACGACAGACTAAGATCTAAAGGCTTTTCAACAATATCTAAGCAAATCAGAAAAGCATTGTTTAAAGAAGAATATGACTTTGTTAAATCTCAAATTAATCTAAGTGATTCAGAAATCAATGATTATGAACAAGAGCTTTTTGATTCCTATGCAAGTGCTATTTTTGAAACAAAATCTTATAAAGCTTTAAAAGACTTAAAAGATGAGGATTTAGAGACTTTAATTCAAAAATATATTGATTCATCTAGTAATAAAGGAATTCTAGTTACAAAAGAAAATTGTTTAAGCTTCTCTTCTACCGATAAGGGAGATGACAAGATTAAATTCAGTTATATCCCACAGGAAGTAATTGATGACGAATTAGTTTCTATTGCAATGAATAAAGCTGCAAAAGATGCATTAGACAAAATTGCAGATCAAGAAAAGATTCCTGATGAAGAGGATGAAAATAGAGAAGTAACAAACACAAATTACATTTCTGAAAGTGATCTTACTTCATACTATAATACAAACCAAAAAACATATGGTACATATCGTGCCATTGTAATTCAATTCAATAATTTGAATGAAGCTAGAAATGTTATTACTGCTGTTCAAAATAAAGTAGGTATGTTAAATGATAATAATGCATTGAATTTCTATGTAGAATTATACAACACATATTATAACTATAGAACACCAATTACTGTTCAAAATCCTTTCATTAATACTGATTCTACTAAAACATTATTTACTGTAGATGAATATAAAAATGAATTATCTGATATGTCTTCTTCTATCTCTAATCTAGTTACAATTACTTTAAAGGATGATAGAACTGACAAAGAATCTTTCAACTATATCGAACAGCCATTTAATCAAAACAACAAATATGTTATGGTTTATCGTGGAGCTACAGAGTTTAATTTAAATAAAACTTATGATATTAAACCTTATGATGATCAAGTTGAATGGAATAAATTAAAGGATTATGAGACTGCATTTGCTGCTGTTAAGGCAGATGTTAGAGAAAAGATAATTGAATCAAAACTATCTTCTTATTCCTCAAAGCTATTAGAAACCAGAATTAAAAATGCTGATATTGAAATTTATGATCCATATTTTGAACTTCAATTCAAGAATACATATTCTGATGATTATACTTTGATTAAACCTTCTGATTTTAATAACAATTTGATTTTTAAAATCACTTATGAAAATCCAGATACCAAAGTTTCAAACACTACTGAATATTCTGTTCAGAATTTCTATGAAGAACAAACAAAGCTTAGTGCTTTAGAAATCGTAGTAGAATATTTCAAATTAGAATATATCTATCAGTTTAAGGATGTTTTACTAGAGGCAGATGATATTAGTGATATTGAAGATGCATTGAATAAAGAGATTCAAACATTCAATAAAAATGAAAATGCTTCTTATCCTTCTTCTGTTGGACTAGAATTATTCTTACTTGCTAATTATGGTTATTCTACAAAAGAAAATGTCTTAAAGTTTAATAAAATTGCTTCTAATGCTTTATTAAATAAATATCTATCTCAAAATGTATTTGATGAATGGGCTTTGAAGCAAGAGGATGGAACATATCCTGATAGTCATGACATAGATTATGACAAATTAAATATTTTAAATAATTTGTTGGCTGCTGGAAATGAAAATTATACAAACCTATTCTCTATCAATATTGACCATATCTTAATCTATATTGATGATGATGGTGATGGTAGCCCTGATGATCCTAAGGATTTCTTAAAGAATGTAAATGAAACAGAATTTAATGCTGCATTACTAGCTCTTTCTAGAGCAATTTATGCAGAAGCAAATTGTAAAGAGTTAACTGCTTCAAATTCTACTCTAGAAATTTTAAAGTATATTGTAGGAGCATATAACCGTAATGAAGCTTTATTCTCTAATCCAGAAGAAACTTGGGCATCTTATAAGAAATACAATTTCTTATTAACTGCTGAATCTCTATCTTCTAGTGGAGATACAACTCAAAGCAATGTTGGAACCTATGTTAAAGAATTCGGTGATTATGTTAAGAATTTATATAAAAATGCTGTAGAAAATAAATTAACTATTGATAATAATAAATCTAAATTCTACTTTATAAAAAGTGGTGAGAATGTTCCTGCTTCAATTGACGATTTATGTGCTACTCAATTTGGATATCACATGATAGTAGTTAATAGCTTTACGACTCCTTCTACAACAAAGAGTACTGCTTCTTCAGATCAATATGGTTATTACAAGAACATTGAAATTCTTTTAAATGAAAAAGATAAGGATACTACAGATGATAATATCTATGTAATTGTTCCTAATACTTATAATGAGGCAGAAAATAGCGGTGATGAAAAGAAAGCAACAATTAATCAATTCTTCACTTACTATGTTCAAAAACAAAAGGGATTAACTTCTACTCTTGATACTTCATTACGTAATGTATTAAGTTCTATGTTTGATGATGCTATTACTCGTTACACATCTACTAGCTTCCAAAACTTCCTATTATTTAAGGAACTAAATATTTCCGTTTCAAATAATGCATTATTGTCTCAACAATTAAGTAATTATGAGGGATATTTAAAGCGTACTTCTCAAGAATACGATACAGAAGATGATTTTGAAACTTGGTACGATGGCTCATTAAACTGGGATAGACCTTATCAGAAATAAAATATATTTCAATAATAAAACGTCAAAGCTAGTTTGACGTTTTTTTGTTCTAGCTTTTTACCATTAAAAAAACCTACCCTTATTTGTTCTTAAGGATAGGCTTTTTTATGAAAATTTTTACTAGTTACATTTTATATAAAGATAATCCCATCTTATGCTTTTCATAATCTATATCTACAACATAGACATGGATTTCATCTCCAACATTTAAGACATCTGTTGGATGGTTTACCTTTTGAGTAGACATTTTAGATATGTGAAGCAATCCATCATATTTAACGCCACAGTCAACAAAAGCGCCGAAATCTACAACATTACGAACAATCCCATCTAGCTCATCCCCAATTTTAACATCCTCAAAATGCATAATATCACTTCTAAGCTTCAATCCTGGATAACTATCACGAATATCTCTTAAAGGCGCTACAAACGCGTCTAAGATGTCATTTAAAGTATATGAGTCAATATCAATTTCTTTTTTCAATTGTTCCTTATCTAATGTGGCTACTGCCTCTTGAATCTTCTCACTACCAATCTCGTTAGCAGAGCAATTTATTTTTTTCAATATAGCTTCAGCTTTTTTATAGCTCTCTGGATGAATTGGTGTCATATCTAAAGGATTCGTACCTTCTAGAATTCTTAAAAAGCCTACACACTGCTCATAGGTTTTAGGTCCAAGTTTAGCAACCTTTTTTAATTCCTCTCGGCTCTTAAACTGATTATTTTCTTCACGGTAATTAATGATATTTTGTGCAACACCTTTAGATAAGCCTGAAACATAGCTAAGTAAGGATGGTGAGCATGTATTTAAATTTACACCAACTTTATTTACTGCATCCACAACAACATCCTCTAAGGATTTGGACAATCTGTTTTGAGCAATATCGTGCTGATACTGTCCTACACCAATTGACTTTGGTTCAATCTTAACTAGCTCTGCAAGTGGATCCTGAATTCTTCTAGCAATGGAGATTGCAGAGCGTTGTTCTACAGATAAATCTGGGAATTCTTCCATAGCCAATGGAGAAGCTGAATATACTGAAGCCCCTGCTTCACTAACTACAACATATTTTGCAGATAATTTATTTTCATTAATTACTTCTGCAATAAAACTCTCTGTTTCTCTACTTGCGGTACCATTTCCAATTGCAATAATCTCAACCTTATATTTTTGAATTAAATCAATTAAAGTCTTTTTTGATTTTTCTAAAACTCTAGGATCTATTGTAGCCCCTTTGGCTCTTTCATTAGGATAAATTACGCCAATCTCTAATACTTTAGAATGAGGGGAAATTACAGCCAATTTACAGCCTGTACGGAAGGCTGGATCAACTCCTAATACTACATGTCCCTTCATTGGAGCCTGTAATAATAAATGCTGTAGGTTAAGAGAGAAAATATGAATAGCCTGTTCTTCTGCTTTTTCTGTTAATATTACACGAATTTCACGTTGAATAGATGGAGCGATTAAACGTTTATATGCATCCGTAATAGAATCCACCAATTCCTCATTAAATATAGAATTGTAATTATGTGTAACATTATATCGAATATGCTCAACATCACGTTCTGGCTGTAATCCAACGGAAACAGAAATAACATCCTCGTTTTCAGCACGATTAATTGCTAAAACTCTATGTGGCTTAATAAAAGCCAAACGCTCTGTTGCTTCATAATAATTCTTATATTTTTCTTCTGGATCTAATTCATTATTTTTCTTTTTACAGCTAATCGTTCCATATTTTAAAGCAGCTTCACGAATATGCTTACGATATTCTGCATTATCTGAAATTTTTTCTGCAACAATATATTTTGCCTGTTCAATAGCCATTTCAGCGGATACTACCTTATCTGTAATATATTGTGAAGCAATCTCCATTTTATCTCCAGTACGAGGAAGACTCAGCATAAGATCAGCTAAAGGCTCTAATCCAAGAGCAATTGCTGTCGTGGCCTTAGTTTTCTTCTTTTCCTTGTATGGACGATATAAATCCTCAACCTCAATCAGCTTAGAGGCACTTAGGATTTGTTCCTTTAATTCTTCTGTCATCAAGCCTTTTTCATCTATCAAACGAATGACATCATCTTTTCTTTTTTGTAAAGAAAGCCCATATTGATATTCATCATCAATTACACGGATTTGTTCTTCATCCAATCCTCCAGTGACTTCCTTACGATATCTTGCAATAAATGCCACAGTATGATCATTTTCTAGTAGCTCCAGAACAGCTTGAACCTGCTCTGTTTTTACTTTTAAATTTTTTGCAATACTTTCAATAATTGTCTCGTTCATATGTTCCTCCTAAAAAAGAAAGCCTCAAATGAGGCCTAACTTATTGTTTTATGCTACTGTTTTTAAATATTCAATATAATTGATTGCATAAAGTATAGATGAGCTTAATACATCTTCCCAATCACTCGTAGAAATCGTATGGGATTCTTCATTATACTCAACCTTTGATTTAAATTGGTCACCCTTAATATAAATAAATGCTGGTTCATAAAATTCTTCATCATCTGAATAGAATGAGCCAAATGATGAATCCATCAATATATCTACATTCGTCTCTAAATCAACAGAAACATCAACAACATATAATTCAAGCAACAATCCTGCTGCCTTTGCTTGATCTACCTGATATTGTAAATCTGCAAGACGAGTAATTAATTTTACATAGTTTTCGTTATAATTATTCTCGTCCTTTTCATCTGCAAAAAATGCAGAACCATCATATACAAAAATGAAAATATCTTCTAAATTATTTTTATTTCCATCTTTATCCTTGATACCATCCTTAATATATCTCTTGATAGATTGATAATTATCTTTATTAAATACTACCTCATGACCAGCCGTATCCTTTGTTGGTTCATTAAAATATATCTTATCTGAAACATAAGTCGAATCATTTCCCTTTGTTCCAAAGTATACTCCTAATCCTACACCTAAACCGATAGCTACAAGTAGTACTGCACATATGATAATAAGGATTTTCTTATTTAATTTTCTTTCTTTTTGTTGGTCCTTCGTTGTTACACGAGATACCTTTCTAACAGATCTAGCCAAGCCTGATCCCTCCTATAGTAAACATCTAATATATTATAAAATAAAATGCTGAAAATTTCAAGAATAAACAACTAATTTTTCTTTTCTTTATAGGATTATTTTGAAAACAGAAAGATAAATAAAAAAAGACACTCCCTTTTAGGAATGTCTAAAAAATTTAAGCTAAGGTTATACTATTGGCTACATTAATATAATCTTCTACTGTCAACTGAGTTGAGAATATTGTAATTTCATAATTTCCATTATAGTACTTCATTGTATTTTCACTTAGGAATCCCAATCCACACTGTAAGAATTCAACACTATCATATGTATCAATTGCAACAACCTCATCTGTAACCTCTACCTTAGATACAATGATGGTATAAGCACTTTCTCCGCCATAGCATAGAATTGTTGTATCATCCTTTATACTTGAGGAAGCTAATGTACTTCCTTCAACAACATACCCTGCTGTAAGTGTTAAAGAAGTTTGTTCTTCATTTGGCTTTTCTTCCTGAGTATTTAAATATTTTTTCTCATTGAAATTATCTTTTCCTAAATTATTATTTGGAGTAAATGTATCAAAATCAACAACGATACATTCTTCATTTTTATCATTTAAGAACGAAGTTTTTTTAGGCTTAAAATCAGAATCACAAACATATTTCATCTTACTTAACTTTTGATTTGTTTTATGTGTGATTTTGCATTCTACCACATAATCTGATCCTTCTACACTACCTTTTGCTTCCTGGTCAGCCTTAATATCTTTATTGATTGCTTCCAAAAGATATGCATGTGAGCTATTTAATGGCCAATTGCTGTCAAAACGGAATTCCTTATTAAGGGAAGGTGTAATCACATAAACACCTGAATCGTTTTTAATAATGTATTGCTCATTATCTCCCTTAAAGCAAACTTTGTAGTAGGAAGGTGACAAATAGTCTACTTCAACCTTAACACTGACATTTTTGTCTGGTCTTTGAATTGTCATGTTAGAGGTGAGACTGTATGAACTCAAGCCAGATAGATAGTTGGTAACTCTTGTAACCTCATCTACGTTATCCTTACTTTTACAACCTACTAATACTAATAAACTTAAAACTAGTAAACCAATTATTTTTTTCATTTTTCCACCCATCTTCTATAATCAATAAACAATATGCGTAAAATACTTTAACTATGCATAAAGTAAAACTTTTTCGTTAAAACTAACTAACGAAGGAGGAATTGGAGAATGTCAATAATACAAAAAATAGCCCTTGTATTTACCATTGTCGGTGGTATCGCATGGGCCGTTGTAGGAATATTTAATTTTAATATTGTTACATGGTTATTTCACGAAGGCTCCGTTCTAACAAGAACTGTTTATATCTTCATTGGTATTTGTGCCTTATTTAATATTGTAGCTTTATTCTTACCTAATCGTCATCATTTAATGGAAGAATAGCAACTGCTACACTATAGTTATCTGTATGAGATAAACTAATCTGGAGATTCGTGCTTTGATTCTGAATCAAGGCATAAGGTGCTCCATTTGAATAGTTAAGGATTGTGATATCTTGAAATGCTATATTTGATGGATAGCATTTGAAGATAGCTTCCTTACAAGCAAAACGAGAGGATAGATATTCTATCCTTCTTTTTTTATTTGTTATGGAATTATAATATGCAATTTCTTTTTCTGTTAAAACATGACGGATGAAACGTTCATCACGAAATTCCATATCCTTATGCTCAACCAAGTCAATTCCGATACGCATTCTATTCTTCCTTTCTAGCCCTTAAATCTAAGGCAATTTCCTTGATTTTTCGAAGTCGATGGTTTAACCCAGACTTTGTAATATTTTCGTTGTATGTTTCATTAATGATATCTACTAGCTCATTTAAAGAAGCCTCTTTATTTTCTTTTCTAACCTTCATTACCATTAATAGCTTAGAATCTAAACGTTCCAAAGGATAATTATATTCCAAATAAGAAATATATTCCATTTGTTCTACAGAGCTTCGGTTGGTCTTTTGCTGATTGGCAATTTCCGTGTTCAAGGAACGATTGACATTGGCAGATAGCTCACGCTTGATGATGGCATTCTCAAATTCATTCATTGTAACGTTAGCTCCAATTCTTCTTAAAAACTCTACAATTCTATCCTTTTCTTTTATATATATAATAAGATGATTTCTTCTTTTAGCAATTCTAGCATTTAAATTAAATACATTCATTAAGCGCTGAATAAATAAGGCTTCTATTTCTTTATCCACTGTAATCTCAAGATGATAATTGGAGGTGTTTGGATCATTTACACTTCCCTTTGCCAGAAAGGCTCCACGCAAATAAGCACGTGTAAAATTAACCTCATTCAGTATTTCATCCTTACGGATAGAAATCGGTTCTAGAAGATTCATTTCATCAATGATACCTTCCGCATTGGTTTCAATAATACAGGAGTAGATTGTTTTTCTATTCAATTTTTTTTGTTGTTTAGAAGCAATTTCAAAACTGATGTTTGAATAAAATTGCTTTAAAATACCTACATAATATCGTAGGATATGTAAATTGGAACTAGAAAAAGCAAGACGAATCGGATTTAAATAAATCTCCCCTGCAAGTCTTAGCCAGGACTCTAGCTCAATAAGATGTGAGGAAGAGTCCATATTCAATTTTAAAATATCTTCCTTCACATCAAATGAAAAGCTCATACTCTACTCCACTAAAATTGTCATAATTTCATTTAAGCTATGAATTGTATAGCTTGGCTCAGCAGCAAGTATTTTATCCTTACGATCAGAATACAATACACCAACCGTATCAATCTGAGCATTTTTCCCTGCTTCTATATCGCCTACTCCATCGCCCACATACAAAGCCTTTTTACTATGAAGGGCGTCCATAGCCTTTAAAATACCCTCTGGGTCTGGTTTTGGATTTGTTACATCCTCTTCTCCAATCACAATGCGAACATGCTCAAGCATACCGAAAATCTCTAATCCATGTTCCACAAGATCTGTTTTTTTAGAGGATACAACTCCAACCTTATATCCCTTGTGAGCAAGGGAACGAATTAAGCTTTTTGCCCCTGGAAAAGCAGTTACTAATTCATCATGCATCGCTACATTAAATTCACGGTAATACTTTACCATTTCTTCAATTTCTTTTTCATCCTCACTATATCTAGAGAAGGTTTGTCTTAGGGATGGTCCAAAGAAGGAATCTAAATCCTCATCTGATAATACCATATCTGGTCGAAAATGCTCGAATGTATGAACAAAACTACGATTAATCAATTCGCGAGTATTTAATAAAGTTCCATCTAAATCAAATAAAATTGTATCATATCGATTTTCCTGAATAGATTGCATCAATTCACGATAATTTGTTCTTGGTCCAACAAACCGTTTTACGACTAAAAGGGCAACTCCAGAAACGATAAAGAGAATACTAATTAAAATAGACATTGGAATTGGTCCTGCCATTAGAATCTCATTTGCTCCACTATTACTTCTTAATACTTCAATTGGAATTCTTACAAGTCCGTACCATACCAAATACCCACCGATTAAATCTCCTGATTCTAGTTTTTTAAACTTTCTTCTAGCAATAAACATTAAAACTAGACCAACTAAATTTAACAGAGATTCATATAAAAAGGTTGGATGACGATAGGCCGCAACTCCATGATCTGTAATATACATATTCTCTGTGATAAAGCTTGGTAATAGTGTCTTAAACAACTCTACATTCTTTACAATAGGTCCATATAGCTCATGGTTACAAAAGTTTCCCCAACGACCACAGATTTGTCCAATAAGAAATCCTGGTGCAACTACATCTAAAATACGATAGAAAGAAAACTTTCTGACTCTACAATAAATATAAATGGTTATAAGAGCAGCTAATACTCCTCCCTGAATAGCTAGTCCACCATCCCATATTGCAAAAACATCTGTAAAAGAATGAATCTTATCTGTATTGAAAATATCCCACCAAAGACGAGCGCCAAGTATAGCACAAGGAAGAACAATAACAACTCCAGTATAGATATAATCACTTGGAATTCCGATTTTTTTGCCTTCTCTTACACCAGCAAGTACTGCCAAAACTACGCCTAATAAGATACAGACAGCATACCATCTGATTTCCAAACCAAATAAAGAAAACGATGGGTTTATATAATTAATCATCCTCTTGTCCTCCTTTTTCAGCTTTTGAATCTACCTTTTGAATAAACTCTAAGGCTGCATTATGTCCTAATAGCTTAAGCTTCTCATTCATAGCTGCAGATTCAACTAATAAAGAAACTGTTCTACCAGGTAATACAGGAATTGTAATTTTAGTAATTTCTGTATTAAAATACTTGATTTTCTGTTCCTCAAGTCCTAATCTGTCATAGTATTTATCCTCATTCCATGCCTCAAGTTCTACAACCAATCGCAAATTTTTACGTTCACGATAAGCCCCTGCTCCAAACATCGTAACAACATCTACGATACCAATTCCTCTGATTTCCATATATCGTTTTAGAATTTCTGGTGCACGTCCAATAAGGTTCCCTGGTTCTTTTTCCATTATCTCGACTAAATCATCTGCAATCAATTGATGACCACGCTTAATTAAATCTAAAGATGTTTCAGATTTACCAATACCACTTTTACCTATGATTAGAGTCCCCATACCATTAATATCTAGGAATGTACCATGAATAGATACAGTTTCTGCCAAATGATCCTGTAAATAATTAAATAGCTTGGAAGAGGTTGGTGTTGTTCTTAAATTGCTTTTTAAAACACAGATTCCATATTCATCGCCAAGTTTTTTAAAGATTTCTGGAACAACAACCTTCAAACTGAACACAATACAAGGTGGCTTAAATTCAAAAATTTTTCGAACATTCTTCTCGATGACCTCAGGATCCAATTTACTTAAGAAAGATGCGTCCTTAGATCCAACTAGAACTACACGCTTAGAATCGAAATAATCAAAAAATCCACAAAATTCCAAGCCAGGTCTTGCAATCATTTCTTCTACACAGCGTCTAGAGAGTCCCTCTTTACCACTGATTAATTCTAATTTATTGTCATTAACTAATTGCTCAATCGTAATATAACTCATAACGAATCTCCTACATATAAAATAATTTTTTGTGCAACATACAAATCCAATATGAGTCCAATAATGACCTGTGCTGAGGCTAGCAGCAATGAATCACTAAAATTACCACATAAATGTATATATGCATTATCTATAAGGGCTAAAACCCAAATTACCATTCCACTAAAAATGAATAATGCGAGGATGGGATGATTTTTCGCAAAATGGTTAGAAAGAAGACTTCCAATCCGAAAGGATAAAAATAGAATCAAAGAGGTAATTGGAACTATTGTAATAAATTGAGTTGGTTCTATTGGATTTAAAATAAAATACATTAAGCCAAATGTAACTGCCACAAAAACTGTAATAACGACATAGGATAAGATAAAGGCCAATAAGACTTTTATAAGTGCGAGAAATGCATTTGTATTTGTCGAATTTGGAAGATATATTAAATCATTCATTTTTTGAATCATTCGTTCTAACTCTTCATAGTTCCCATCTGGATTAGTTGATTTCAATTCTTTTAATTTATTCTTAGCTTCTTCAAGAGACTGCTTTAACTGATTTCTTTTGTTTTCATTCATCTATTCCTCACCTCCTAAAAAATGTCCATACCTTATTATTATATAATAATAATGGGTTTTTAGCAAATGATTTTGCCTAAACCAAAGAGAATAAAAGAAAAATCTCTATTATGATAGAGATTTTACTTTAATAAAGGCTTTAAATATTTTGCAGTATAAGACTCAGGATGGTTTACCAATTTCTCTGGAGTTCCTTCAAAAAGCACAGTTCCCCCACGATTTCCACCCTCTGGGCCTAAATCTATAATGTAATCTGCAAGCTTAATTACATCCAAGTTATGCTCAATAATAATAACTGTTGCCCCTGCATCAGCAATTCTAGCTATAACCTCCATAAGACGCTTAATATCATCTACATGAAGTCCTGTTGTTGGCTCATCCAAAATATATAAGGACTTTGGTGAAATCTTGGAATGAAGCTCATATGCTAACTTAACACGCTGTGCTTCTCCACCAGATAACGTTGTGGAGGACTGACCTAGCTTTATATATCCTAAACCAACATCATAAATGGTTTGAAGCTTTGATTTGATTTTTGGGAATGCATCAAAGAATTCAACTGCATCCTCAACCGTCATATCCAAAACATCAGCTATACTCTTTCCTTTAAATTTCACATCTAAAGTTTCCTGTTGATATCTTGTCCCATGACATACCTCACATGGCACAAAAACATCTGGTAAAAAGTGCATAGAGATTCTCTTTACACCATCTCCAGAACAAGCCTCACATCTTCCACCACGAACATTGAAGGAAAACCTAGATTTATCATATCCTCTTATTTTCGCATCTGTAGTTTGACTAAACAATTCTCTAATATCATCGAACACTCCTGTATAGGTTGCAGGATTACTTCTAGGAGTTCTACCAATAGGCTGTTGAGAAATATGAACAACACGGTCTATATTCTCTAAGCCCTCTATTCTTTTTACAGCTCCAGGAGAAACCTTTTTTGCTGAATATAATTTTACATAGGCATTCTTATACAATATTTCATTAACCAGTGTAGATTTACCAGAGCCAGAAACTCCTGTCACACAGGTAATGAGACCTAGTGGAAAGGTCACATTAATATTCTTTAAATTATTTTCTGTAGCACCAATAATTTTAATCGATTTTTTATTGCCCTTTCTTCTTTCCTTAGGAACCTCTATTTTCATCTTCCCTGATAAGTACGCACCAGTAATACTATTCTCACATTGCATAATCTCTTCTGGTGTTCCACTGGCAACAACTTCTCCACCATGAATACCAGCTTTAGGACCAATATCCACTAAAAAGTCACACGCCTTCATTGTTTCATCATCATGCTCAACAACAATCAAGGTATTTCCTAAATCACGCATTTCCTTCAAGGTCCGAATTAATCGTGCATTATCTCTTTGATGCAATCCTATAGAAGGCTCATCTAAAACATATAATACCCCTGTTAATCTTGAACCAATCTGTGTTGCAAGACGGATACGCTGAGCTTCTCCACCGGATAATGTTTCTGCACTTCTGCTTAACGTTAAATACTCCAATCCGACATTCTTTAAAAATTGCAAACGATCACAAATTTCTTTAATAGCAAGCTTTGAAATAACTTGTTTTTCTTCACTTAATTGTAAGGATTTAAACCAGTCATACAATTCATCGATTGGCATAGAACAAACATCATAGATGCTTTTATCTTCAATAAAAATATTCAAAATGCTTGGATTTAGTCTTGCACCCTTACATGCTTCACATTGATGTTCCACCATGTAGGTTTCTATCCAATCTCTAATCCAATCACTGCTGGTTTCAACATATCTTCTTTGAAAATTCGTAATGATTCCTTCGAAGAAATCTGTTTTATCATGAATTCTACCGCTGGTAGAACGTAATTTGAAACTGATTTTATCTTTAGAGCCATATAGAATCGTTTTCTTTTGTTCGTCTGTTAAATCCTTAAATGGCTTTTTCATATCAATTTTATAGTATGCACAGGTCTGTTCTAATTCTGCATTGTTCAGATTTTCTTTATCCTGATTTCGATAAGGAATGATACATCCCTTTTCTAAAGATTTTGAATCATCCACAACCAAATCTGGAGATACAGTTAGCTTCTTTCCTAAACCATTACAGCTTGGACAAGCGCCTAAAGGGTTATTAAAGGAAAATACTCTAGGCTCTAGACTAGCCAAGGAATACCCACATTCTGGACAAGCATGAACTGTGGAATAAAAAGTAGGAACATCATTACAATACACCTGAACATATCCATTAGAATACTTCACTGCAAGCTCAACTGCTTCTGCAATTCTGCTGCGTACTCCTTCTTTAATGATTAAACGTTCTACAACAATTTCTATCGTATGCTTTTTATTTTTTTCTAAATCCGTTGGCTGATCTAAATCCTGTAAATTCCCATCGACTATGGCTCTAACAAATCCTTCCTGAAGATATTTCGTAAAAATTGCCTTGTGTTCTCCTTTTTCACGGAATACAACAGGAGATGTAATATAGATTTTAGAGCCTTCTGGTAGTTCTAAAATTTTATTCACAATTTGTTCATTAGAAAATGAGGAAATAGGAATATGATGTGTAGGACAATAGGGTGTACCAATTCTAGCAAAAAGAACACGCAAATAGTCATAAATTTCAGTAACTGTTCCAACTGTTGAACGTGGATTATGACTTGTAGATTTTTGATCGATAGAAATTGCTGGAGATAATCCTTCAATACTATCCACATCTGGTTTATCCATAGAACCAATAAATTGTCTTGCATAGCTAGATAAGGATTCTACAAATCTTCTTTGACCTTCCTGATAAATCGTATCAAAGGCTAAAGAGGATTTACCAGAACCTGATAAACCTGTCATAACAATAAATTTATTTTTAGGAAGCTCAATTGAAACATTTTTTAAATTGTTTTCTCTTGCACCCTTAATGATAATGTGATCCATAAAGCACCTCAATTATTCGTTAATTTTTTCTAAAAACTCTTTTTCTTCCATAATATAAATTCCAAGCTTCTTGGCTTTGTCGTATTTACTTCCAGGATTTGCACCTAAAATAAGAATATCCGTCTTTGAACTTACAGAATCAGATAAACTACCACCAAAGCCTTCAATGAGCTTTTTAGCCTCATTTCTTCCCATAGAATCTAAAGTTCCTGTAAGTACACATTTCTTGTTTGTAAAATAATTCTCATGAACTTCTAAAGATTGATACTCCATATTTAAGCCATTTGTTTTTAATTGCTCAATCAAGCTGATATTTTCCTCTTGCTTCATAAACTCTGTAAGCTCATAGGCAATGGCTTCTCCTATATCGTTGATTCTTGAAATTTCTTCAAAGGTAGCATGCATTATGCTATCCATATTTTTAAAGCTTTTACAAATTAAAGTGGATATTTTAGCACCACAATGCTTGATACCTAGACCAAATAATAATTGGTTTAAATTATTCTTTTTAGACCCTTCTATAGCTTCTAATAAATGGTCTATACTTTTAACACCTAGTCCTGGCAATGCGATCAGTTCCTCATAATGATCCTTAAGTGTAAAGATATCTGCAATACTCTTTAAGTAATTAGCTTCAAATAATTGAAGCACTAGTTTATCTCCTAAAGAATCAATATTATAAGCAGGCTTAGATGCAAAATGAATCAAACGGTTTACCTGCTTCTCACTACAATCTGGATTTGTGCAGAAATAATCCGCTTCCCCTGGTTTTCGCATTAGAGGAGTTTTGCAGCAAGGACAAAGATCAATCATTTTAAAAGGAATGATTTCTGAGGTTCTTTCCTCTTTGATTGGACGAACTACTTCTGGAATGACATCTCCAGCTTTACGAATAAGAACTGTATCATTGATATGAATATCCTTCATAAGAATATAGTCCTCATTATGAAGGGTAGCTTTAGATACTAAAGAGCCTTGAACAAAGACAGGTTTAAAGTTGGCAACTGGAGTTATAACTCCGCTTCTACCTACTTGATAGGTAATATCTAAAAGTTTTGTTTTAACTTCTTCTGGAGGGAATTTATAAGCAATTGCCCATTTTGGATATTTTACAGTTTCCCCAATAATAGGATGAAGATTCCTTTCATTGACCTTTATAACAACACCATCAATATCGTAAGGTAGAGACTCTCTTTTTTCTCCCATCTCATTGATATAAGCAAAAACATCCTCCATAGTATTACAATGGCGATATAGTGGATTTACTTTGAAGCCTAGTTCTTTCATAGCTTCTAATGCTTGAATTTGTGTTGGAATCTCTTCTTCTAAATAATAGTAAAGAAAAGCATCTAAATTACGTTTAGCAGCAATTTTGCTATCTAACTGACGAATTGATCCTGCAGCAGCATTTCTACAATTTGCAAACAATTCCTCTTCATTTAAGGCACGTTCTTCATTTAAAGCATGAAAGCTTTTTTTCGGCATGAAGATTTCTCCACGAACCTCGATAGAGTTTGTTTTATTTATACTTAAAGGAACGCTTTTAATCGTCTTTACGTTATTTGTGATATTCTCTCCGATTTCTCCATTACCACGCGTAGCTCCTAATACAAGAAAACCATTTTCATAGCGTAAAGCAACAGAAAGTCCATCTATTTTCAATTCACAACAATAGGTGGCAGTTGGAGCTTCCTTTTTGACTCTTGCATCAAAATCCTTAAGCTCATCAAAGCTAAAGGCATCACTTAGACTCATCATCTTAGTAGTATGAACAACCTTCTCAAATTTAGTTAGTACTTCTCCACCAATTTTATTCGTTGGAGAATCTGCTGTTTTCCACTCTGGATGTTCATTTTCAATACGAATTAATTCCTCCATATATCGATCATATTCATAATCCTCTAACGTAGGATGATCTAATACGTAGTATTCATATGCAGCTTGATTTAAAATTTTTTTCAATTCATTCAATCGTTCTATTGTGCTCATAGAATACCTCCTTTAATATTTTTTCTCAGTTAATAAAATTATACCATAAATTATAAAAATTGTGGCTATTTTTAGCCACAATTACTCGAAATTTATAAGACTAATTTGTTTTGTAGCTAAAGTTGTTTTTAAATCAATTACTCTTTGATTGGAAGACCCTCTAAATTTAAGAGTAATATCCTTCAATTCTTCAACAAACTTTCCATCTACAAGGACATCAATCATTTCTAATATTTCATTTGTGATATCAATATGGGCTTTCCCATTTAATAATTCCTCGAATACATATCCAGAATAACACCAAATTGTTTTCTCTGGAACACTGGACTTCACACGCTTCAAAAAGGAAAATAATCCTCTTTGATTTTCAGGTTCCATAGGTTCTCCACCTAATAAAGTTAAACCAGAAATCATTGGTTGTTTTAATGCAGCAATGATTTCATCTTCTACTTCTTTAGTAAAAACATTCCCATAATTGAAATCCCAGGCAACTGCATTAAAGCAGTTTTTACAATGATGTGTACAGCCACTTACAAATAAAGAAACTCTAACACCTAATCCATTTGCAATATCATATTTTTTTATTGTTGCATAATTCATTATAAATGTAGAACTCTTTCTTTGATTTCCTGTGTTCTACCTTGATTCCAGAATTGTGTACCAATGTATCCACAAGTACGACGTGCAACATTTAATTTAGATTCATCTGTATTGCCACAGTTTGGACATCTCCAAACCAATTTGTCATCTGCATCTGTAACAATTTCTATTTCTCCACTATAGCCACAGCATTGACAGAAATCACTTTTTGTATTTAATTCAGCATACATAATTGTATCATAAATATGTTGCATTAAAGCAAGTACTGCAGGAATATTGTTTTGAAGATTTGGAACTTCAACATAGCTTACTGCTCCACCTGGAGATAATTTTTGGAATTTAGATTCTAATGTAAGCTTAGTAAATGCATCAATTTGTTCTGTAACATGAACATGATAGCTATTTGTAATATAATTCTTATCTGTTACACCAGGAATTACACCAAAACGCTTTTGTAAACATTTTGCAAATTTATATGTTGTAGATTCAAGTGGTGTTCCATATACACTGAAGGCAATATTCGTTTCTTTACGCCATTTAGCACAAGCATCATTTAAAGCCTGCATAATTTCTAAGCCAAGCTTACTTCCAGCTTCAGTCGTATGTGATTCACCAGTTAAATATTTCACACACTCACTTAAACCTGCATAGCCTAAAGAAATAGTTGAATATCCATCAAATAGAAGACGGTCAATAACTTCACCCTTCTTTAATCTTGCCAATCCGCCATGTTGCCATAGGATTGGAGCTACATCAGAAGGTGTTCCTAATAGACGTTTATGACGACACATTAAAGCACGATAGCATAATTCTAGACGTTCGTTCATAATCTCCCAGAATTTCTTCATATCTTTTCCAGAAGAACAAGCAACATCCACCAAATTTAGCGTTACAACGCCTTGATTAAATCTTCCGTAATATTTTCCCTGTCCTTCAACATAATTCAATGCATTGGCGATATTGCCTAAATGAATGGTTGTATCTGGTGTAAGGAAGGAACGACAACCCATACATGGATAGCAATCTCCTTGACCATTTTCATTAATCTTTAAGTTCTTCATTACTTTTTCAGAAATATAATCTGGAACCATTCTCTTAGCAGTACATTTTGCAGCTAATTCTGTCAAATAAAAGTATTCAGATTCAGGATGAATGTTATTTTCTTCTAGAACATAGATAAGCTTAGGGAAAGCTGGTGTAATATATACACCCTTTTCATTCTTTACTCCTAAAATTCTCTGATGAAGCATTTCTTCAATGATCATAGCTAAGTCATCTCTAGTTCTTCCAGCAGGAACTTCATTCAAATACATATATACAGTAACAAAAGGAGCTTGTCCATTGGTTGTCATTAATGTTACTACCTGATACTGAATCATTTGACAGCCTTTTTTCACTTCATTCTTAACACGCATTTCAGCAACCTTAGCTATTTGATCTTCTGTAGCAGTAATCCCTTGTGTTGCAAATTCTTCACGAACCTCTTTAATGATTTTTTGTCTTGAAATATCAACAAAAGGAGCCAAGTGTGATAAGGTAATAGATTGACCACCATATTGACTAGATGCTACTTGAGCAATAATCTGAGTTGCAACATTACAAGCTGTTGAAAAGCTCTTTGGTTTTTCAATCATAGTTTCACTGATAACTGTACCATTTTGTAGCATATCCTCTAAATTCACTAGACAGCAGTTATGCATATGCTGAGCAAAATAGTCAGAATCATGGAAATGAATAATTCCTTCCTCATGAGCCTTTACAATGTCCTCTGGCAATAAGAAGCGTTTTGTAATATCCTTACTAACCTCGCCTGCCATATAATCTCTTTGAACACTGTTTACTGTAGGATTCTTATTAGAATTCTCTTGTTTCACTTCTTCATTATTACATTCAATCAAGCTTAAGATTTGTTCATCAGTGGAATTTGATTTACGAATCAATGCTCTCTTATAACGATATGTAATATATTTTCTAGCAACATTATATGCGTGAATTCTCATCAGTTCATTCTCAACAAGATTTTGAATTTCTTCAACACCTAAAGAATACTTTGCTTTTTTACAGCCCTTTAATACATTATTAGAAAGTTCTAAAATAGTCTCATCACTTAATTGCTCTTGTTCAATAACCTCACTATTAGCCTTGCGAATAGCATCAGTTATTTTTTGAATATCAAATTTTACTTCTGTTCCACTTCTTTTGATGATTTTCATAATATAAGCCCTCCTAATAATTTTATATTCTGATTGAGAAAGTACCTCAATGATAGCACCTCAAAATAATGAAAACAATATGAAAGGGACATTATTATTCTATTTAATTTTTTTGATATGTTTTATAAAAAAAATTTATCGTTTTTTGTCTTGACAAAGGAAATGTAATGTTTACTATACTGAAAAAATGCATAATTCGGTCATTTTCGGCAACTTTTATTCAAAA
>CAMWSQ010000013.1 GCA_947177025.1 uncultured Mollicutes bacterium | reverse complement strand
TAATTATCACAACAGATAAAGGTGTTATTATTCGTATGCATATTGATAAGATATCTTTAGCTGGAAGAAATACACAAGGTGTAATTCTTATCAAACTTAAGGATGATCAATCTATCGCAAATACAGCTATCGTAGATAGACAAATGGATGAGGATGAACAAAATTCTGAAAATCCAACTTCAACCGAAACTACTCAACCTGAAGTAACGACTGAAGAATAAGTTCAAAAAAACGACCATTCTTGGCCGTTTTTATATTGGATTTAAAAATGAATTGTAAATTTTTAAGTTTTGGTATATTATTACAATAATAAACAGTAATTTGAAAAGGGGACTATAAATATGGTAATCGGAATTATTGGAGAAAATTGTAGTGGAAAATCCACACTTGCCGAGGCAATAAAAAATACAATCGGCGCCGAGATAATTACAGGTAAAGATTATCTTAGAATGGCTAAGTCAGAGAATGAAGCAATTTTGTTGTTTAAGACGAAGTTGAAAGAAGCATTACTTATGGATAAAAATATTATCTATGTCATTTCAGAAAAAGAGCATATTAGATTGCTACCAGATGGAGCTGTCAAAATACTTGTCAAAGCGGATATTGATACAATAAAAGACCGTTTCAAGGAAAGAATGAGAGGCAACTTACCTGTGCCAGTTGAGCAAATGCTCGAACGCAAGCATGGTATGTTTGATGACGAGATTTGTGATTATCAATTTGATGGTGTATCAGGAAATCTATCCGAGATTTGTCATACTATCAAACATAGAATAAATATAAACTAGAATTTAGAAGTATTTATGGATGAAATTTCTCTTTGCAATTATGAAAGACGAAAAAACTATAGGTGAATTGCAAAAAAAATATATATAGCCCACTAAGCTTCGTTTGAGAAGATAGAGGGCTTTTTGTTTTTCCACAAAAGAAGTTTTCCTATAGAATACCTAATTAGAACTTTTTGTTATCAAAAAAACAGAATAAACTATGAATATTGTTTCTTTTCATTTTGATACATAGAAACAATTTCACTTAAAATATCAACATGTGAAAAATCTTTATGATATACTATATTTAATTCACGAATCATACTTAAGTTTTCTATTGAAACACTTTTAAAATGGTTTTTCTCTAAATCTCTTAAACAAGCACTTTTTGCAAGAATAGAAACACCATAATTGTTTCTAACCAAATCTTTAATCATTGCTATATTATCGATTTGCATCATGACATCAAAATTACGTAAAGAATCATCTACACTATTTAATTGATGTTCAAATAAAGAAGTAGTACCAGATTCTTCTGATCTTAAAATTAATTTTTCTTTTTTTAAATCCTGAATAGAAATGATTTTTTTCTTTGATAAAGGATTGTTATTTGATACTGCTAAAACTAAAGAGTCCGTATCTAAAAGAATATAATTTAAGTGATCATCCATAATTTTACCATCAACAAAAGCTACATCTATCTCAAAATTTTTAAGTTTGGTATAAAGATTTTTTATAGTGTCAGAAATTATCGTTATATGTAGATTTTCTTTTTCTAAGGAATATTTTGCTAAAATTCTACTGATAATACTGCTTTCTGCAGAAGGGGTTAGTCCAATGTTTAATTGTTTAATATTTAATTGATTGTCTTTTAGGGCTTGTTGTAAATTTCCATAAATATTATTTAATCTGATAGCATATTTTACGACAATTTCCCCTTCTGTTGTCAATTCTACGCTATGATTCATTCTTCTAAATAGCTTCACATTTAATTCTTGTTCCAATTGTTTAATATGTAAACTAACTGCTGGTTGAGTTAAATTCAACTCATCTGCAGCCTTGGAATAGTTTTTTGTTTTAGCTACTGTAAGTAAGGTTTGTAAACGCTGTGTGATCATATATCCTCCTGATATAAGTAAATTTTATAACTATGTAATTTATTATAAGTTGATTTTAATCCTTTTTTTTAATAAAATCAATAACAAATAAAAAAGTTTTGTTTTAATGAGGTTATAGTATGGTTGATTTTCAGTTTTATCAGGATCTTACAACTACATCTAAAGTACTTATTTCCTTAAGTATAATGCTTTTAGTAGGTTTCTTAATGACAAGAGTTACTAAATTATTGAAACTTCCTAATGTTAGTGGATACATTATTGGAGGTATACTTATTGGTCCTTATTGCTTAAAGTTAGTATCTGAAGAAATGGTTGTAAGTATGGACTTTGTAAGTGATATTGCGTTGAGCTTTATAGCATTTGGAGTTGGAAAATTTTTTAAAAAAGAGGTATTAAAAAAAGCAGGACCTAAAGTCATTGTTATAACAGTTTTTGAAGCCTTAATGGCAACAATTTTAGTCACACTCTCTATGCATTTCTTTTTTAAGATGTCATGGCAATTCTCTTTAATATTAGGAGCTATAGCTTCAGCAACCGCACCAGCCTCAACAATGATGACAATTAAGCAATATAAAGCGAAAGGAGAATTTGTAGATGTTTTGTTACAAGTGGTTGCGTTAGATGATATTGTATGTTTATTAGCCTTTAGTATTGCAACTGCAGTAGCAACTGCATCAGAAGGAAGCTTTCAAGCAATGGACATTATTAAACCAATTGGATTTAATATATTATCCGTTGTAGCAGGAATATTATTAGCTATTATTCTTCGTTTTGTATTAAATCCAAAGCGAAGCAAGGATAACCGTTTAATTCTTGTGATTATGGCATTATTATCCTTATGTGCTATATGTTCTATTTTAAATGTTTCTCCTTTGTTATCTTGTATGATATTTAGTACTGTATATGTGAATATTACAGATGATACCTATTTGTTTCACCAAATTGACAACTTTACTCCACCAATTATGATGTTGTTCTTTGTACTATCTGGTATGAAGCTGAATTTAAAGACTTTATTAAGTGTTGGAGTTATTGGAGTAAGTTATTTCTTAATTCGAATTGTTGGAAAATATTTAGGAGCTTTCCTAGGATGCTTAATAACCAAAAAGCATAAGGATGTAAAATATAATTTAGGTTTGGCATTAATTCCTCAAGCAGGTGTTGCAATCGGATTATCTGTATTAGGTCAAAGATTGCTACCACCAGATTTAGGAAATCTTTTATCAACCATCATATTGGCTTCTTCGGTATTATACGAATTTGTTGGTCCAACTTGTGCCAAAGCTTCTTTATTTCTATCACACTCTATTGAATGGGATAAGAAGAAACGAAGTGAAGCAGAAGTTATTGATGAAGAAACAAAAGCTAATTTAGAAAAATTGGTTGCAGAATCCAACAAAGAATATCAAGAAATTTTATTAACACAACAATTTGCTCCTATTTCTGAAGTTCCTCTTGAAGAAGATCAACCACCTCAAGCAACATTGCGTTTAAACAAAAGAAATAAAAGATAAAAAAAGATGAGAAATTCTCTCATCTTTTTTGTTATATTATTTTTAAGATCTAGAGTCGTAAATGTTATCCATTGCTGCAATAATTGCAACAAGGAATGCCGCATTCTCTAAGGTGTCTACATCTAATTCAAAGGAATCCACGAAAGAGAAGTGTCTGTTGATTGTTCCAATCTCAGTATCATTTTCATAAATGGTGAAATGCCATGCTATAATATCTCCTTCAATTCGAAGAGTATTATTTACTCCTATAATTTCAAATTTGTGATGAAGACCCAACTTTTTATGAATACGTGCAATAAGTTCATGATTTTCATCATAAATAAATGCTTTAGGTAAAATGTGGAAGAATTTTCTTCTTGTATAGTAAAGAGGATTTTTGGATAAATCTGTAATAACTCTTTTATGGGTTAAAGAAAACATTTTTCCTTTTACATAAAGATAAGGCTGATTGTTTTCATCTAAAACATGCATATTTCTGTGTGCAGATAACATTTTGTCTTTTATATATAGTTTCATATAAAGTCTCCTTTTTTAAAGTATATTTGGTAAATTGATAAGGAATAGGATTAGTAACACAAGAGCAATAAGCCAAGTACCAATTTTTAATAATCTCATCCAACGAATTTTCTTTTTTAAATTTTCATCTTTTATATACTCATTTTCAAGTATTGTGTAATTTTCAATTCCTTCAATTTCTATTGCAGGTTGATTTGGAGAAAATTTTAAATATTTAATGTTTATTTCTTTATCTTCATAAATGAATAAATCCATAGCAAATGAAATCCTTTTTTCTTTGTTTGGATAGCGATTATCAAATATACCCAAGATACTAATCAAGAAAAATAAATAGGCAAAAATCATACCAAATTTTTCATTCAATGGATGGTAGTTTTCAATTTTTATTTGAGCTTTTGTATCACAATCTACAGATCCAACCAAGAATCCGTTTTTCTTTTTCATCATAACTTCCTTTTGGTTTACAAAAATAGAAGGTTTTAAAAAAGAACCATTTTTCATTTTTATTGTTAGTTTAGGCATGAGAACCACCTCTACTTAATCCAATAATTAGAAGAATGACAAACAAAATTAGAAGAATGAAGGACGGAATTAATCTTCTCCTTGTTTGAATGTTTTTATAATTAGGAAGCATACAAAGAATTGCTCCTAAAATTAATACCAAGCAAATACCAATGACTAATGGAAAATAAGAATAAGATTGCTGAAGAAGTTCATTGAATGAATTTGTCACATCAAATAATTCTCTATAACCTTCTACAAAAAATAAAGTTAACAAGCTTAACAGTCCGACCATAATTAAAATTAAATAGATTAATAATGTTAGAACCTGAGAAAAGACAACTCCTGCCATACAAAATAATCCAATATAGGAAAGTCGATATAGGATTACACCCAAATGAGCAAAATGATTTTGAAGCTTATAACTCATAATTTAAAACGCCTCCTTTTATATTTTTTCTAAACATCGATAACTCTACCTTTAGAATATCATAAAAATGAAGTTTTGTCTATTAAAATGATACAATATTATTTTATCCAATTTATGAAAAACTACTCTTAAAAGAACGGAATTTTAATTTCTTAAAAAAATACATAAATTATGAAAGGAATATAAATCCTTTTATGATATAATTAAAATAAGGTGGTGAAATTTATGGAAATAAAAATTGCAATTAAAGAATTAGCACACTTTATTTGTCAGTCTGGTAACTTAACATCAGAATATTTTTCATCACGGGATTTAGAAGAGGGAACAAGACTTCATAATCTTCTTCAAAGTAAATATAATGAAGATAGTAAAAGTGAAGTATATATAAAAAAAGAAATGACCTATCACAATAAGCCTTTATTATTGCATGGCTTTATTGATGGTATATTAAATATAGATGGGGAAATTATAATAGAAGAAATCAAATCCACTCAAGCAGATTTTGATGAATTAGAAATAAAACCAGAGTATTTGGCTCAATTAAAAATTTACACGTATCTTTATGCGTTAGATCATGAAATCAACCCAATACATGCACGATTGACTTATATATCCACTGTAGATTATTCAGTAAAATCATTTGATTATGTTCTTTCCTTAGATGAACTCGAGAATTTCTTTTTCGACATAGTAGAACAATATATGTCATGGATTGAATTGAATGAAGAGGCAGCAAAACAAAAAGAAGAAACGATTCAAACAATTAAGTTTCCGTTTGCTACAATGCGACCTGGTCAAAGAGATATGATGAAGGCTTGTTTTCAAACGATGAAGAAAAATGATATACTTTACGCCATAGCTCCAACAGGGATAGGGAAAACGATGGCAACACTTTTTTCTTCATTAAAAGCATTAGAAGGAAAAGATAAATTATTTTATTGTACAGCAAAAGGGAGTGGAAAAAATGCTCCATTGCAGGCTATTAAAATATTAGAAAAAAACGGATTAAAAATTAAAACAATTAACATTACAGCTAAAAACAAAATCTGTAATTCAAAATTTAAAAACTGCAAACCAGATGAATGTCCTTTTGCTGTTGGATACTTTGATCGTATTCGTAATGCAATTGAATATATATTCTCCAATTGGAATACATTTGATGAACAAATCATCTCTGTTGTTGCAAACAAGTTTAAGATATGTGCATTTGAATTTAGTTTGGATTTATCTTATTATTGTGATATTGTTTTAGCAGATTATAATTATGTGTTTGATCCAAGAGTTCGCTTGATTCGATATTTTGAAAATACAGCTTATCATCCAAAAGTGTTGGTAGATGAAGCGCATAATTTGATTTCTAGAAGTAAGGATATGTATTCTTCAAGTATAAGTGAAGAAGACATCCGAGTGTTAAGAAAAGTCTTGACAGGCTATAAACCATTGATACGTTCAGATTGTAATAAAGCAATAGAAAGAATAAATAGTTACCGAGAGTATTTAGTAGAAGAAACAATATATGTTAACACAATGTTAGATACAGAGCTGGTAACGATTTTAAAAAATATTATTCATAAATGTGATGAAGTATTTAAAGATAACAAGAAAATTCCGCATAAGGACGACGCTTTAGATATTTATTTTAAATTATTAGATTTCACGAACATTTCGGTTTTCTTTGGTCCTACACATCGACTTATTGCCAAAATTGAAAATGATGTTTGTTCTGTAAGTATGATGTGTTTAGATGCTTCAAATTTCATTCTAGAAACTATAGAAGAATCAGTTAAAGGAATTGTATTCTTTTCAGCAACATTAACACCATTTCAATATCATGCAGATTTGTTAACGCAAGGAAAAGGAAAATTTTTAGAATTGCCTTCCCCTTTTGATCCAATGAAATTAGATATTATTATCAACAACAAAGTTTCTACAAAATATAAGGAACGCGCTTATTCTGTGGATATGATTTTAGAATCTATTGAGCTTATCACAAAAGCTAAATCCGGAAATTATATTGTGTTTTTCCCGTCCTATAAGTATATGCATATGGTAGTTGATGTTTTGGGAGATGTTGATTTTGAAGTGATTGTTCAAAAATCAACAGATACAGAAGCAGAACGAAATGAGATTCTTAGACAATTTAAGACAACGGGATCATGTAAGGTTGGATTCTTTGTTTTAGGCGGAGTCTATGCAGAAGGAATTGATTTGATTGGAGACTGGTTAAACGGAGTTATTATAGTCGGAGTTGGGCTTCCTATGTATTGTGATGAGAATAATATTTTAAAGGATTATTTTGAAGAGAAGTATCAAAACGGATATGATTATGCTTATACCTATCCAGGTTTTACAAAGGTGGTTCAAGCAGTTGGACGTGTTATTCGAGGAGAAAATGATAGAGGAATAGCACTTCTAATTGATGAAAGATTTACACATTTAAAATATCAACAGCTGATGCCTAAACATTGGAAAAACAAAAAAATCATTACAGATTCTTATACTTTAAATAAAGAGTTGCTGTATTTTTTTAAACATGAGAAGGGAGAAAATTAAATGAAAAATATTTTATATTATGTAAAAAAATTTGGAAATAAGTCATTTGAAGAATTCCCCTTTAATGAAGTGGATGGATTGATTCTATCTCAAATTTCTTATATGAATTTAGATTCTGTAGTCCCTTCAATTGATGATACAATGCAAGAGATTTCTTTGCTAGAAGTTTTAGATGAAAGCAAGTTAAAACAAGCTTGCTTAGATACCTTAGATCAAAAAAGAAATTATAAGCTATTTCGTTTATTGCAAAAATCAACAAGATATCAGGGATTGCGTGCAAACTATTTTTCTAACGAATTTCGTGTAGATAAGGTTGTACAGTTTTGTGCTCTAACGTTTTTGTTTGATCAATTTGTGGTAGTTGGGTATCGTGGGACAGATATTACTCTTTTAGGGTGGAAAGAAAACTTAAATATGTCCTATTTGGATGTTATACCTTCTCAAGAAGAAGCTAAAAGATATTTTGAACGCGTTGCAAACAAGACGCAGCTTCCTCTATATCTTGCAGGTCATTCGAAGGGAGGTAATTTAGCGGTTTATGCAGCTTTGTCTAGTTCGAAAGAGTTGCAGGATAGGATTATACACATCTATAATTATGATGGACCTGGATTTCAAACTGATGTCTTTCAAACAGAAGAATTCAAAAACATTCAATCTAAAATTACAAAGTTTACTTGTCGAGAAGCAATGGTTGGAATTCTTTTATATCATGATGAACCAATGGAGTTTGTAAAATCAAAAGGACTTAACATTTTCCAACACGATTCTTACAATTGGTCAATCACAAAGGATGGAAAATTAGAGCGTGTAAAAAAAGTCAATATATTTTCTAAAACATTTGAAAAATCAGTAGATGATTTTATCACAGCAGCAACTATAGATGAAAGAAAGGATTTTTTGGAGATTTTGTTTCATATTGGAATGGAACATCCTTATTCGACAGTTTTAGATTGGGTTAGACATCCAATTCGTTCGTTTAAAGGAATGAAAAAGAGATATAAAACCTTAAATCCTTCTGAACGTTTGTTTTTTAAGAAAATGATAAAAACATACCGAACGATATGGAAGAAAAATTTTAAGTTCTATTTACATAAAACAAGAAAAGGAGAAAACAAAAATGGAAAGTAGAGTAATTGAGGCAGCAAAAAGACATAAGAATGGATATAATTGCTGTCAGGCGGTAATTTGTACCTATGCAGATTTATTAGGAATTGATGAAGTAACGGCATTTCGTGTTTCAGAAGGATTTGGCTTGGGAATCTCTAAAGAATATAGAACCTGTGGATCTGTATGTGCAATGGTGCTAGCTGCAGGATTAAAAAATAGTGATGCCAATATGCAGCATCCAGCATCAAAGCTAGATACGTTTGCACTTGGACACGAAATGATTGATCGATTTGAGGAAATGAACACGACCTCTATTTGTAAGGTTTTAAGAGGTACAGATGGCATTACGGATCGTTTAAGAAGCTGTCGTGGATGTGTAATGGATTGTGCTAAAATTATTGAAGAGGTTTTATTTAAAGGGCAATTTGAGGAATATACAGGTCCAAAGGAATATGAATAAAAAGAAGAAAAGTATTTTATATAAATAAACATATAAAATGTAGTTTCTTCTGGTATATCACTCTAGTATTTTAGTTTGCAATATGGTAAAATAGAAGCATGAAAAAAATAATTAAAATTGTACTTATCTGTTTAGAGGTTGCAGTGTTGTTTGTGGTTGTAGGTGCACTTACCACAGCAATTACCAAAAACATTTATGCAGATATTTTGATTGAACAATTTAAGAGTAAAGGTGTATTAGATGAAAAGTCATCTTCTGCAATGGTTAAGGTATATAAAATCCCTTCGGAGGAAGAATTATCTTGTGCTCAAAATAATGGTGTAGAGTATTATCCAGGAAATGAAGGAGATATTTTAATTACACTTCAATCTGAACTGGATATTCCTTTTATTCATGATTTTGTTTCTTTTTTTGCTGGAGGTCATGCAGGCTTAGTATTAGGAGATTATAAGGACGAGCTTGACTCAGTCAATAATATGAGCACTGTAGAATCTTCCGGATTAAATGAAGATTTAAATTTGGCAGACTCTTCTAGTAAAACCTATTGGACGATGTATCAACATCCCGTTATTGGATTACGTGTAAAAATGACAGAAGAAGAACGAAAAATGGTAGTTGCAAGAGGGATGGCACTAATAGGAGATCCTTACAATTATTCCTTTTTGTTTGATGTAAATAACAAGGCATATTGTAGTGATTTGGTAGGAAAAGCTTTCAGCTCTATTGGTGTGAATTTAAACAAGGATGGTTTTACTACCTCTGTTTATGATTTATTAGTTAGTTCAGAAACGTACATTTGCTATTATCAATATACAGATAATGCTGGAATTAAACACATATATTTATTAGATACAAAATAAAGGAGGGCTTATTATGGCATATGTAGCACTTTATCGTGCATATCGACCACAAAAATTTTGTGATGTCGTTGGACAACAACACATTATTAAAACATTGCAAAATGCAATTCAATTAAATAAAGTAGCACATGCTTATTTGTTTTGTGGACCAAGAGGTACAGGAAAAACAACATTAGCTAAGATTATGGCAAAAGCCCTAAATTGTGTTCACGGACCAGCAATCGAACCTTGTGATGAATGTGAAATTTGTCAGGGAATTCAAAAAGGAACGGTAGCAGATGTTGTTGAAATCGATGCTGCATCTAACAATGGAGCAGATGATATTAGAG
The DNA here is from genome assembly GCA_947177025.1 of uncultured Mollicutes bacterium. Taxonomy (GTDB): domain Bacteria; phylum Bacillota_I; class Bacilli_A; order Acholeplasmatales; family Anaeroplasmataceae; genus Pelethenecus. The sequence goes on along the minus strand of CAMWSQ010000013.1, from coordinate 13,638 downwards.
CTTTAAGAGACAGTGTAAAGTATATGCCTGCTGTAGGAAAATATAAGGTATATATTATTGATGAGGTTCATATGCTTTCTAATGCTGCCTTTAACGCATTATTAAAAACATTAGAAGAACCACCAAAACATGTTATATTTATTTTGGCTACTACAGAGCCATATAAATTACCAAGTACTATTTTATCTCGTTGTCAAAGATTTGATTTCCAATCCCTAGCAATCGAAGATATTTTGAAGCGATTAAAGATTGTTGCTGAGGCCGAAGGAATCCGCATGACAGAGGAAGCATTTAATCAAATTGCTTCATCAGCAGAAGGAGGAATGCGTGATGCATTATCCTTGTTTGATCAAACGATATCCTTTAGTATTCATGATGAAATTACTTTAGAGGATGTTTTAGCTGTTAGTGGTAATGTTAGCTATAAACAGCTAGTATTGATTTTAAATGCTTGTCTAGAAGGAAACGGGACAGAAGCCTTAAAGTTAGTTGATAGTGTATTAAAGGAAGGAAAAGAAGTTCCTAGAGTTATTAATGATTTAATCATTTTTTTAAGAGATGTTCTGTTATTTAAAAGTAATGCAGTCTTAGATGATCGAATGGAATTTCATTCTGAAGACTTTATTTCCTTTTCCAAAAAAATCGCGAGAACGATTATTTATGATTGGTTAGATCATTTAAATGAAACAAATAACAATATGCGTTTTTCTAATCAAAAGCGCGCTTATTTAGAGCTTGCTATTTTAAAAATGAGTGATGCAAAGCTGAACGAGGAAGCAAACTTACTGGATCGTATAGAACAATTAGAACATACTATCCACATGTTAACTATGACAAAGCCAGAACCTGTAAAACCTCAAACAATAGAGGTAAATATTCCTTCTGTAGAACAGATTGCTCAAATAAAGACAGAACCTATAGTAGAACAACCAACTCCTAAAGTAGAAGTTGAACCTACTTTAATACCGGTACAAGATGAAATTCAAATCGAAGAGATTGAAGAAATTTTAAATACCGCTTCTAAATCAAGAAAGATTCGCCTTCAATCCATATGGAAGCGAATTGGCTTGGATTACTCTGGAATGTTTATTGCTCAAATTCTCGTAGCTGGAGAAATAGTAGCAGTTAATGAAGATAAAATGGTTGTTGTGTTAAACGATTTAGGTTTTTGTAATCGACTCATGCGATATGAGAATTATCAAAAAATTATGGAAATCTTCGATACAGTCAATGCAAATATTACAGATTATATTTGTATTCCGAAAGCAATTTGGAATAAGATTCTTGTAGATTATAAATCAAAATACAGCGCAGAAAATCCAATTGTTCATTTAGAAAAAATTCGTGTAGGAGTTCTTAGAAGAAAAGAACCAGAACAAGCAGAAATGAAGGATGAACAATATGAGAAGCTGCTAGAACTCGTTGATAAAGAAAAAATAGAAATAGTGGAGGATTAAGTATGAATCAACAAGCAATGATGCGTTTAAGAAAAATGCAAAAACAAATGGAAGAAGCTCAAGAAAAGCTTGAATCAACTGTGTTTACTGGTACTGCTGGTGGTGGTATGGTAACAGTTGAAGTTAAAGGAAATCACGATATAGTATCTGTTAAGATTGATCCTGATGCATTAGAATCAAAGGATGATATTGAAATGATTGAGGATACAATTGTTGCTGCATTAAATGATGCAAATAAGAAAATTGAATCCGAAACTCAAAAGGTAATGGGTGCCTTTGGTGGCGGATTTGGTGGATTGTTCTAATGTTGAAATATCCAAAACCTCTAGAAGATTTAATTGAAGATTTTTCGAAATTGCCTTCTGTTGGTAAAAAGTCTGCAGAACGATTTGCCTTATTTATTTACACAAAGCTCAATGAAGAAAGTACAAGAGAGTTTTCTAAGCATTTAATTGAAGTAAAAGAAAACATACATATCTGCAAAAAATGTGGTAATATCTGTGAGGATGAGCTTTGTAGTATCTGCAAGGATACAACAAGAAACCATAAACAGATTTTAGTTGTTGAAACAGTAAAGGATTTATATACCATTGAGAATGTAAATGAATATCAAGGAATATATCATGTTCTAAATGGAGCAATCAGTATTTCTAAGGGAATAGGAACTGCAGATTTAAATATTGATTCTTTAGTTGAGCTTGTTAAGACAGAAGAATTAGAGGAAATTATTTTAGCTACGAATGCAACACTAGAAGGAGAAATTACAGCTAGATACATTAAAGAGCTTCTCCAAAATTATCCTGTAAAGGTAACAAGAATTGCTCATGGATTACCTGTAGGCGGAGAAATGTCTTATGCAGATGAAATGACACTTCTAAAAGCAATGGAAGGTAGAAGAGAATATTAAAAAAATCACCATCATATACTTAGGTGGTGATTTTATGCTAAAAGCAATTAAATATGTGATTCAATCTGTTGTAATCGGAGTAGTTGCTGTATTAGTATTTAATTTAATTGGACAATTCTTCAATTTGTCCTTGCCATTTAATCTATTATCCATCACATGTATTGGTTTTTTTAGATTACCTGGTTTTATTGTATTATTAATTTTGTTAATTTTATAGGAGTTTTTATGGTAGTTTCTTTTTTAAGTTTTAATGATGATAACACAAAGACTTCATTTCAATCTGAAGGCAGAAGAAAAGGGAATGTCATTCAATTTGAGGACAAGTCCTATCCAAACACCAGAATCAAGCTTACTCTTCTGGAAAGTTCTGTTCTTTTAGAGCGCTTTGGAGATGTTCAAATGCTTATGCTTTTTTCGTTAGAAAAAGAAACAAAGGGCTTCTATACGAACGCAGAGGGTTTAGAATTTGAATATACAATTCATACGAAGGAAGTTTCTATACAAGAAAACAAGGTAAAGGTTTCTTATACTTTGTTTTTGAACAAAGAGGAGATTACATCAACTACTTTTCAAGTTACTTTCTTTGGAAAGTAGTGTTTTTAGGAGAGTATTTTAAAAAATTATCAGTTGTTTTGTATGGAAACACTTGATAAATTTTTAAAATTCTAGTAAAATATTTAAGTGTTTCAAATATTGGAGGAATTATTCATGGAAAATGTTTCGCAAATGTCTTTATTAGAAATAGCAATTTATTTAATGGAACAAAAAAAGGCACCACAATCCATCAGAGATCTAATCATTGAAGTATTAGAAATCAAAGGAATTGATGATGCAGATGGAAGTTTTGCTACACAATTATATATTGACATTACCACAAGTTCGAAATTTGTATATATGGGAAATGGTGAATGGGATTTAAAATGTCGTCAATCTTTAGATGAATACGACAAGGATGGATCAGCATTCAACGTTAAGGGCGCAGATCTTGAGGATGAGCCAGCAGAAGAAGATGAAGACTTAGATGAGTCAGCTGAAGATGACGAAGATGATGAATACGATGAAGACGACGAAGAACGTGATGATGAGTACGACGAAGACGATGAGTATGATGAAGATGATGATGACTCAGAATATGACGAGTATGATGAAGACGATGATTCAATCATTGACGGAGAACTTACAGAACGTTATTCTGAAGATGACTTCAACGAGGATAAGTACAACGATCTAATGGACGATTACGAGGATATGTACGGAGACGAATAGTCAAATCTTATTAAACAAAATGACCGACTTTTTAAGTTGGTCTTTTTTTCTAAAGAATATATTGACAGAATTTTATATGAAATGATAGAATTAAACCAAGATAAATGATTTGTAGGTGAAAATGTGAAAAAGATAGTAGTGATCTTATTGTTTTTGTTTACGCTTTGTAGCTGTAATCACAAGCCATCCGAAACAGTAGTATATTTAAATAATAATGACGTCGCTGTATATTTATATAACGAAGCCGTAAAAGATGATTATGGAATGGAACATTTTTCAAGAATGAATGCAATTGATTCTGAAGAATTCACACATACATATACCTGTATTATTATTAATGTAGAGCCCAATCGCTCATTTTTAACTGAAGAAGTAGTTGATTCTTTCTATAATTTGCTTTTAAAAGACAATAAAGTTATGATTATTTTTTATGAAGGTGAAAATTACAATTTTTTTAAAAACACTCTATTTTCTAACGAGAAGGATTATTACGATGATGTTTCCCAAATTTGTAGTTATAATAATTTTAAAAAAGAGATTAGTCAAAAATTTACTGAAAGTAATTTAAAATCATATTTATGGTGTCTTATGCATCTAGAAACAGAAATCAAAGAGTATAGAGGCAGCCTATGATAAAATTAAATGGAATTTCTAAAAAATATGATTCAAATATTATCTTTGAAAATTTATCATATGAATTTAAAGATTGTGGTTTCTATTTTTTGCTTGGAAAAAGTGGATCGGGAAAAACAACGCTATTAAATTTAATTGGAAACTTAGAAGCGTGTACTGATGGTAATATAGAAAGAAATGCAGATATATGCTATGTATTTCAGGAAGCAAATTTATTAACCGATTTTACGGTTTATGAAAATATAAAAATTACAGGGATAGAGGATGAAGCAATAGACGCTATTCTAGAAAGTCTTCAAATATTAGACCTTAAGGATAAAGTAGTAAACATCTTATCGGGTGGAGAAAAACAAAGGGTTGCTATTGGAAGAGCTTTAGCTATGGGTGCCCAAATTCTTTTACTAGATGAACCTACAGGAAACCTAGATGAACAGAATACAATACAGATTTTGGATATTTTAAAAGAATTATCAAAAACAAGATTAGTTATTATGGCAACGCATGATACAAGCCTGGTTGATAAATATGGAGATATTATATTAGAGGTCAAAGATAAATCTCTCTCAGAAAAAATTCAATCCATACCAGTAGTAAATAAAGAAAAGAAACAAGAAAAAAATGTAAAGAAATTATTTAGTTTTAAATTCCAGCTTCTTTATGCAATGAAGTTGATTAAAGCAAGACCATTAAAATATACTATTACTGTATTCCTCAGCATGTTTAGTATGTTGTTATTGTTTTTGATTTTAAATCTAATATTTTTTAATGAAAATCACGTTATTCAAAATACAGTTTCAACAGACAATCGACAATTCTATTCTATTAAAAAAGAATATTACAACGAACCAACGAATGAATATATAGATTATACATATGGTTCAATACTAGAAAACGAGCTTTCCTCAGTTTGTCCAAAGGAAAGCTATTCCTATTATAAAAAAATAACTTTTCCAACGGTTTCTTATACTGTTCATACTCAATTTCAACTCATTATTTTAAATGAAGATTTTGAAGGAGCACACATTACAGACTTTGTTTCTAATTATCTGTTTTCAAATCAAGAAAGCTTAAACAAAACCATTGATGTGAAACTGGATAATTCTATATATCAGCTTAAAATAACAGGAATAGAAGAAACGAACTTTATTCAGGTTTACGATAAGTATTTTTCTGATGAAAAATATATGATGCATCATCAGGATGACTTTTTGTTTCATTACGGTGTTGTATATATTTCTTTAAATACTTATAAAAAACTGCTTTCAAGTAAACCATTGAATTTGACAGGAACAAATTTTACTTTAAATCATTTAGATTTAAGAAATTATATGAGTTCATATTATGAAATGTCCTTTAAAGCAAGCGATGATTTGAGTGGAAACCAAGTAAGTGTATCAAGATCGTTTTATGATGCTTATATGGAAAATGCGAATTTACCTTCTTCCTATTCAATAAGAAATATAGAAGATACAATCAACGTAAATTTATATATAAATCGATTGAATCTATATAAAATATTGAAAGATATAACTGTGATTCGTATAGACGAGGATTTAGAGAGTGATATATCAGTATCACCAGAAGTGTTCGAAAAATTGGTAGAGGAATACCTTCATTACGCAGTGGATGGCATTTGTATTAATGATACAACAAAAATAACTAAGCTCCATCAGAACGGGTTTAAAATAAAAAACGAAGATATTGCAAAAGCATACGCATTAAATGAAATTCTAACGAACGTTTTAAAGGTTGTTATTTTGGTTATCTGTTTTATTATTGCAATGATTTCTATATTAGCTTTATATTTTTCTATTGCAGGGTTTATGGACAAGAAATCTAAAGAATTTTTCATTATGAAAAGCTTAGATATTTCCAAAGGCAGAATACTTAATATATTCATTATTTATACAGTATTTGTTGTTTGTATTGGTTTAGTTTTTGCATTACTTTTTGGAAATTTATGCATTGCATTACTAAATGAGTATTTGAAAAACGAAGTATTCTATATTAACTATAAACTTTTCGTTTTCCAATATGAGCCTTATTTAATTCTCTTTAGTTTAGTTGTTTTAACAGGGATGTTAATTTTAATCAATCCGCTAATATCCTTAAAGAAAATAGATATAGCAACTTTAGTGAAATTAAATAATTAAGGAGTACGAAGTAATGAAAAACGTTACGAAAAAGCATTTTAGAAATTTGTTTATATTTTATTTTATAATATTAGCATTGTCTTTGACACTTATGATCATTTCTATAGGAATCGGAGAATTTATATTCTCTATTCCTTGGATAATGATTAGTGTTGAAATGTTAATCTTTATAGGAATACATTTTGGAAGATACTTAAAATATAAGCATAACACAAATATTTTAGTAGGAACAATAACAAATGTTATTAGCTTTAAGTCCTATCAGATTGTAATAAATTGTGAAGATAAAAATTATTATGCAGCTTATAAATTCATTTCTTCTCATATCAGAGATAAAGTAGGATGCAAGTGTACTTTTGTAGAAAACGGAAAAGGAAAAGCATATATTAAAGATATTGAATAATATAACAAAATGATATTCTAGTAGAAACTCAATATTAGAATATCATTTTTTATTTTTACAAAATAGTAAGTCATATGTTATAATAGAAACAAGAATGGAGAACGATTTATGCTAGGTTTTGTCAAAAAGTATAGAGCATTGAGCTTTGAAGAGCGCACAATGTTTCATGCAAAATTCTCTATAGGCTTCAACTTGATTCTTGCGGTTGGGAAAATAATTTTAGGTTTTTTTGTTAATGCCGTTTTTTTCGTTACTGCAGGCGTAAATTTTTTTATGATGCTTTCAAGATTTGAATGCTATTTAGGGGCTACAAAACCTCATCTTAGATCCTTTCGGTTTAGAAATAATATAATTGGGACCTTCCTCACGCTCGCAGGAATTCAATATACGTTTTATATGTGTATGCTTCTAATTTCTAGATTTGAAACAAGATCCTACAGTATGCTTGAGGGAACTATGATAGCTTTTGTATCCTTTGTCGAGCTCGGGATTGCTATAAAAGGATGCTTTAATGCATATGGAAAAGGGCATTATTATAGAAATATCAAAATGACAAATTTGTGCTCCGCATTTACAGCGATGGCGTTAACCGCAATGGCAATTCTTTCCTTTGCAGATAGTGGACAAAACAAGGATTTTGAATGTTGGTTTGGAATTGGTGTAGGAATTATTATTATGCTTATAGGTCTTTATGTTTTTATTGCTCCAATGATTAGTATTGTTGATAGAAAGCATAATGTTTATGAAATGACAGAAAATTCAGATTTAATTACAGAAGAACGGTTTAAATTTAAGCTTACACATTCCAAATTTTATGGAAACTATTATTATGTAGGAAGAATTCAAGGTGGCATTGTAGATGGAACAATTGTAGAAGAAAAAAATCCTATTTTGCGTTGGAATATATGGATTAAAATTCTAGTTATCTTTTTGTCTGAAATATTGATTTTTCCTTATGCAATAGGAGCTCTAATTTTTCATTTTAAAAATGCAGGACTTATAAAAAAATTAGATAAGTTGATGATTTCACATGGGTGTATAAGAATAAGTGAAATAGATAATATGGAAGAGTATGAGGAAGAACCCTTATTAAGTGAGGAAATGTAATTTTCCATAATTTCCCATAATTCTCCGATAATCTACCTTTATTTATGTTGTATACTATAATTGTCTTAAAAAGACAGTGTCTATCTAAATATCCCTACATAGATAGAGACTTTTTTCATAAGCAAACTATAACTCTCCCAAGATAAAGGGCAACCACTCAAATGTAGGTTGTCCTTTATCATTCTATAAAAGTGTTGTATAATAAAAAGAAAGCAGGTGGTATAGGTGTATAAAATTGCATTGGTAGAGGATGAAAAGAATTTGGCAGCGTTAGTTGTAAAATATCTTTGTTCAGAAGGCTATGAAGTATTGCTGTATAAAACAGGAGAAGAGGCAGAACAAGCGATTCAGTCAGAAACGATTGACCTTTGGATTCTAGATATTATGCTTCCAGGAATCGTAAGTGGATATGATTTAATTAAAAAGATTCGTCAAAAGGATTCAACAATGCCAGTGATATTTACTTCTGCAAGAGATCAGGATATTGACAAAATTATGGGATTGGAACTAGGAAGCGATGATTATCTTGCCAAACCATACTCTATTCGTGAGTTAGTTCTTCGTGTGAAGAATTTATTAAATCGAACCTATCAAAAAGGACCAAACCATAATAAGAACACAATTTCTGTTGGACCATACGAAATTGACAAAGACAGAAGAAGTGTATTTCATTTAGATGAAGGAATCTCTTTAACTTCAAAGGAATATGACTTACTCTTGTATTTAGTTGAAAATCCAGGAAAGGCCTTTTCCCGAGATCAGATTTTAAATGCGGTTTGGGGAGAAGATTATTTTGGTAGTGATCGTGTAGTAGACGATTTACTTAGAAGAGTGCGACAAAAGATGCCAGAGATTCAAATTGAAACCATTTATGGTTATGGGTACAGGATGATTCTATGAAAAAGATATCTATATCAGGACAAATCACAATTCTATTTTCTTTTGTTTTAATTTTATCAGCGGTGCTTTTTACAACTGTCACTTTAAATCGTATCAAATATGTTGCTGAACAAGAAACCTATTCTAGATTAATCACGTATTCTACTTTGCTTGAATCTCATAGTCAGGATCCTCAAATAGAGTTTAAGGATATGCAGATTGGATTTGCAAAAATCAGAAATAAAAATCTTGTCTTTTCTGCAGACTTAAGTCAGTATATGTCAGAAGCAGAATTTAAAAAAATTGTTGAAGATGCATATAAACAAACAACACCCCCTATTATTAAAAGAAAAATGATTAATTTAGAAAGAAAAAATATATACTATGTAATAACATTTGTTGAAGGCAATGGAATGAACATCATTATGACAAATTCTTTATATGTGAATAAATTGTCGAAAAGTGTATCTATTCAAATGATTATGGTATTTATTGTCATCGTGTGTTTAGCAACCTTATGTATAATGTGGTGGGGAAAGCAATTTACAAAGCGACTTCATCAGCTTCAAAGTCATATTTTAGAAATGCCCAAAAATGGATACAACAGTTCCTATAAGGATGACGGATTAGATGAGGTTGGAGAACTTTCAAGAGCTATTGAAACTATGAGAATAGAAATTCAAGAAAGTGAAAAGCAGAAACAAGAAATGCTGCAGAATATGAGTCATGACTTTAAAACACCTATCGCAGTTATCAAATCCTATGCGGAAGCTCAGCAGGATGGAATGGATGATGGAGAAGGCAGCAAAATTATTGCTGCTCAGGCAGAAATTTTAAAGCACAAGGTCAACCGGTTGTTACAATATAATTCCTTGGAATATTTACAAAAGGATAGAGAATTTGAAGATGTAGATATGAAGGAAGTTGTAGAAGAGGTTGTAAGAGGATATAAATTTCAAACTGAATTAACAATCAATTTAGATTTGACAGAGGATATCTTCTTTAAAGGGTATAGAGAAAATTATTATACCGTGGTAGATAATATCATTGATAATGCTAGACGATATGCTAAAACAAAAATTAAAATTGTTTTGAAAAAGGACCGTTTAAGAATATATAATGATGGAGAGCATATAGATGAGCAGTTTATTGCACATTCCTTTAAGCCTTACGAAAAAGGAAGTAAAGGAGAATTTGGTTTAGGAATGTCTATTGTTCAGAAAACAATTGATTTTTTTGGAATGCAGTTGATTGTTAAAAATGAACCAATTGGCGTATCCTTTATTATAACAAAATAATTTTGGAGGTGACAAACTTGACACAAAACGAAAGAAGAAGTCTTCCTATTTGGAAAAAGATTTTCACAGTGATGCTGACATTGGTTGTGTTTGCTTTGCAAATTGCCCTATTTGCATTAATGTTTCAAATAAACTTTTCTAATCAATTAAATATAGTTTTGTATTTAATTATTGAAGCTATAGGATTTATTTTGGTTTTACATATTATTCATAAACCAATTTTAACAAGCTATAAGCTAACATGGTCTATCTTGATTTTAATTCTTCCTTTACCATTTAGTTTGTTTTATGCATTAAATTCTTCTAGTCGAAGATTACCTCGCAGGAAACAAAGAAAAATTAATTCTGAATTACAAAAATATAATTTGAAAAATGAGAGTATTCATGAACTAGCATTATTAGATTCTAAGGCTGTTCGTTATGCTAAAGTTTTAGATGGACGATATCCGGTATACAAAGATACAAAATTTACATTTCTAAATGATGGAAGAATAAAATTCGAGGATTTAATTGTCGAGCTTGAACGTGCCCAAAAATACATTTTCATTGAAACATTTATATTGGGAGACGGATATGTTTTAGAAAATCTTCTGCCTATATTAAAGAAAAAAGGAGAAGCCGGAGTAGAAATAAAAATCATATATGATGATTTAGGCTCTAAAGCAACCTTGAAAAATAAAACAATTAAGGAGATTACTAAAATACCAAATTGTCAAATTGCAAATTATAATCCACTAGGATTAAGTATAAATCCAGCATTCAATTATCGTGATCATAGAAAGATTACAATTATTGATGGTAAAATAGCGTATTGTGGCGGAGATAATCTGGCCGATGAATATGTTCACAAGAAAGAGCGCTTCGGTTTTTGGAGAGATAATTGTGGAAAATATGAAGGAGAAGCAGTATGCTGCTTTACAGCTTTATTTTTTGAGATGTGGTATATGTCTACAAAGACAAGTTTACCTTTAGAAAAATATTATGTAAAATCAGAGATATCAAGGAATTCAAGTTTTATTATTCCTTTTGGAGATGGGCCATCAAATCTAACAAATTACAGCTATGATGTATTCCGTTCACTAATTACAAGTGCCGATAAAACATTGTATATTTCTACTCCATATTTAGTAATTGATAATGGAATTCTTGAAAGCATAGTTCTTGCTGCTAAGAGTGGAGTAGATGTTAGAATCCTAATGCCGGGAATTCCAGATAAGAAATCTGCCTTCTATTTGGCAAGATCTCATTATCGTGATATTCTAAATGCAGGTGGTAAAATCTATGAATATACAAAAGGATTTAATCATGCTAAAAACATTATTGTAGATAATAAATATGCATTCATAGGAACTGTAAATATGGATTATCGCAGTATGTTCTTACACTATGAATGTGGAGCCTTAGTCTTACTAGATGATGAAATAAAGACAATGCAAGAAGATTTCTTAAATGCGTGTGAGGAAAGTCATCAAGTCACTTATGAGGAATGGAAGAAGAGACCTTGGTATCAAAAGGTTATATCTTATATTTTATATTTGTTTTCTCCATTATTTTAAATATAAAAGAAAAAGGATTGTATTCACAATTGTGATTTACAATCCTTTTTTATCTCTTATTTAATTAGCCCAATCTACTTTAATATTATCAATTGTATAAGAGCGAGTCGCATCAGTACCAGCAGTCATAAATGCCAATCCATAGATAGAAAGATTAGCACTATAGCCTGTTAATTTAACACTTGTACCTCCGTTTATAGAGACAGATGCTTCGTTTTTGTCATAGTCAATAATTAATACAACTGTATAGACTTTATTTTTCTCCATTGCAGCTGTATCCACTGCGTGAACGACATAATCTGCCCCTTCCTTTTCTCCGTTGATTGTATAGCCTAATTTTTTATTTCCGTCTGTTCTTATCCATACGTCGTTATCTCCATCAAGGAAGCGAATGACAGTCCATTTGCTTGAATCTTTTGGAGGAATAAAATCTACAGATATTCTTACTTTGCCAGATTGAGTAGATTTGATAGTGGCAGAATCAAAATTATAGTAACCCCAAGTTGTTTTATCAGATGTATCATTAATATGTAGCATTCCACCACTTATTGTTACATTATTGTTTGAATTATCTGCTGCGTCTGTATAATAGTAAATTCCAGCAGAAGTAGGATTTGGAGTAGAACTTTGTTGAATAGTTTTAGAGGAACTAAATGTTTCAGTCAATTTATTTGTCCAATCTTCACTTGGTGTTGGCTCAGGTGGAGTTACAGTACCACCAGAAGAAGAACCTGCGCTCTTTAAAACACCTGCACCAGAATGACTCTTACAATATGCTGGAACATCGGTGTTTTTATGAAGAAGAGTTACATTAGAAGCTCCATTTGAATAATAGAATAGAGTAGAATTTGTATCAAAGTTTGTATAGTCTGTAGAACCATCTGGTTTGCAATTACCAGTTAGGGATTGTGTACGTGAATTAACTTTAGTAGCTTGAGTAGTATTTTGTTTGCTACTACCATTATAGTAATCATTATAAGATTTAATTACTGTACCAGTGTAGGTTGAATCTGTTGACACCTTTTGTGCAGTAGTACATCCATCAAAATAGTTTGCCTCACTAAATACGAATGCATTAGCACGAATATCCTGACAGGTTCCACAAGATTCATAATAGTTATTATAAATGTGCATATTTGCTTGTCTACCTAAAGGAAGTCTAGATTCAACGTTATAATAATAGTTATGATGGAAAGTAATATTTTTTGTATGGTTTTTATTATCTCCACCAACTAAACCAGTTTTCTTACAGTTGTTGAATTTGTTATAAGCTAAGGTTACACTATTAATATATTTAACATCAATCCCACCATCACCAGCATATTTATCTCTTTCACCTGAAACATCCCAATTGTTTTTTCCACGATTGAATGTGTTATTATGAATCCAATAATGACCATAATCATTTACATCAGAATCACTTCCTGCTTCAAAGCTACATGCATCCTCTGGGTAATCTGTAAATGTTAAATTTTTTACTTCAATAGAATTACATTTTTTCCAAGTTAATCCAAATTGGAAGAATTCGGCATTTGTTCCAATTCCTTCTATAGTAATATTTGATGCAAGCTCAATATCTAGCATATTGAAATAAGAATCATCATCTAAAACGGTTTTTCCTGTAAGTGCAGGATATTGATCTCGACTATATGTTGTTGTTTTTTTAGAAGAATCACCTGTTCCATTTGATGCAAGACCTGTTGTTGTAGTTAAATATTTATAAGACTTTCCAACAAGTTTATCCATATATTGAACTGTTAAGCCAACTAGGTTTTCTCCATAGGTTGTTTCTAAAGAGTTTGTAAAGAAAGTAGAAGTATTATTAGAACTATCAGGTAATCTTGGAGCATCAGATTTATAATTATATTGATTAGTTGTAATTTTTCCAATAATACGAATATCTAAAGGGTTTTTAATTTTAGATTGATTTTGAATTATATTTACTAACCCAGTATAGGTTTTACCAATTACTGTGATAG
>CAMWSQ010000012.1 GCA_947177025.1 uncultured Mollicutes bacterium | reverse complement strand
ACATATTATAATTGTAAAATTATGGTAAAAAATATGGGTAAGAGGTGGTTTACTTGAAAATCTCTATTGGTAGTGACCATACTGCATTAGAACTAAAGCAGGAGCTAATTTTGTTTTTAGAAAAACAAGGACACATTGTAAAGGATTGTGGTACATTTTCTAAAGAAAGCTGTGACTATACCGATTATGGAATTCAAGTGGCAGAGGATGTTCAGCGTGGAGATGCTGACCGTGGATTGGTACTTTGCTATACAGGAATTGGTATGTCAATTATAGCGAATAAAATCAAAGGAATTCGTTGTGCTTTAGTGCATACAGTAGAGGAAGCAACCTTAACACGAAATCATAATGATTCAAATTGTTTAGCTTTATCTGCAAAGTATACAGATTTTAATTTGGCTAAGGAAATTGTTTCTACATGGATAAATACCTCTTTTTCAAATGAAGAACGTCATAAAAGAAGAATAGATAAAATAACTACATATGAGGAGGAACGTAAATGAGTTTTGTTTTATTAGACCATCCATTGATCAAGCATAAGCTGACCAACATTCGTAATAAAGAAACTAAAATGAAGGATTTCTATCAAAATGTTGAAGAAATTGCTGGACTAATGGCTTATGAGATTACAAGAAATTTTCCACTAAAAGAAGTTGAAATTTCAACTCCGATTTGTGATTGTATTCAGCATGAGCTTGCACAGGATATTGTAATTGTACCTATCTTACGTGCTGGATTGGGAATGGTAGAAGGAATCCGTAGATTGGTTCCTACTGCTAAGGTTGGATTCATTGGTTTATATCGAAATGAAGAGACTCTTGAACCTTGTGAATATTATGCAAAGTTTCCAGAGACAATCACAGATTCCATTGTTTTAGTTGTGGATCCTATGCTGGCAACTGGTGGTAGTGCCGCAGCAGCAATTTCAATGCTAAAAATGAGAGGTTGCAAGGATATTCGGTATGTAGGTTTAGTTGGCGCTCCAGAGGGAGTAAAGACTTTACAAAAGAAGCATCCAGATGTAGATGTGTATTTAGCCGCTTTAGATGAAAAACTTAATGACAATGGTTACATTGTTCCGGGTTTAGGAGATTGTGGAGATCGTTTATTTGGTACTAAATAATGAAATACTCTAAATATGCAAGATTTTATCTTTTAGCCACACAGGGTATTATTACAATGGTGGTTTTAGTTGTTATAGGGTATTTTATTGGTAGAGCAATTAATGCTTCGTCTGCTTGGCCAGGAATACTTGCAGGAATTGGTGCTTTATGCGGTCTAGTTAGTTTTATATATACCCTCTTAAGATTGTTGAAAGAGGAGGATGAAAAGAAGAATGAACAAACAAATCAGTCCAAAGATTAGTTTATTTGTTGTTCCTGTTTCATGGGTTGTTGCTGCGATAGTGGCAATCGTGTTGTGGGCAACGAAGTATGACTGGATATACTATTTGTTAGGTGTATGTACAGGCTTACTTAACTTTGGGCTTATGCTAAAAATGAATAGAAGAATCGTACGTATGGCAGAGTTATATCCTGATACTGCTGCAATTATGGCCAAAAGACAAGCATGGATTGGTGTGCTACTGAGAATGTTGGTGTTTACAGCAGTCTTTTTGGCAATTTTCTTCAAAGAGGTTTATAAAAATCCAGATTCCAATAGGGTATGGAATTTAGTAATAGCCTTTGGAGGGTATGCAACAGTGAAGGTTGTACTTGTAGTCATATATTTGATTTTCAGAAAGAAGGTGAGTGAATAGTGGCAGAGTTTTGGCGTAGCTTCTGCGATGTTGGAACGATTTCGAAACCTGTTATATCCACTATTATCATTGTAGCAATTTTATCCCTAATATTTATTTTATTGAGCTTTAAATTGAAGAAGGTTGATCCGCTCAAAAAAACACCACTTTGGTTGATGCCATTTGTGATGCTGGTTGATTTGATTAATACGTTTATTAAGCAAAACATAGGAAAAAGATGGAAGTCCTTTGCTCCATGGTTTTTGACAATTGCTATCTTCATTTTCATTTCAAATATCTCAGCAGTATTTTTATTAGAGAATCCAACAAGCTATATTGTTATCACTTTAGCTCTAGCTTTGACTTCGTTCTTTGTGATACAAGGAGCGGGCATTGTATCGAATGGTTTCTTAGGATATTTGAAAGGATTTTTAAGCCCAAATCCCGTTATGTTACCAATGAATCTTATTAGTGAGGTATCTTTACCGATATCCCTATGTCTACGTTTATTTGGTAATATTATAAGTGGATCAGTAATTGCTATTTTAATAAAAGGCTTTGCAGGATGGTTTGCAATTCCAATAATGCCATTTATTAACGTTGTGTTTGATATAGGCTTTGGCCTAATACAAACTGCAGTATTTGTTGTACTATCGATTATCTTCACGTCGATGAAAATAAAGGATGAAGAAAAAATATTTAGTTTAGATTAAGGAGAATAAGAAAATGCAATTTTTAAGTGTTATGATGAATTTATTAGTTGAGGCAGTAGAAGCAGTAGCTTATAATGATGCTTTCTCAAGAGGTATGGCTTATATCGGAGCTGCTATTGCCGTATTTACAGGTATTGGTGCTGCCCTAGGTGAAGGTAGCGTTGCTGCAAAGGCAGTAGAAGCAATTGGTCGTCAACCAGAAGCTTCTGGTAAAATTACAATTACAATGTTAATTGGACAAGCTGTTTCTGAAACAACAGGTTTATATGGTTTTATCATTGCGTTAATGTTAGTTGGTAAATCTGCTTAAGAAAGGAAATTGTCGTTAAGACAATAAGGAAGAATTATGAATGAGATATTAGAAAAGATTGCTGATGCAGTCAATCGCTGCTTAGGCCCTTTGAAAAATCTACAAATTACAGGTGCAGATGTCCGTGATTTACTCATTCAGCTTATCGCAACAATCCTTTTATTTGTGGTTATCCGCATATTTTTGTGGAAACCAATTACACATATTCTAGAAACAAGAAGACAAGCTATTGACCAAGCGTTAGAAGATGCTAAATCTTCCAAAGAAAATGCGAAGGTTCTAGAAACAGAACTTGCTGATGAACTTGCAAAAGCAAAGGCCTCTGTACAAGATATATTATCAAAGGCAGAGAAGGATGGAAATTTGAGAAGAGAGCAAATTATCCTAGAAGCTAAACAAGAGGCAAAACAGCGTTTGGAAAATCTAGAGCTTGAATTAGAACAAGAAAAGAACAATATGCAAAAGGAGATTCGTAAAGAAATCGTTGATATAGCCTTTGCTGCTGCAGAAAAAATTGTAGCCAAAGAAATCGACCAAGACAAGTATATGGATGTGGTCGATGAGATTTTGAAGGGGGCTTCAGATTAATGGTTGAATACGAATATGCAAAAGCTTTATTTGATTTAGCTGTTGAGGAAAAAAAGACAGAAGTATTTTTGAATTATTTAAATACAGTATTGGATGTTACAAGTACCAATCGTGAATTCTTTAAATTACTTGCCTCTCCCCTTGTAGGAGTAGAAGAAAAGATTCAAGTGGTTCATAAAGTGTTTTACGCTTTAGACAAAACGTTTATTGAATTTTTATGTATGCTTGTTCAGAATAACAGATTTGCGCAGATAGAACAGATTACTGCAGAATACAATCAGTTATTAAATGATTATAATTCAATTCTACATATTGAAGTTATAAGTTCGGAATTGCTTACAAAGTCTAGATTAAATGATGTGATTCATAGTTTAGAACAACGATATCCGAATAAAAAATTAAATGTAAAAAATACAGTGAATCCGAAAATTTTGTCTGGTCTACAAGTTATTTGTAATGGTCAGAGTCTAGATATTAGTTTAAAGAATAGACTCACAAAATTGAAAAATTCACTTTAGGAAAGGATAAATGTATGTCAAATATTAATTTATCTGAAATATCAAGCCTAATAAAAGAACAAATTAAGGCTTATAAAGAACAGATTTATACAGAAAATGTTGGTCGAGTTGTTGAGGTTGGAGATGGAATTGCTGTTGTATATGGATTAGACAAGGCAATGGCATCTGAGCTTTTGATATTTCCAAATGATGTATATGGTATGGTTCAGGATTTACGTAAGGATAGTGTTGGTGTTATTCTTTTAGGTGACTCTTCTAAAATCAAAGAAGGTGACGTCGTAAAATGCACAGGACGTGTATTAGAGGTACCTGTTGGGGAAGAGTTTATTGGTCGTGTAATCAATCCACTAGGACAACCTTTAGATGGAAATGGAGCAATTCGAGCTACAAAGACAAGACCAATTGAAGTCAAGGCTACAGGAGTAATGGATCGTAGTAGTGTAAATACACCATTACAAACAGGTATCAAGGTGCTAGATGCCTTAGTACCTATTGGTAGAGGACAAAGAGAATTAATCATTGGAGATCGTCAAACTGGTAAAACAGCAATTGCGATTGATACTATTTTAAATCAAGCAGGACAGAATGTGATATGTATCTACGTTGCTAT
This sequence comes from uncultured Mollicutes bacterium, assembly GCA_947177025.1. GTDB lineage: Bacteria > Bacillota_I > Bacilli_A > Acholeplasmatales > Anaeroplasmataceae > Pelethenecus. The sequence continues at coordinate 19,355 of CAMWSQ010000012.1, read as the reverse complement.
AGGCCAAAAGGAATCTACAGTTTCCAACGTTTATGAAACGTTAAAGGCACATAATGCAATGAAGTATTCTATTATTGTTTCTGCATCTGCTTCCAATCCTGCGCCATTATTATATTTAGCTCCATATGCAGGTGTTTCTTTAGCAGAATATTTTATGTTTCAGGGAAAAGATGTTTTAATTGTTTATGATGACTTGTCTAAGCATGCAGTAGCTTATCGTGAAATGTCATTGTTACTTCATAGACCACCAGGAAGAGAAGCTTATCCAGGAGATGTATTCTATTTGCATTCAAGATTATTAGAGCGCGCTGCTAAGCTTTCTGATAAATTAGGTGGAGGAAGTATTACAGCTTTACCTATTATTGAGACTCAAGCAGGAGATATTTCTGCATATATTCCAACGAATGTTATTTCTATAACAGATGGACAGATTTTCCTACAATCTGATTATTTCTATAAGGGAATTCGTCCAGCAATCAATCCTGGTCTTTCTGTATCACGTGTAGGTGGTGCTGCTCAGACAAAGGCAATTAAGAAGGTATCTGGTACACTTCGTCTTGATTTGGCATCTTATCGAGAACTAGAATCCTTTACACAGTTTGGTTCAGACTTAGATGCTTCTACAAAAGCAAGATTAGATAGAGGTAGAAGAACTCAAGAGATTTTAAAGCAGGGTCTTCATAAAACATTATCTATGGAAGAAGAATCAATTATTTTATATTGCTTAACAAGTGGATTATTAGACCAAATTGCTGTTGAGGAGCTTTCTCATTTTGAAGAACAGCTTTATTTAGATTTAAAAGTAGATGAATCAGGAAAAGAATTAGTAGAATGGATTCATACAAATAAAGTTTTACCAGATAAGGAAAAATTGGATGCTTATTTACAAAACTTTGTAAAAAGATTTGAGTAGGTGATACTATGGCAAATTCTTTGCGTGAAGTAAAACAACGTATAGCATCAACAGAAAGTACTGCTCAAATCACAAAAGCTATGTATATGGTAAGCTCATCAAAGGTAAAAAAAGCAGAACGTACTTTTAAAAATTATCAGGATTTTATGATTCGAAAATCTGAATTAGTTCATCAAATGATTGCTAGAGCAGATGAGGATGACATCCATCCTCTTTTAAAGAAACGTCCAGTAACTAAAACAGCTTATTTACTTGTAACCTCTGACAGAGGATTGGCTGGAGCTTATAATGCTTCAGTATATCGTGCATTCGAACAAAAGTTAGAGGAATCAGGTCAAAACAAAGATTCTATTCTATGTGGTGCCATTGGCAAGCAAGGCTTTGCTTACTTGAAAAGACAGAATTATCCAATGATTTCTGATAAGGCAACCCTTGTAAGAGATGATGTTATGTTTCTAGATATCTTACCCCTAGCCAATCGTTTTATAGAATCCTATTTATCAGGTGAATTAGATAAGCTAATTATTGTATATAATCATTACATTAATAGTTTGTCATTAGAGATTCGTTTTGAGGAATTATTACCTATTGTTCCTAAAGAAGAATCAAAGGTGTCTTTAGATTATGTTTTTGAAACGGGGATTGAAAAGACATTAAACATTGTGCTTCCAATGTATATTCAGGATATGATTTATGGAATTATATTGGATGCAAAGGTGTCTGAGCATTCTGCAAGAATGAATTCTATGCGTAATGCAACAGACAATGCAAAAGAAGTCATTGCAAAATTACAATTATTATATAATAGAGCTCGTCAAGGTGCAATCACAACAGAGTTGATTGATATTATTGGTGGAGCAAATGCGATAGGAGGAGATGCTTAATGTATGGTAAAGTCATTGAAGTAAAAGGCCCTGTTGTTGATGTATTATTTGAGGATGGAAATCTTCCAAACATCAATGATGCCTTAAAGATTCATGTGCCAGCAGAAGAAAATCATGGTGTAGGCATCCAATTAACATTAGAAGTTGCATTACATATTGGAAATAAGGCAGTACGCTGTATAGCTATGGATTCCACTGATGGATTAGTCCGTGGAATGCCAGTGGAAAATACAGAACACCCTATTTTAGTTCCAGTTGGAAAGAAAACATTAGGTCGTTTGTTTAATGTATTAGGAGAACCAATTGATAATAAGGATGCATTAGAAAAGGAAGTACATATGCCAATCCATAGAGATGCACCAAAGCTAGAGGAGCTATCTTCTACAGTAGAAATCCTTGAGACAGGAATTAAGGTTGTTGACCTTTTAGCCCCATATATCAAGGGTGGTAAGATAGGTTTATTCGGTGGTGCTGGTGTAGGTAAAACCGTATTAATTCAAGAGTTGATTCACAATGTTGCTCAAGAACATGGTGGTATTTCTGTATTTACAGGTGTTGGAGAGCGTACAAGAGAAGGAAATGACCTTTATTCTGAAATGAGTGAAAGTGGCGTTATTAATAAAACGGCTATGGTGTTTGGTCAAATGAATGAACCACCAGGAGCACGTATGCGTGTTGCATTAACCGGTTTGACACTTGCTGAGTATTTCCGTGATCAGGAACATCAGGATGTGCTATTATTTATTGATAATATTTTCCGTTTCACACAAGCTGGTTCTGAAGTGTCCGCTTTACTAGGACGTATGCCGTCAGCAGTAGGATATCAACCTACATTGGCAACTGAAATGGGTAAGCTACAGGAAAGAATCACATCAACAAAGGATGGTTCTATTACATCTATTCAAGCAATCTATGTTCCAGCAGATGATTATACTGACCCTGCTCCTGCAACAACATTTACGCATTTGGATGCAACAACAAACCTTTCAAGAAAGTTAACAGAGGAAGGTATTTATCCAGCAGTAGATCCTCTTGCCTCAACCTCTAGAGCATTATCTCCAGAAGTTGTTGGACAAGAGCATTATGAGGTTGCTAGACGTGTTCAGCAAATTATCCAGCGATATAATGAATTATTAGATATTATTGCAATTTTAGGTATGGATGAATTATCTGAAGAAGATAAGCTCGTTGTATTGCGTGCTAGAAGAATTCGTTTATTCCTTTCACAAAATATGTTTATTGGTGGGCAGTTTACAGGTATTCCAGGTTCTTATGTTCCAATCAAAGAAACTGTAAGAGGCTTTAAAGAAATATTAGATGGCAAGCATGACGATTTACCAGAAGAGGCATTCCGCCTTGTAGGAACAATTGATGATGTCATCGAAAAGGCAAAGAAACTTCAATCATGAAACTAATAGTTTCTACCCATCAGGGTGTGTTGTATGATGCAGAAGTGGATTATATCGTTGTGCATAATTCTGATGGTGAATTTGCAATTCTAAAGGAACATGTTCCCGTTATTGCGGTACTAGATGTTGGTTATATTAAATTGGTTCAGAATACAGAAGAACACTATGTTGCGATTACGAATGGTATTCTAGAGTTTCATGATAATGTAGCTAGTGTGCTGGCCCAAGAAGCTCATATGGGAAAAAGTAAGGAAGAAGCAAAACAGCAGTTAGAAGATTTTAGAAAAGAACTCTTAAATCAAAATCGTAAGGAACAAGTAGATTTCACTCAAAAGGAAAAAGAATTACGAGAGCATTTAAGAAATTCTAAAGCAGGTCAATTATAAAAGAACTCCCTACGAGTTCTTTTTGCTTATAGGAGGCGGTTTATATGGTAGAGGGCGTAATATTTTCAGTATGCTTCTGTATCTTTTTTGTGGTAACCTTTTTAGTACTACAAGCATCTAGATTGGAAGAATGCTTTAAACAAGGAAAAATTGTGCATATGAGAATTGCATACTTTATTCTTTCCTTTATTATTGCATTTTTGATAACCTATGGATTTCAATATTTAGTAGGTTTATTTAAATTTTAAAATTTTTTTAAATTTCTTTGTATAACCTCTTAGGTAGTAGACCATACTACAAGTGAGGTGAAAGAAATGAAAGACAAAATTAAGAGATTTTTCATAGACAAGAAGGAATTATTAGTATTCATTGCGGTAGTAGTAGTTGTTTTTGCAACAGTAATTACAATTGCATCTTTAGCATTAAATGATACGCCAGTATCTAATGATGATCCAATTGTAAATCCAGATGACAACAAGGACAAACCTACAGTTAACCCAAATAATCCTGATGACAATCCTACGCTAGAACAACCAAAAGTTAAATTTGCTGTTCCTGTAAAAGGAGAATATGAAGTAGTTAGAATTTTCTTCGATGCATCTCTTTCAGATGAAGAATTAGAAGCTGCTGTCATCTATACAGGAAGCTACTTTGTTGAATCTAAAGGTGTAAGCTATGCAAAGTCTGATAATAGTGTTTTTGATGTCTGTTCAATTTACGATGGTAAGGTTACATCTGTAGAAGAGGATGAGTTAGACGGAGTTTGCGTAACAATTCAACATGCAGATGATGTTATCAGCATTTATTCTTCCTTAAGTGATGTAAGCGTAAAAGTGAATGACACTATTAAAGTAGGACAAGTCATTGGAAAAGCATCTACATCCTTAACGGACGTTGAAGCTGGTGTACACATGCATTTAGTTGTTAAAGTAAACAACGCATATGTAAACCCTACAACAGTTTTTGGAAAAGAATTATCAGAAGTCCAAACTGGCAAATAAGAAAGATAAGGCACGTAAGTGTCTTTTCTTTTTTTGGCTAAATTCTCCTTAGGTCTTTTTAACATAAATTAAAATAAAACTGCATATCTAATACTAGGTGAAGGACAAAATGATTGAAACAAAGGAACGCGTATTAGAAATGGCATATTTAATGCTAGAAGGAAGAAGAACTGTACGAGAAGTAGCCAAGCTCATTGGGTATTCAAAATCAACTGTACATCATGATTTAACAACAAAACTAGAAAAGATAGATGAGGATTTGTATCAGCAAGTGAAAGAATTATTGGACTATAATAAAAAAATCCGCCATTTACGTGGCGGAGAAGCTACAAGACAGAAGTATCATCAGGAACTTCAATCGCAAAGACCCCTAAATCCTGAATCTGCGTATCCCCTATCTTATAGGTAAAGCAATCTTCTTGGAGTTTTAAATAATCCTCTTTTTTACAATACCCTAAAATGGTAACCTCAGTTAAAAATGAGGTTTTTTCTATTAGAATATATTTCATCATTTTTAAAATGGTTTGATAGGAGGAATATGAGCAAGTTAATTGAAATTTATTTTGTTCTTCTAGCTTATAGAAAGTGGCTTGTTCTAATACAGAACTTGCAGAACTACTATAGGCTCTAACTAAACCTCCGGCTCCTAGAAGAGTTCCTCCAAAATAGCGAGTAACAACAATTAGAATATTGGTGATATCCTTTTTTAAAATAACATCTAAAATAGGAGCTCCCGCAGTTTTGGCAGGCTCTCCATCATCACTCATCTTTTGTATTGTAGAATCCAAGCGATATGCAAAGCAATGATGAGAAGCATCATAGTATTTTTTTCGAATAGAAGCTAAAATCTCTTCAATTTCATCAAGACTATTCACACGATATGCTTCAGCAATAAACCTCGATTTTAGAATTGTTATTGTATTTTCATACTTTCCTTGAATATATTTCATAAATATCACCACTTCTATTATACAATGATTATTTTTTCTTTGCAAATGCCTTCGTTTTGTTTTATAATTAACTTGGTGTTTTACAATGAAAAAATGGATGCAAGGGCTAGAAATATTAAACAGATTACATAAACACTCCTATGAAGCATATTTTGTGGGTGGGGCAGTACGTGATTATCTTCAAAATGTGCCAGTTAGTGATATTGATATCACTACAAATGCTTTACCTGAAGACATCGCAAAACTATTTTCTGATGTCACAATGGAAGGGGAAAAATATTATAGCTGTAGAATTCATTGGCAAGGATATACCTATGAAGTTACTACCTTTCGTAAGGATGTTTTTTATCAGGATCATAGACATCCCGTCACAGAAGTGGCAAGTACTTTACAAGAAGATTTAAAAAGACGGGATTTTACAATCAATGCAATAGCTATGGATAAAAACCAAAAGATAATTGATGTTTATCATGGGAAGCAAGATATTGAAAATAAAATCATCCGTACTATTGGTGAACCTAAAGTTCGTTTTGATGAGGACGGATTGCGTGTTTTGAGAGCATTAGACTTTGCCTCTAGATGGAATTATGTATTAGATACAGAAATACTACACAGCTTTAATCAGGATTATTTGTATTCATTAAAAGAAGAATACATCATAAGTATGATAAAAAAAATTGCTGACAATCCATTTGATAATGGCATAAAATATATTGTGGATTACCAGTTATTAAAAAGCTTTCCGTTTTATCAGGTTGTGATAGAAGAGGCATATAAATATCAGTATACAAAGCATATCTTTGCATTGTTTTATGTGCTTCATCATTTTTTGCCTGCAAATTCAAAGCTTACGAAAAAAGAAGTTCAAGTCGCTAAGGATATTGCATTTTGGATAGAATACCAATTTAGTTCCATTGCATTGTATTATGGAAACAAAGATGTTTTAGTAGATGCTCTTGAGCTATATAATGCAGTTTATAAGAAGAAAATAAAAGAGGAAAGCATCCTAAAACAAATTCAAGAATTACCAATTCACAGTCCTAAGGACATTCATTTGAACTGGGAAGAATATCCTTCTAGCTTACGTTCAATGATTACAAGAAAACTAGAAAAAGCAATCCTATTAAATCAAGTGAAAAATGAAGAGGATGCATTAAAGAAGTATTTAGAAAATGAGGAATAAGAATTATGCGCTATACTATGATGGCTTATATTGATACTTATAATGAAATTACATTTCTTGTTCAAAGAAAAAATCGTTTTAAAGCGAAAAAATTTGTTTTATACGATGAAGAAAAATTTGTCGAAGAATTAACTATTAACTATACACAAAATGAACATAATATGGTTAAAATCAGTTTAAATGTAAATTCAAAGCTAATTTTGCATCATAATTATTACATTGTAGATGATTTAAAGCATCATGTTCCTGTATACTCTGGAAGTATAGTAAGAACTACAGAATTTGAATCAGAATACTTTTATGATGGACCTTTAGGATTTGAATATTCTAAAGAAAAAACGATTTTTCGAGTATGGAGTCCAGTTGCCAAATCAATTTATGTGAGTGTTTCTTATAAGGATGGAAGCATGGACCGAAAGGACCTTACCTATCAAAGTCATGGTGTTTGGATGGCAAGCATCAAAGGAGATTTAGATGGTGCAAGCTATGCTTACTATGTAAAGATTTTTGATTATTATGAAAAGGTGTTAGACCCTTATGGAATTGCTTCTAAAGAGAATAGGGAAAGTAATTACATCATAGATATTCATAAGTTATATCAAATTGAACATCAAAAACCTTATTTTTCAGGATATCCTGTGGATGCAGTTGTCTATGAAGCAAATATAAGAGACATGACTTGTTCTTTAAAGGATGAATTAAAAGGAACTTTTTTAGGACTAGTAGATGAAGATGATAATAAAGGGATTGGGTATATTTCTTCTTTAGGTGTAACACACCTTCAGCTTATGCCAGTTTTTGATTTTGGTGGCGTTGATGATAAAAAAAGAGATTTATATTACAATTGGGGATATAATCCAGAACAATATTTTGTTCCAAGTGGTTGGTATTCCTTTGAACCAAATGACCCATACTCTCGTTTAAATGAATATTTAAAATTAATAGATGCATGTCATAAAAAAGGAATGCGTGTAGTTATGGATGTTGTTTTTAATCATGTTTACAATATTAAAAACTTTCCATTTGAAAAATTAGTTCCAGGCTATTTTTATCGTGTAGATGCTTATGGAAACTACACCAACACTTCTGGCTGTGGAAATGATATGGCTACAGAAAAAAGAATGTGTTCTCGTTTTATTGTAGATAATTTAGTATATTGGGCAAAGCTATTTTCTATTTCTGGATTCCGTTTCGATTTAATGGGGTTACTAGATATAGAAACCTTAAATACGGCTTATAAAAAATTAAAAGAGATTGATCCAAATATTTTACTTTATGGAGAAGGCTGGAATATGCCAAATACTATTCCAGATGCCTATCGACCTCATGTCTATAATTCATTTAAGTTACCTCATTATGGATTCTTTAATGATAAATATCGTGATACTTTAAAGGGAAGTCAATGGAATCACAGTTTAGGATATGCCTTTGGGGCATCAGCTTCTCCAAAAGAAATTTTCCATTTGGTTACTGGAAGTATCTTTGATGGATATCATTTTAAGACGCCAAACCAATCTGTAAACTATGTAGAATGCCATGACAATTATACATTGTATGATTTTGCCACAAATGCGCTGGGACTTGATTCTGGTATGGCAATTCGTGGTGGAAGACTCGCTATAGAAATGGGAGTCATTTCTTTGGGTATGGTATTTATTCATGCTGGTCAAGAATTTTATCGTACAAAAAAAGGCGTAGAAAACTCTTATAAGTCAGAGGATTTTATTAATCATTTTGATTATGAAAGAAGAGATTTATATCAACGTGATGTAGATGGAATAAAGGATTTATTGCATATCCGTAGGTTTTATGATGTTTTCCGTATGCAAAATCCTTGTGACATTGAACGGGACGTTTATTTAGTAGAAGAACTAAGTGACGACCATAGAATTGTCTATAGCTTAAATGGACCAGAATACAGATTGACGGTTGTTATAAAGAACACACCAGATCCTTTCCAAATGATTTTAAAGAATAGTGAAATGATTTATGGAAACCATAGAGCATGTTCTATCAAGCAAGAAAAATATGAATTAAACTATGTTGGTGTAACGATTTTTAAGGAGTTGATATAATGCAAATTGTTGGAAAAGTTGTAGCAATGAATACATCAGATGGATTGCTGAATGTATCTATTGTAGATGAAGCAAAAGAAACATGGAATTTAAAAGCTAATCTAGAAGAGCCTTTTCAAATTGGACATATCTATATATTTGAAGTAAGCCAAAGCTTTAAGGAAAGAATAAGCTATACTATAGAATCCTATCAAGCAGTATCAGATTTGGATATGACCTCTTCAGATGCGTATTTAAGAAAATTTTATGCTGGGTCTCCTATTTCATTAGAAGAAGCTGTTGAAATTATTCAAAATAGCATTGAAGAAATTCAAAATCCAGTGATTCATGATATCACGAAAAAGGTATTAGAACAAAAGAAAAAGCAATTCTTTTTATATCCTGCAGGCTCTAGAATGCATCACACCTACGTTGGTGGACTTGCTTACCATACTATAGGAATGTTAAGGTTTGCAAAAACATTTATGGAGAATTATCCATATTTAAAATCAGACTATCTTTATGCAGGAATTCTATTGCATGATTTAGGAAAAACAGATGAGCTGTCCGGAATAGAAGCTACAGAATTCACACTAGACGGACAACTATTAGGACATTTAGTTATTGGAGCTTTGGAAATCAATAAGGCTGCAGAAAGCTTAGGATATGGAAATAAGGATGAGGTAAAGATTTTAGAGCATATGCTTATTTCTCATCATGGACAACCTCAGTTTGGTGCTGCAAAGCGTCCAATGACACCAGAGGCTGTAGCTTTATGGTATATTGATACAATTGATTCAAAATTTAGAGTACTAGGAGAAGAATTGAATAGAACAGAATCTAAACATTTTACGGATACAATCGGTGTCTTAGATAAAATTAAGATTTACAAGGAGTAGTTTATGATAGAAAAGCTTTTATCCAATGAAATATATGTCGTATTACTTGCTATAGCAGTTACGATATTTCCATTTTTAGTTTGTTGCTTTCATTTCAAAAAGTATGGATTACTTCAGGGTATTTTTAGTATTCTTACAGTTCCAATGATTTTTAATGGAATCGGAGATTTTATTTGTTTCATTTTCAAAGGAGCACCTGATGCTCAAACAGTGTTTCAGGGAATTTTCTTTGGTTTAGATTCTATTGCACAGCTATATCGTAAACTATTTAGCTTTACGGGTTGGAAATGGTTATATGATACAGGTTGGATTTATATGCCTGCGATTGTGATATTTGTTTTGACCTATGGCTATAGTATAACATTTTATAGAAAAAGAAAGCATAAAGGGAAGGCTAGAGAAGAATAATGAATAAAAAAATAATTTCATTTTTAACAGAAAACCAATTTACCATCGATTCTGAAAGTGCTTATGGATATGTCAATGACTATCAGGTTTCTATAAGTCAAGAAAGAACTCAAAATGCTTTATATGGCGGCATGTCAACAACCATTCAGATATTTAGTCATTTAGAGTCTGAACAGATTCAAATGGTTCAAACATACATGAAAGAAAATAAAAAAAGATTTCATATTTTAAGATATGAGGTTACAGAAATGGGTGTGTTTTTTTCCATTATGAATCATTTTGATACATTAATGGATGTAATGCATCAAATCACTCATTTTTTAATAGCTCAAAACGCAAAAAATAAGGAATATTGTCCAATGACAGGACAAGAGCTTGATGAAGCAACCAAAAGAAAGATATATTATAATTCTTTTATTATCTTTTTAAATGAAGAGAGTGTAGAATTATTAAATAAAGAGATTGAACGAGCAGAGCTAGAATTTCAAAATGCCCCAAATAATTATTTGCAAGGAGCATTCGGTGCTATTTTTGGTGGTTCCTTAGGTGCAATTGTTTGGGTAATACTTGGAGCATTTGCAGGAATTATCTCTGGTTGGATTGCCTTTTTGATTGCTTGTTTGGCAGGATTAGGTTACGATAAACTGCAAGGAAAACCAACAAATATGAAATTTATCATTTCAGCAGTTGTAACCTTATGCTACGCAATTTTTTCTATGTTTGTGGTGTATGCCGTTATGGTTCAAACTGTTATGGTAGAAGAAGGAATTTCAGGAAATCCTATAAGTATTTTGTTTTTGCTTATAGAAAAGGAACCACAAGTTCGATCAGGATTTCTTCTTGATATGTTTTTAAGCCTTTTCTTTGGAGGCTTAGGTGTGTTTTTCTCTTATTTTCAAATGAGAAAAACACTTCACAAAAAACAAGAAAAATTAAAATAAGATTGAAAAACCAATTCATTTTTGATAGAATAAAGGAGTATACAAAATACGAAGATAAAGGACTAGTAACAAAGCATAGTTGATTTCTAGAGAAGAGGGTTAGGTGGAAGCCTCTAATACAACACTTTGTGAATTCACCTTTGGAGTGATGCTAATACCATCCGTATGTTGGGCGTTAACCAAGAATGAGTGCTATAGTAATATAGAACTAGGGTGGTACCACGGTTAATCTCGTCCTTAGGAAGTTTTCTTAAGGACTTTTTTATTGAATTAGGAGGAATAAAAATGAATGAATTAGAACAATTAGATAAGGTTGTAGATTCTTTAGATGAGGAATTAAACCAAATCGATGATTTAAATGCTTTGCAGCAGAAGAAGGCAAGCTATTTAGGGAAAAAAGGAGTCATTGCTTCTGCAATGGCAAATATGAGAGATTTATCTATTGAGGCTAGAAAAGAGATAGGTATGCGCTCTAACAAAATCAAACAAATGCTAGAGGAACGCTTTGAACAAAAAAGACAAGCCATTGAAAATGCAATCATTGAAAAGAAATTAAAAAGTGAATCTATTGATGTTACCTTACCAGGTGTACAGCTCCCAACAGGAGGAATCCATCCATTAAATCAAACGATTATGGATTTAGAGGATTTATATATTAGTATGGGATATACTGTGGCAGAAGGCCCAGAAATTGAAACAGATGAGTTCTGTTTTGAAAAGCTGAACCTACCCAAAGGACATCCTGCAAGAGATATGCAGGATACCTTCTACATCAATCCAGAATTGCTCCTTCGTAGTCAAACCTCTCCAGTTCAGGTTAGAACTATGCTAAAGGAACAAGGAAAGCCTATTAAAATTATTTGTCCAGGTAAGGTGTATCGTAGAGATGCAGATGATGCAACACACTCTCATCAATTTATGCAATGTGAAGGATTAGTTCTTGGTAAAGATATTACCCTAGCAGATTTAAAGGGTGCATTGCTAGAGATGGCAAAAAAGATGTTTGGTGAAGAACGTGAAATTCGTCTTAGACCTTCGTTCTTCCCATTTACTGAACCTTCTGTAGAGGTAGATGTTTCCTGTGGCTTATGTGGTGGAAAAGGCTGTTCAGTATGTAAAAACACAGGTTGGATTGAGGTACTAGGTGCTGGTATGGTTAATGACAATGTGCTTAGAATGTCTGGCTATGATCCAAATGAAATTCAAGGCTTTGCTTTTGGTATTGGTGTCGAAAGAATTACGATGTTAAAATATCGTATTGATGATATTCGTAACTTTTATACGAATGATATTCGTTTCTTAAATCAGTTTAAGGAGGTTAAGTAAAATGAAGATTTCTAAAAATTGGTTAAAGGATTATTTAGATTTAGATCACATTACAGATGAAGAATTACATAAAGCAATTAGTTTTCATGTTTGTGAAATTGAATCCTATAAGAGATTAGTTAACGCAACTTCCTTATCTATTGGTAAGGTATTAGAATGTGTTATGCATCCAGATAGTGACCATCTTCATGTATGTCAAGTAGAAATCCGTCCAAATGAGGTTTCTCAAATTGTGTGTGGTGCTCCAAATGTGAAGGCTGGTGTTAAGGTAATTGTTGCATTACCTGGTGCAGTTTTACCAGGAGATTTTAAGATTAAGCCTTCTAAGATTCGTGGAGTTGAATCCAATGGTATGCTTTGTTCCTTACAGGAATTAGGAATAGAAGAGAAGTATGTAGATGAAGAATTTAAAAATGGAATCTATCTTTTAGATGAAGATGCACCTGTTGGAGAAGATCCACTTGCTTATCTTGGCTTAGATGATACTATTATTGATTTAGATTTGACCTCCAATCGTTCTGATTTATTATCCATTGAAGGAGCCGCCTATGACATTGGAGCTGCTATTGATCAACAGGTTTTACCGATTGAACCATCCTTTGAAGTCAGTAAAGAAGTCAATCCAGTTCGCGTTAAGGTGGAGACAGATAAGTGCTATAAGTACCTTGCTCGATATCTTGCGAATGTAAGGATTGCACCATCTCCACAATGGATGAAGGCTAGACTGATTGCTTGTGGAATTCGTCCAATAAATAATGTGGTTGATATTACAAATTTTGTTTTATTAGAGATGGGACAACCCTTACATGCATTTGATGGAGATAGATTAGGAAATACAATCGTTGTTCGTACGGCACATAATGGGGAAAAGCTTAAAACATTAGACAATATTGAGCGCACTTTAAATGAGGATGATATTGTGATTACTGACGGCAGAGAGGCTGTTTGTGTTGCAGGTGTTATGGGTGGTTTAACTACAGAGGTTGAAGACACAACAAAGAATATTGTTTTAGAAGCTGCTTATTTTGATCCACTTTCTATTAGAAAAACTTCAAGCAAATTAGGATTGAAGAGTGAATCCTCTATTCGTTTTGAACGTAAAATTGATTATGATCGTGTAGAACGTGCTTTAGATTATGCTTCCCAGCTTATGCAGGAGCTTTGTGGGGCAGAAGTATATGATGGAGTAGCTCGAGATGTAAAGGTCGTTCTTGAACCTAAAGCTGTTGAAATTTCAGCAGAGAAAATTAATTCTGTTTTAGGAACAGAGCTAACAAAAGAAGAAATTGAAAAGATATTTGATCGCCTTGCTTATGAATATGGTAAACAGGAGAATGCATACTCTATAGTATTACCATCCAGAAGAATGGATTTAGAAGCTTCTGTTCAAGATATCATCGAGGATGTTGCAAGAATGTATGGCTATGAAAATATTCCTACAAGAAACGCTGCAACACGTGATAAGGGTGGATTAACCTATAGTCAAAAAAGAGTACGCTTAATCCGTCAAATTTTAGCTAATATGGGTTTGAATGAGGTTGTATCCTATTCTTTAATTGCGAAAAAAGATTTGAATTTATATACAACAACAGAACTAGAACCAATTGAGGTTATGATGCCAATGACAGAAGATCGTGCTGTAATGCGTCAAAGCTTATTGAATGGTGTCATTGATGCAGTTCAATATAATAAGGCTAGAAGATTAGACGATGTTGCTTTCTTTGAAATTGGTAAGACCTATTCTAAGGATACAGAAGAAATGAAATTAGCCATTGCTTTATCAGGACTCTATTCCTCTCATTTATGGAAAGGAATGAAGCAAGAAGCAAGCTTCTATTTATTGAAAGGAATTTTAGAAAGCTTATTCAAAAAGTTAAATGTGACAGTTTCCTTTACTCCATACCAAAATGTTCATTCTTTCCATCCAGGAAGATGTGCTGCAATTCTTCATAACGACAAAATGATTGGTATATTAGGTCAGCTTCATCCAAAGTTTGCTAAGGATATGGGAGTTGGAAATACAGTTGCTTTAGAGTTAAGCCTAGAAGATATAGTAACAGAAGCTAAAGCCTTCCAATATCAACCAATCAATAAATTCCCATCTATTGTAAGAGATTTAGCTGTTGTCTGTGAAAAGGATATTCCAGCTGATGACATTGCAAAGCTAATCAAACAAACAGGAAAAAAGATATTAACCAGCGTGGAATTATTCGATGTTTATACAGGTGAAAACGTAAAGGAAAACGAAAAATCTTTAGCATTTAAGCTTGTATTTGAGGATTCAACAAAAACATTAGAAACAGAAGATGTGGACAAGCTTGTTAAATCTATTTTGAATCGATTAGAGTATGTTTACCATGCAAAATTACGTTAAAATCATCCCAAAATGACATTTTTATTCAATTTCAACAAACTGTTTACAAACTAAACAAATTGTTTATTGAAAACAACAACAAATTGTTTTACATTTATAATGAATAATTTTAAACTATTTGTGATGAGAGGTAAAAGACATGGGAATTGGAAATAACATTAAAGAACAAAGACAAAAATTAGGGTTAACTCAAAAGGATGTTGCAGAGAAATTAAATGTAACTGCACAGGCAGTTTCTCGTTGGGAAAATGAAGATGTAGAACCTAGCATTGACACTTTAAAGCAGCTATCTTCTTTATTTAATGTATCATTAGATGATTTCTTAAATAACAATTATGAACCGAAAAAAGAAGAACCAGTTGTAGAAGAAGTTGCTAAAGAAATAGTAGTAGAACCTACACCATCAGAACCAATGGGAGTATGCAATCATTGTGGTAAACAATATCCTGCATCACAATTGAGTACACAAAGCAGAAGAGTCGGAAGACATACCAAGCATGAAGGACCATATTGTCCAAACTGTTGGAATGCAATTCATAAAGCACATAGGGAACAAATGGATTACGAGGCAAAGGAGCATGCGAAGAGAGTTAAATCTAGACGTATCTTAGGCTACATTTTAGGACTTGCAGCCTTTGCAGTTCTATTTGGTTTATCCTTTGGTTTAGCAATCAACAGCACTGATTATTCGTGGTTAGCAGTAGGAGCTGTTGCGGGTGTATGTGCTTATTTCATTATCGCTTGTGCATTATTAGGTGATAATTTAGTTACATCTTGCTTTACAACGATAGCAGGTTTTGGAATTAAATTTCCAGGTATTATCTTTACATTGGATTTGGATGGAATAGTTTTCTTAATTCTTGTAAAGGTTCTGTTTGGAATCATAAGTATAATTGTCTCATTCTTTGCATTTATAGCTGCTTGTATTATTAGTGGATTATTGGCTATAGTATATTACCCTTATATTTTAGTAATTAGCTATAAGCATCCTGAAGACATTGATTTAGATTAATTTGATTCAATGAAAAATAACCGCGATTTTAGCGGTTTTTTCTTTTCCTTTATAAAAAATATAGGTATTTATATAGTAAGAAATTGATTAAAAACAAGCTCTAAAATCAGTTTTATAAAAAAGACCATTTTGAAGAAAATGGTCGATTTGACAAAGAAAAAATAGGGTGTATAATGAGGCTATGAGCTATAAGCTCTGCTGGAGGAAACAATGAACGTGTAAAGAGGAGAATAAATCAGTGAAATACCTGATTTTGTTGGTTATTATCCTAGTGATTATAGCCTTCATTCTCAATGACAAACGCTAAGTAGTCATTGAGACTCCTATTACGATATGCCGGCTAATCGTATATGTCTAAGAAATTAGGCATCGCGTCATTGCTTCCAAAAGCGAAAAGGGAAGGCCCGAACCTTCCCTTTTCTTTTTTTCGCGTCATTGTCTCTCGACAACTTTATTATATGTTATAAGTTTCTATAATTCAAGTCCTAAAATAAAGTTTTTTTATAACTTCCATTGAGAAGAATAGAACAAAGAAGTTAATATATAATTTCTTAGTAAGCTATTTTCTTGCTTTTTCATTTTGTTCTGCTATAATACAAATAAAAGAGTTGATGCAACAACAAAAATGATAGGTGAAGTAAAATGAGTGAAATTCTTGAATTTTGTGATAGAGAAGAATTTAGAAATTGGCTGAGTAAACATTGTTTATCGAAGACTGGTGTTTGGCTTTTCTTTGGTAAAAAGGGTGGACCTAAGACTATAAAAGCAAACGAAGCACTTGAAGAAGCTTTGTGCTTTGGATGGATTGATGGACAGATGCAAGCAATTGATGATAAAACATATAAAAAATATTTTTCTATGCGAAGGGAAAATAGTAAGTGGTCGGAGAAAAATAAGGGATTAGTTCAAAAATTAGAACAACAGGGAAAAATGACAGAGTATGGCAGAAAAAAGATTGAAGAAGCTCGTAAAAATGGTCAATGGGACCAACCAAAGTCGACAGATATTACAGAAGACCAAATTGAATGCTTGTCACTCATTTTAAAGGAATATGAACCTGCATATACAAATTTTAATGCTATGTCGAATTCTGTGAAAAAAACATATACTCGAGCATATTTTGCTGCAAAGACAGAAGAGGGACGAAAAAAGCGAATTGTTTGGATGGTAGATAGGCTGAATCGGAATTTAAAGCCTATGTAGCATTTTAGTAATAATTAGTGAAAATGAAGTAGGATTGTAGTATAATTAGAAATATTAGGAGTAATTTTATGGAAAGCATCTATAATTATACAGAAGAACAACTAAAGGAATATTGGATTTCAAAAGGAGAAAAGGGATTTCGTGCATCACAAACGATAGAATGGTTATATCGCCATCAAATTCACTCCTTTGATGAAATTACCAATATGAAGCAAACTGCAATTGAATATTTAAAAAATGACTTTTCTTTAGAATCATTAAAATGTGTAACTCATCAAAAATCTAAGGATGGAACTCAGAAATTTCTATTTGAATTAAAGGATGGAAATTTAATTGAAACTGTTCTGATGCATCAAGAATATGGATATAGTGTTTGTGTAACAACAGAGGTTGGATGTAATATGGACTGCCAATTCTGTGCGAGTGGCATGAAAAAGAAATTAAGAAATCTTGAAACATCTGAAATTGTATTACAGGTATTAATGGTTTCTCGTTTGGCCGAGGTTCGTGTAAGTCATGTTGTCATAATGGGAATCGGAGAACCTTTTGATAATTATGAGAATGTTATCCGATTCATGAAAATCATCAATCATCCTCTTGGTCTTGAAATTGGAGCCAGACACATTACTGTATCTACCTGTGGTCTTGTCCCTAAGATTATGGAGTATGCAGAATTTGATCTGCAGGTAAATTTAGCAATCAGCTTACATGCACCTAACAATACGCTTAGAAATCAAATAATGCCAATCAATAAAGCATATCCAATAGAAGAAGTAATTAAAGCTATAAAGTATTATATTGATAAAACAAATCGGCGTGTAACCATCGAATATATTTTATTAAAGGGAATCAATGATTCTATAGCTTGTGCAGATGAACTTGCAACACTCCTACACGGATTAAATGTGTATGTTAATTTAATTCCTTATAATGAAGTAGTAGGAAAGCCTTATGCACGTTCTACTAAAGAAGATATGGTTGCTTTCTTTGATTGGCTAAAGAAAAGAAGAATTAATGTTCAGCTTAGAAAAGAACAAGGCTCTGATATTGATGCAGCATGTGGGCAATTAAGAAGTAAGCATATGAATTAAAATACAGAAGAATAAAAAAACTTCCTTGAATTAGGAAGTTTTTTGTTTGCACTTGATGTGCAATTTATTGAAAAAAAAGGGGGATTGTGATATTATGTAAAAAAGAAAGAGGGAGATAATTATGAAAAAGTGTTTTAAATATCTTTATGGAGTTGGTTTGCTATTCTTGGCAGCCTTACTTATTTTTTTAGTATGTACCCCAAAGGGTCTTTTAAAGGAAAGTCCAGAAGATTTCCTTAGAGTACAAGAAGTAGACAAGAAAACTTCTTTAGATGCGATTTTAAAAAATTATGAAACTTATTTTGATTCGTATCAATTAAATTATGATAGTGATTCTTTTGGTGTGAATTGTAGTAAAAAGGGTAAGCTCGAAAGGTATGAGTTTCTTTCTACAGTCACAGAAGAAATTACATATATAACAAATTATAATATTGAAAAGAATCTTTTTTCATTGACTATTTTTGATGAAGAAGTCTCTCAATTACTTGAGGGTCATTTAATCTATAATGAAATAGAAGATGATTATTTTCTAGTTAATATATATGATTCAGATGACTTTATATCTTTGAAGGAATTAGTCCTAAATATTGATTTTGAGGAAGAATGTGCTTACGAAAAGGATTTAAAGTATCGAGGAATGAATGACATTGGAAGTGGAGGCGCTGCCATTGCAGTTACGGCTACCTTTGTACTTTTGTCCCCTAAGATAGTAGAAAGTGTAGATACCACTTTAAGTATGATTGGAAGAACATTAAGTTCTTTTTGGAATTGGTTTTGTGGATTATTTGCACCAAAGACACAAACAAAGGTTTATGCGTTTGAATTTAACGGAGTTACATATCAAACTCAAGCTATGAGTAAAGCAGATGTTGAGTCTTTAGAAGATAACACTTATTATTTGTGTGTTGCTGATAAGGCTCTTGGTTGTTTTTTCTTCACAACAATTTCCGTTGATTATGAAACTGCTGTATTAGCCTTAGAAAGTGCAAGGTTTGTTACCTGCTTATCAGGTTCTGGAAATTCATATATTTTAAGTACTTGGACAAGAAAATCATCGGATGCTGAAAGATTAGCTCGTGATGCCTCTGCAGCTTGGGGATATTATCAAAGTGCACATTGGCATGATTTTGAAGATCAAGCTCCAGTTTTTATGGAACATTGGCATCCAGGGCCAAGAGAAAAAAGAGGTACGCCACATAGCTTTTTTGGAGCTCCTGCTTGTTAAAGAATAAAAGAGGTAAAACAATGAAAAGAAAATATGTTGATTTTGATACATTTATAACAAATCTTAAAAAATACTATGAAATAGAAATTAAATACA
>CAMWSQ010000011.1 GCA_947177025.1 uncultured Mollicutes bacterium | reverse complement strand
CAAATCCTATATTCCAGTTTGTAGAATCGAAGGGAATTTTGATTCATTTAACAGAAGAACAAAAGAAACAAATATCAAGTTTTGAAGCAATCAAGAAGATGATAGGTAAGCCTGAAATCCTTGCCTATGATATTTATTTGGATAAGCAATGTATTGGATTTGCGATGCTAAGAAAATATTCTAACACAGATTATTTTCTATGGGACTATGCTATTGACTGTAGCTTTCAAAATAAAGGCTATGGCACGATTGCTTTAAGGCAGTTGATAGAATTTATGAAATCCAAATTTCATACAAAGGAATTAACAACCACCTATTTATGGGGGAATGAGCATGCTAAGCATGTTTACGAAAAAGTCGGTTTTATAGAAACTGATGTTGTTGATGAAGATGACATTCATGAAGTGAATATGATCAAATATTTATAAAAAGGAGAAGAAAAATATGGTAAAGGTTAGTTTAAAAGATGGAAGTATCAAAGAGGTTGAAGAAGGAAAATTAGTGATTGAGGTTGCAAAGGAATTGTCCTCAAGTCTTGCTAAAAAGGCATGTGTTGCTAAGGTGGATGATGTTTTAGTCGATTTAAAAACACCACTTGTTCATGATTGTAAACTTGAGTTGATTTTATTAGAAGACCAAGAAGCAGTTGATGTTTTAAATCACTCCTGTGCACATTTGCTTGCTCATGCAATGCACAGATTATATCCTGATACCTGCTTTGGTGTAGGTCCTGCAATCGAAGAAGGATTCTATTATGACTTCAAAGTAAATAGTCCAATTGCTTTAGAGGATTTACCAAAGATTGAAGCAGAGATGAAAAAGATTGTAAAGGAAAATATTTCTTTAAATCATTATTATTTAGATAAGAAGGAAGCGAAAAAGAAATTTGCTAAGGATAAGTTTAAATGTGAACTGATTGATGCGGTAGATGATGAACAAGTTGGTATTTATGAACAAGCAGACTATGCAGATGTTTGTAGAGGCCCACATGTGATTTCAACAGGAGTTTTAAAGAACTTCAAGCTTTTAAATGTTTCAGGTGCATACTGGCGTGGAGATTCAAAAAATGAAATGCTTACTCGTATCTATGGTACTTGTTTTGCAACTCCTGAAGGATTAGAAACACATTTACACAATCTAGAAGAACGTAAGAAAAGAGATCATAGAAAGCTAGGAAAAGAATTAGATTTATTTATGCTATCTGAGTATGGCCCTGGCCTTCCTTTCTGGTTACCAAAGGGATATCAATTAAGAAGAACATTAGAGGATTTCTGGTTAGATCTTCATAAGAAACGTGGATATTTAACTATCAATACACCAATTATGCTAAATCGTGAATTATGGGAAACATCAGGACATTGGGATCATTATAAGGATGATATGTTCACAATTGATGTTGAAGATGGAACTTATGCGATTAAACCTATGAATTGTCCAGGTGCTATTTTAGTTTATAAAAATGACCTACATTCCTATAAGGAGTTACCTCTTCGTTATTCTGAATTAGGTAATGTACATCGTTATGAGGCAAGTGGTGCTTTAAATGGTTTATTTAGAGTAAGAGGCTTTACTCAGGATGATGCTCATATTATGCTAACAGAGGATCAAGTAGGCGATGAGGTTGCAAGAATTCTATCTCTATATGATTATGTTTATTCTATCTTTGGTTTGGATTATTCTATTGAATTATCTACAAGACCTGAAGAAAACTATATTGGGGAAATTGAAGTATGGAATGAAGCAGAAAAAGCATTAGAAGAAGCTTGTCTTGCAACAGGACATAGCTTTAAGATAAATCCTGGTGATGGTGCATTCTATGGACCAAAATTGGATTTCAAATTAAGAGATTCTATGAACCGTATTTGGCAGTGTGGTACTGTACAACTTGATATGCAATTACCTGGTCGTTTTAACTGTACCTATATTGCAGAAGATGGAAGCAAGAAAACACCGATTATGATTCATAGAGCTTGCTTTGGTTCTTTAGAGCGTTTCATTGGAATCATTACAGAAAACTATGCAGGTGCTTTCCCTTGTTGGTTAGCTCCTGTTCAGGTTAAACTAATTCCAGTTGCTGATGCACATAAGGAATACTGCTTAAAGCTAAATGAGAAATTTACAGATGCTCAAATTCGTTTTGAAAATGATTTTAGAGATGAAAAGCTTGGCTACAAGATTAGGGAAGCACAAACAAAGAAGATTCCTTATACGTTAGTTATTGGAGATAAGGAGGTAGAGTCTAATACAGTGACCTATCGTCCTTATGGTAAACAAGAACAAATTACTGTTTCTGTAGATGAATTTGTTCAAATGATTTTAGATCATAATACAAATAAAAATTAATGTAAAGTATAGGTCTATGAACATCATAGACCCTATCTTTATGTAAGGAGGTGTCCATATGGGATTGCTAGAAGTTGAAAATCTTGAATTTAAATATGCTGATCAAGGGTTATACAATAAAATCAGCTTTAGGATTCAACCGAAGGAACATATTGTTTTGGTTGGAGATAATGGCTGTGGAAAATCTACATTTATGAATCTTATAGCCAAAAATTTAATTCCAGATGCAGGGTCAATTGTTTGGCTCAATCATGTGCGCTTTGGATATCTAGACCAACAGCTTAAGGTAAAGAAGGATATTTCCATATATGAATATTTAACAGAAGTATTTGCTCCTCTTTTGGAAAAAGAAAAACTGATGAATTCCTATTATGAAGCTTTATGTACCTGTGCAGAAAATGAATATGAAAAGTATTTAACTCGTGCTCAGCAAATACAGGAGGAATTAGAAGAAAATAACTTTTATCAGATGAATTCCACTTTAGGAAATGTTGTCAATGGACTTGGGATTAATCAATATGGTTTAGAAACACAGCTTCACCATTTGAGTGGTGGACAAAGAGCTAAGGTTTATCTTGCAAAGCTGTTGTTAGAAGCTCCAGATGTTCTTTTAATGGATGAGCCTACAAACTTTTTAGATACAGCCCATATTGAATGGCTCGCTAAATATCTAAAGGAGTTTGACAAGGCATTTGTAGTTATCAGTCATGATGAGGAATTCTTAAGAGAAATTGGGGAGATTGTATATTGCTTATCTAACAAAGAGATGGTTCGCTATAAGATGAACTATGATCTGTATCTTAAAGAAAAAGCCATTCGTGATGAACAATATCAGAACGCTTTTGAAAATCAAAAGAAATGGATAAAAAAGACAGAAGAATTTATTCAGAAGAATATTGTTCGGGCAACGACTTCTAAGCAGGCAAAATCTAGACGCAAGATGCTAGAGCGTGTAAAGGTATTGGAAGCTCCTAAAAATCATGAGCCAATGCATTTAAAATTTCCTTATTCTAAAGAATTGGGAACAGAGGTATTGAAATTAAAAGCATTAACTGTAGGATATCAGAATAAGATTGTATTATCCAACATTGATTTTTTGTTGAAGCATAATGAAAAAGTAGTTATTTTAGGACATAATGGAATTGGGAAGTCCACGATTTTAAAAACAATTCTAGAAGTGATACCCGCTATTTCTGGCGAATATATATGGAGTCCATCAGCGGATTTAAACTATTTTCCTCAGGAAGAAGAATATGACTCTATAACAACTCCAATTTCCTATTTGAGACGGTTTTATCCTCTTAAAACAGATGGAGAACTCAGAACAATTTTAGCTTCAGCAGGTATCAAAGGAGAACTTGCTTTACAGCCTATGGCAAACTTATCAGGTGGACAGCAAACAAAGGTAAGGCTTGCCCTAATGACAATGAAGAAAAGTAATGTATTAATTTTCGATGAACCGACCAATCACTTGGATGTTTTTTCAAAGGAAGAGCTATGGAAGAGCATTGATGCATTTCCAGGCAGTGTCATTCTAGTTACCCATGAGACGGAATTCTATGATGGTCTTGTCGACCTTGAATTAAAATTTGAAGAGGAACAAAATGGAAGAAATTAGAATAGAAAGAACACTTACACCAGATATTCAAAGTCTTAGAGAAGAAGTTTTTGTCATTGAACAGAATGTTCCAGTAGAATTGGAAATTGAGCAGAATGAAGATGAGTATATCCATTGTTGTATCTTTAAAGAACAGACACTTATTTCTTACGCAAGAGTTTCTAAAGGGCATATTGGAAGAGTCTGTGTAAAAAAAGAATATCGTCATCAAGGATATGGTAAGAAGATTATGCTTCTTGCTGAACAACAAATTTCTTCAAAAGAAATACAAATTCATGCTCAAGCTCAGGCAAGAGGATTTTATCAAAACCTTGGCTATCACGCTTATGGAAAAGAATTTTTAGAAGCAGGAATTTTGCATATAGCAATGAAAAAAATAAGGTCATGAGACCTTATTTTTTCTTTTTATTTTTTTCTTCTTTTCGCTTATCATTAATGATCTGCATTTCCTTGGCTGTGATTAAGGTGCAGTTATTTTCCTTAGCCCAAGCAACACATCCTTTTAGAACCATAGATAAGAAAACTCTTGGTATCTTGACCATCGTTCTACAAGCGTCATCAGAGAATTTTACTACTGGGTCAGCACGATTTGCTGCATATTTTACAGACTCAATATCTACCTCTTTATTTGGAATTGGCTCTGCAAAAGGTTTCTTGAACTGTGAGCACCAGAAGTTTGTGGAATCTCTATAGCCATAATCTACGGGAACATTTGGAAAGTTGTTTTTACTTACTCCGTCAACGATAGAAGTATAGTATTTTTCCTTCATTAAAATCTTATCGATTTTCAAAATGAAATGTGCACCATGTTTAGAAGTAATCCCATTAAAATCATGATATGGACCATTATATTCCTCTTGAATCTTATCATTTTCTGCATGGTCTAATTCTTTAACCCATGTACATTCAAACACCTGAAATGCTTCCTGAATTACCTTCGGATAAGTTTCATCAGGATTTTCTTGTTTTCTTAGACCCTCTTCTAAAGTGAAGAAGCAATCCTTCATTTTTTCTTCTGGAGTATCTCCAGGAAATCCGAGTCGAACAATTTCCTTGAAATATTTTTTAGAGTCTGGTAAGAAATTTAAACTACATTTTCCTGTCCTTAAAATTCCCTTGCAGGTGTTAGAACTATTTCTACATTCTAATACCATTGCATAATAATCTTTCCCAGCAATGTAATAGGGGAAGCATAAAGAATATGCTCCAAAGGATGTTTTTCCATTTTCATCTAATGTTCCAATTAAGATTGTGGGCATAGGGAAAAAAGAGGACGTTTGATAAAAATTATCTACAATTCTTAAATCTTTAAAACTACTCATAATTATTCACTCCTTATTTATCTAATCTTATTATACCTGATTTTTTTAGATAAAGACCTATTTTTTTATCAAATTGATTTAAATTTTATCAAAAGCGTTTCGATATAATAAATATTCCTTGACTTTTCTTTACAAAATAAATATAATTAGAAATGCTGAGGTGATTTTTTATGCGTTTAACTTTAGCTCAATTACGTAAATTATCTATGCCTTATCACATTAGTGAGGAGCTAGATTTATCTGAAGAACTTTCTGGTTTTGAGGATATACGTTCTACATCTAAGGTAAAGGTGGATTACGTAATACATGAGAGAGGATTAGATACTTATTCTATTACCTTTAGCTTTGAGGTAAATCTTGTTATGCAGTGTGCCATAACCTTACAAGATGTACCTTATCCGATTTCAGCAACTGCAGAAGAAATATTTACTACAGATGATCAAATTGAAGATGCGTTCTACATTACAGAACAAACCTTAGATACAAAGGAAGCTGTTCTTACCAATGTGCTTATCCATAAGCCGATGACAGTAACTGCAGAAGGGGTTAGTTTTGAAGAGGCTGAGGATGATTCAATAGATGACGATTCTCAAAATATTAATCCTGCATTTGCAAGTTTGAAGGATCTATTATAGGAGGTGTAAAATATGGCAGTACCTTTTCGTAGAACTTCTAAGATGAAGAAGGCCGTTAGACGTTCTCATCTAGCTTTAAAGACTCCAGGAATGATTACTTGTCCAAACTGCGGTGAATTAACATTATCTCATAGAGTATGTTCTAACTGTGGCTATTACAAAGGAAAATTAGTGGTTGCTCCTAAAGCAGAGAAGACAGAAGAATAATATTTCAAGTAAATATTATAGGTAGAAATAGACACTAGAGGTGTCTATTTTCTATTTATGGAGGTTTATTTCCTAGTTTCTCTTAAATAGATTTGAAAAGAATGTCACTAATTTGTCTATTGGGTTTATCTTTTTTTTAATTTGTGGTATAATTCCATATCGTAGAAGTTATAGAGAGTATAATTGACTTTTTAAAACTAAAAAAATAAAAGATAGGAGGATTTGGGAATCATGTTTACACATACTACCGTTTTATTAGAAGAAGCTGTGAATATGCTTGATATAAAACCAGATGGTATCTATGTAGATGCCACTACAGGTGGTGGTGGACATAGTGCCTTAATCCTATCTAAATTAACTACAGGACATTTGTATTGCTTTGATCAGGATGAATATGCTTTTAAAAGAGCAAAAGAAAAATTGGATGCAGTAGGGAGCAACTATACCTTCATTCAAGCCAATTTTGTGGATTTAAAAGAAGAACTAGCAAAATTAGGAGTGAATCATATTGATGGAATTATCTACGATTTAGGAGTTTCCTCCTTTCAATTGGATATGCAGGAAAGAGGGTTTTCTTACAAATTAGATGCGCCTCTGGATATGCGTATGAATCAAAATCAAGAGCTTTCAGCTTACACCATTGTAAATGAATATTCATATAAGGAAATTACTCAAATATTATATCGATATGGTGAAGAGCCTTTCGCAAAGGCAATTGCTAGAAAAATTGAGTCTGCAAGGAAGGACAAGCCAATTGAGACCACACTTGAACTTGTAGAGATTATAAAATCAGCTATGCCTGCAAAGGTTTTAAGACAAAAGGGACATCCTGCAAAACAAACGTTTCAGGCTCTACGTATTGCAGTAAATGATGAATTAAGAGTGTTTGAGAAAAGTATAGAAGATGCTTTGGAATTGTTGAATTCAACTGGTAGGGCAGTTGTCATTACTTTCCATTCATTAGAAGATAGAATTTGTAAAAGTATTTTTAGGGAAAAAAGTACTGTGTTTATTCCAAAGGGTGTACCAATGATTGTAAAGGAGTCTGCACCATTTGAATTAGTTACAAAAAAACCAATGCTTCCAAGTGAAGAAGAGGTTTTAAACAATAATCGAGCACATAGTGCTAAAATGAGAGTTATTAAAAAGCTATAAAGAAGGGATATTATGTTATCAGTTTGGAATACCATTTGGGATTATATTCTTAATTTTTGGAATTCTACTTTTAATTTTTCTGATGTCACAAGTACATATCGTTCTATTATAAACATTATTCTTTACATTTTTGGAATTTGCTTGTTTTATCGTACCATATATACTATTTTAGGTTTTTTTTGGAAAGCACCCAAATTTCGAGCTGCAGAGATGAATAAGACCTATGCTGTAGTTATTGCCGCTAGAAACGAAGAAAAGGTAATAGGAAATTTAATTGAGAGTATAAAAAAACAAACCTATGATTCTTCTAAAATCACTATTTTTGTAGTTGCAGATAATTGTACGGATCATACTGCAGAGGTATGCAGATCTTTAGGTGCAATTGTCTATGAACGACAAGATAGCAAGCATGTTTCTAAAGGATATGCATTTGAATTTTTATTTGATAAGATTGAAGAAGAGTATGGAATTACTTCCTATGATTATTATTTGGTTTTTGATGCAGATAACTTGTTAAAAAATGATTTTATTGAGAAGATGAATGATGCCTTTGCTACTGGCTTTGACCTTGTTACTTCCTTTAGAAATATAAAGAATTTTGATACGAATGTGATTTCCTCAGGATATGGTATACATTTCTATAGAAATACATTATGCTCTCATCGACCTAGATCTATTTTAGGATCTTCCACCCATATTACAGGAACAGGATATGGTATTAAATCAGAGTATCTAAAAGATGGCTGGCATTATACAAATTTAACAGAAGACTTAGAGATTTCAACGATTTCCATTGCGAAAGGCTTAAGAATTGGCTATTGCGAAGCAGCAGAAATATATGACGAACAGCCTACAGATTTTAAAACTGCTTGGAAGCAAAGAGTTCGTTGGCGTAAGGGTGGATTAATCAATTTTGCTCATAACACTCCTAAGCTGCTTCGAAATTTCTTTAAAAAAGGAAAGTGGAGTAGATATGATATTTTTTGGCAGAATTTCCCGTATGACTTGGTTTCTTTTTTGTTGGTATTCTCTATTCAGGTTTTTGGAATGATTTACTCACTTGCTACAACTGGAACGTATGATATCGTCATCTTTTTAAAATATCTTGGTGGATTTTTATTGAGTGCATATCTTGGGGCTGTAGGTATAGGAATTTTAGTTGTGATTAAGGAAAGAAAAAGAATCCATTGTGGATTCTTTAAAATGCTATTTTATTTATTGATGTGGCCTTGGTTTGATATGATTTCAGTTTTCATTGTATTATTTGCTTTATTTTCAAGAGTGAAATGGACTCCTATTGCCCATAATGATACGAAAAAAATAGAAGATATGAAAAATTAAAAATTTATATATTTTTCTTTTTTCATTCAAAAAAAATATAATTTTTCTTGACTTTAGTAGGTATCTTTTATATAATACTTATTGCGTCAAGAATGAAATGCGGGTATGGCGGAACTGGCAGACGCGCTAGACTTAGAATCTAGTTCCCACGGAGTGCAGGTTCGATTCCTGTTACCCGCACCATTTCAAATAAAATCACCCCCATTTATTGGAATAATAAGTGGAGGTATTTTTTCTTTTTAAGGAATTTGAATTATTTTCAGTTCTTTTTGTTTCTTTCTAGTTTTAGGAAGGTTGCTGAAATCAAAATTCCAGCGATAAAAAGAAAAATTCCAAATCCTAAATCTACTCCAAAGGATAGATTGCCATAAATCCAAGATTGATACACCTCATAGATATCTGGATTAAAGAAAATAGAAAAAATAGAGCCTAGAGATAATCCTACAATCATAAAATAGGTAAGTGTTCTTTGTTTATTTAAAAGAGTAGTTAATAAGCCTGAGAATGTGACTAATCCTATTAGGAAACCAATACCAAGACAAGCATACACTAGAAGTATATTTGGATTAGAAGTTATATAAGAAATGCTGACAGAGTCTATTAAAGGTTTAAAATAGCCAAACGCCATTAATATGGCTGTGGCACTTAATCCAGGAACAATCTGTGTGACAGCAATAACATATCCAATTCCTAAAAATAAGATGTAGTGATAAAATTCTAATTCCTTTAAGCTTTGATTTCCTCCCTGAAGAAAAGTAGAAGAAATACTAATTCCAAGAGGGATACTTATCCCCAATGTAAAAAGAAGTATCTTAGACAATGTGAGCTTTTCGTTTTTAATTTCATTTGATAAAACAGGAAATGCACCAATCATTAATCCTCCAAATAATGCCATAATTGCAAATGGAAGTAAATCAAGTAGCTTTTTAATTGTAAAAAAACCAAGCACTAGACCAAGTATAGCACCTAATACAATAGGAAATAAAAAGAATAAACATAGCTTTATTCGCTTCATAAAATGACTGATTGAAAATAATAGCTTATCATATAATTTAAAAAGAATTGCGATAGTAGAACCACTTACTCCAGGGATAATGACAGCTAGTCCAATAAAAAAGCCAAGAATACCACTCTTAGCTACATCCTTACTATTTTGATACTGCAAGTCTTCATATGCATCCATACATATCACCTAAGTCTATCTTATCATAATTTGAAGACAAAGAAAAGAAAATGAATAGTTCAAAAAAAACGATAATCTTACAAATTAGAAGATAATATTTTATTTTTTGATAAATCGTGTATAATAGGAATAAGAATGAGGTGTTGTTATGAAGTATCGTATAGCAAATTTGAGTGATTTAGAGCCTATTCTTCAAATGAAAAATGAAGTGAAGGAACGAATCCAAAAAGAAAATTTACCAATTTGGTTAGGAGACTATCCATTAGATTCTATGATAGAAGAGGATATTCAAAATGGTTATGGAAGAGTGATTGAGGATTTGAATACAATTGTTGGATATGCTTGTTTTCATCCTGCAGAAGAGGAATATCCACAAGAGCTTTTTCAAAAAAAGCCTCTTCAAAGCTTTGGTAGAGTGATGGTAAGAAATGGTTATGTTGGAAAGCATTATGGTTCATTTTTAGTGAAGTCAATGATTGATGAAGCTAAATCTATGCACTTAGAAGGTATGGGCATTGCAGTAGATGCTTGTAATATCAAGGCTGTAAGATTGTATGAAAAACATGGATTTAAGAAAGAAGGAAGCTATCAATTTCCTTATGCATATTTAGATATGTATGGGTTATATTTCAAATGAAAAAATCTATCAGCTGATAGATTTTTATTTTTCTATTTTTTTGCCATTTTCGTAAAAGTAATCACTATGCTTGATGAAATAAGCCTCAATGATATCATGAACCTCTTGGGTTGTTGCTTTAATCGTTTCGTTTCTAGTTTCTCTTGGAGTGATATAATAAGGCTCTAAGAAGTTACAATGAATAACTGGCTTTTTTCTTCTAAAAAGCTTTTGAATTCCCCTCGGCTTATGGAATGTAAAGCAAATGGGCATAATAGGACGTTCATAGGCTACTGCATAATGGAATGCTCCAGGCAAGAAATTTCTAATATGATCACAATATGGCATTAAGGCAGCTTCAGGATAGAATAATACATTTTTCCCACGATTGAGAATATCCCCTGTTGCTTCTCCAAAACGTTTTAATTGTCTACGCTCTGTTGGGATAGGAACTGCCGCAGCAATTCTCATATATTTTGAAGCTATTCCAAAGCCTAGATTGCTTTCTAGCATAGTTACATAGCATTTCTTGTGATAAATAGAAGTTATCATATAAAAGGCATCAAATTGATGAATATGATTTGAAACCATAACGGCTCCCTTCACTTTATATCGATTCTTTTTTCCTTTTACTCTGAATCCGATAATTCGTTTTGGTATAAATATCCAAATTCTTGTAAACCATTTTGTTATAAAAGATAAAAGCCAAAAGAAAATATTCCGATTATAGAAGGGATAATTTGGCTTTAGATGAACCTCTTTTGGATGAAATCCATTATCATATGTGTGTTCATTTTCATTTTGCATAAATATCACCAATCCATATTATACAAAAAAAAATAAGTCTTTTCTAGATTATTGTTGTTATATGTGCTAAAATATTTCTATATTAGGTGGTGAAATTGTGAAAAAAGTCGTTTTAGGATTATCAGGTGGAGTAGATTCTAGTGTTGCATTAAAGCTTTTAAAGGATAGTGAATATCAAGTAGAAGCGATGTTTATGCGCAATTGGGATTCTGCAACCAATAATGATGTTTTAGGAAATCCAGATATAGAGAATGATGTATGTCCACAGGAATTGGATTATCAGGATGCTTTGAAGGTGGCAGAACAATTAGATGTTCCACTTCACCGCATTGATTTTATTGAAGAATATTGGAATACAGTTTTCACATACTTTTTAGACGAATATAAAAAAGGAAGAACCCCTAATCCAGACATTATGTGCAATAAATATATTAAATTTAATGCTTTCTTAAAAAAGGCGGAGTCCTTGGGAGCAGATTATATTGCGATGGGACATTATGCAAGAGTACGCCATGAAAAGGAGAAAAGCTATTTGCTTAGGGGAATGGATGACAATAAAGATCAAACTTATTTTTTGTGTATGCTAACTCAATCTCAATTAAGAAAAGCTATTTTTCCAATTGGTCATTTATTGAAACCAGAAGTAAGGAAGATTGCTGCTGAGGCAAATCTATATACAGCAAGTAAAAAAGATTCCACAGGAATTTGTTTTATTGGCGAAAGAAACTTTAAAGAGTTTTTGAAAAATTATTTACCTGCAAAGCCAGGAAATATGGTTACAACAGATGGTGCAGTTCTTGGAAAGCACGATGGATTGATGTACTATACGATAGGTCAAAGAAAAGGTTTAGGTATTGGTGGCTCTAATGCTTATCGTAGTGAAGCTTGGTTTGTATGTGGAAAAAATTTAGAAACCAATGAGCTGATTGTTGGTCAAGGTCATGATAGTATTTATTTAGAATCAAATTGGTGTACTGCCACAGATTTAAACTGTATTTGTGAGCCACTTATTGCAGGGCATTCCTATACTGCAAAATTTCGGTATCGTCAAAAGGATATTCCTGTAACTATGGAATATATCGATGAAACAACAATTAAGGTTTTTTATCCAGGTTTATGTCGTGCAGTAACTCCAGGTCAAGCCGTTGTGTTTTATGATGGAGAGGTTTGTCTAGGTGGAGCCATTATCGACAAAGTATATTATAATGAGGAAAGAAGAAAATACTGATGAGTGAAATTCTTTGTGGAAGTATTGATTCTTATATTTACAAAAGTGAAGATTCCTTATACAAGGTTGCTAAGATTATAACAACGGATAAGAAGGAAGTCATTGTTGTTGGCTCCTTCATAGAACTAGAAGAAGGCTTAGAATATGAATTTGTTGGGGAATATAAGGATCATGCGAAATATGGTAAACAATTTAAAGTAGAGTCCTATACAAGAAGTAATTCCTTTTCCAAGGAAGGACTCATAGCCTATTTATCGAGTGATAAATTTTTTGGTATTGGTCAAAAGCTTGCTAAAGCAATAGTTAATGATTTAGGAATAGATTGTATTCAAAAAATTATGGATGATCCATCAGTGTTGGATTCCATATCTCAACTGAATGAATCTAAAAAGAAGGTTATTGTAGAAACCTTAAAGGAGAACTATGCTTCAGAACAAGTCATTATTAAATTATTTAGCTTTGGTTTAACCAATAAAATGGTTTACCGTTTATATGAGGTTTATGGTACAGAAGCTGCGCTTAGAATTGAGGATAATCCCTATTCTTTAATTTATGATGTAGATGGCTTTGGCTTCAGAAAAAGTGATGATTTAGCCTTGAAGCTTGGATTTGCTGAAAATGATAGACTAAGACTTAGAGAAGCTATTCGCTATACTTTAAACACAGTTTGTTATCAGCAGGGATATACCTTTTTAACCTCTAAGCAATTATTAAATTCTAGTTATATTTTATTGAATCATAATCCTTTAATCTCTATGGAGGATTTAAAGGAGGCACTTGCCAATTTGGTTCAAAATGAAAAAATCATTCAGGATGAAGACCGCTATTACGACCCTATTCTTTACCATAGCGAAGTAAAATGTGCAGAAGCTATTCAAAAATTGAAAAAGCATCATACTAGAGAATATGACCTAGACAAAATTAAGTCTGCTGTAAAAACAGTTCAAAGAGATTTGGACATCACCTATACGGATTTACAAGAAGAAGCCATCATCAAGGCTTTATCCAATAAATTGACGATTATTACTGGTGGTCCAGGTACAGGTAAATCAACTATCATTAATGGAGTTTTGAAGAGCTATGCTATTTTAAATAATTTGACCTTTCCTTGTGATGAATTAGACCAAAAGGTTGTGATGATGGCACCTACTGGTCGAGCAGCCAAAAGAATGAGTGAGGTTACAAACTTTAAGGCTACAACCATTCATAAAGCTTTAGGGTATAATTATGAGGGTGGCTTTACCTTCTCTGATGATAGTCCTTTATCCTGTTCTTTAGCCATAATTGATGAGGCCTCAATGATAGATGTTAGCTTAGCTGCCTCTTTGTTTAAAGCTTTACCCTTAAGTGCTAGAATCATATTGGTTGGAGATGAAAATCAGCTTCCATCTGTTGGACCTGGGAATGTGTTCCACGATTTCATTGCCTCTAATATTTTTACAACAGTGAAGCTTTTTGAAATTATGCGGCAAGCAAAGGATTCTAACATTGTCAAGCTCTCTCATATGGTATATTCTGGAGAGATAGATTTTAGAGTATTTAGCGAGAAAAAAGAAGTGTATTTTTATCCTTGTGATGCCAAAGGCTTAAATCAGATGTTATTTAAAATGATTGATGCCTATTTAGCAACAGGAAGTGATTTAGAAACTGGCATGCAGATTTTAATTCCTATGTATGCAGGTGTTGCAGGAATTGATGCAGTGAATGAAGCTATAACTTCACGCTATAACCCAAGTGAAGAAAAGGTGGTAAGAGAACCACTTGTATTAAAGAAAAATGATAAGGTACTACAACTTAAAAATGATCCAACCCTTCAATTAATGAATGGTGATATTGGAATTATAAAAGGCATTGCAAAGTTCAATGAGAAAGACACTTTGTTTATTGATTTTGATGGACGAATGGTTCAATATCCAGTAAAAGAAATGGATAATTTAAGACTAGCATATGCTATATCTATCCATAAATCTCAAGGTAGTGAATATGAAAATGTCATTCTCCCAATTCTTCCAAATTATCATATGATGCTTCGAAAGAAAATCATCTATACTGCTATGACAAGAGCTAAAAAGAAGTTGATTCTTTTAGGAGATATCCAAACCTTAAAAGATGCAGTAAAGGCTTTAGAGCCTATCAGGCAAACAGGATTACTCAATCTATTACAGGGATTAAGAGGAAAAGAAGTCAAAATCTTAGATGCTACAATTCCTTTTGATACTTTGGCAGAGTATGATATGGAGGGAATTACACCTTATAGCTTTATGGAATAAATTACCATCATAGCAATCCGCATTTTACCTAAAATAAATGTGGGTGAAATGAATTGAAAAAATTAATGATGTTAGGCTTAGGCATGCTAGTTGGTATGATGCTAAGCGAATGTAATTGTGTAAAAAAACCAATGCAGCAAGTATTAAAGAAAATTAATATTGAATAAAAGAAAAGGACTGTTTAAGTCCCTTTTCTTTTGTGCTATAATGTTTTAGAGGTGGTAGATTATGGAGATTCAATTCAGGGATTGCACTTTAGAGATTTCTAAAATGCTAAATGCATGGCTTACGGATGAAGCAACAAAAAAATATGCAATGTTTGATTCTACATTCGATGAAGAATTTACATATTATCAATCTAATACATATGAAGAACAAATAAAGGATGTTCTTAAAGTCATTTATGTAGATGGGAAACTCATAGGGTATGTGGTGTTTAATTATTATGCTTATGAAGGGATAAGAGAAGTATCTATTAATCCTTTGATTATCCATCCAAACTATAGAAATCAAGGATATGGAAGGTATGTACTTTCTTATTTGGTAAGCAATATAGAAGAGATTATAGAAGATAAAGTAACTCAAATTTATGCTACTATTGAGGAAAGCAATATCTCCAGTATAAAGCTATTTGAGCATGTTGGCTTTCATTGTACCTCTTTAAATGAAAATTTTAGAAATTATTATTTTATTAATCATAGATAATAATTGTCTTTTTAGTATTTTTAATTATATTTAAATCAATATCAAATATTTCAGCTAAACGTTGAATAACAAAGAAACTCGGATTTTGTAAATGATTTTCTATTTTGGAATAAGTAGAAACAGGAAGAGGAATGCATTTGGCCACTTCCTTTTGACTCATCATTTTACTTATCCTTTTTTTCTTTATAAGATTCATAAATTCTTTTTGATTCAAAAGTATCACCCATACTTTATTATACAGTACTTTGAACTTCTTTTAAAAAAATCGGTATTTTTTTGAAAAAAGATTTTTTTTGAGAAAAAACAAATTCTTTTGATGACTTTAAGAGTTTATTTCTTGATAATACTAGCAGAATTTGGTAAAATATTATATGTTATGAATTTTTGTATAGTTTTAGATGGAGGTATTTTTTATGAGAAAAATGTCATCAAGTGAAATCAGACAAATGTGGTTGGATTTTTATAGTTCAAAAGGACACAAGGTAGAGCCATCTGCTTCCTTAGTTCCACACGATGATCCAACACTTTTATGGACAAATGCAGGGGTTACACCCTTGAAAAAATATTTTGATGGTACAATGGTGCCAACGAATCCTAGAATTACGAACGCTCAAAAATGTATTCGTACAAACGATATAGAAAATGTAGGAGATACATATCATCATACATTTTTTGAAATGTTAGGAAATTTCTCTATTGGAGATTATTTCAAAAAAGAAGCCATTGCTTATGCATATGAACTTTTATTCAGCAAAGAATGGTTTGATTTTGATAAAGAAAAAATATTTATTACATATTATCCAGAAGACATTGAAGCAAAACAGGAGTGGATGAAGCAAGGGATTGCAGAAGAGCATTTAATTCCTCTTGCAGGAAACTTCTGGGAAATTGGAGAAGGTCCATGTGGTCCAGATACTGAAATGTTCTTTGATAGAGGAGAAGCATATGACTCTAGAGGAAAAGAATTAATTGCTAATGATATTGATAATGATCGTTTTATTGAAATTGGTAATATTGTATTTTCTCAATTTAGCTCAAAAGAGGGAGTAGACCGTAAGGACTATAAGGAGCTTCCTTCTAAGAATATTGATACAGGTTGGGGATTAGAGCGTTTATGCTCCGTTATGCAGGGTGCAAGAACAAATTATGATACCGACCTTTTCCGACCAATCATTGCTAAGACAGAAGAAATCAGTGGAATAAAGTATGAGAATCAACGTGCATTCCGTGTGATTGCTGACCATGTTAGAACCATTACATTTGCAGTAGCTGATGGGGCAGTTATGTCCAATGAAGGAAGAGGCTATGTTCTAAGAAGAGTTTTAAGAAGAGCTTCAAAATATGCTAAGTCTTTAGGAATTGAAAAACCATTTATGGCAGAGCTAGTGGATGTAGTTATCTCAATTATGGACCCATTCTATCCTTATCTTCATGAAAAAGCAGCTATCATCAAAGAAATTATTTCTTCTGAAGAGGAAAAATTTTTAGCGACCTTAGCTGCAGGAGAAAAGAGATTTGAAGCCATCGCTGCAAAATCTAAAAAAGTAATTTCAGGAGTAGATGCATTTACATTGTATGATACTTATGGATTCCCAATTGAATTAACTAAGGAATATGCTTTGGAGCATCAATTGACTGTAGATGAGGAAGGCTTTAGAGTTTGTTTAGAGGAACAAAAGCAGCGTGCTAGAAATGCCCGTAAGGATGAAAATTCTATGGGTGGACAAAATGAAGCCTATTTAAATTTCAAGGAAGAATCTAAGTTTACAGGATATGGTTGTACAAATCAAAAATCTAAAGTTATTGCTGTATTTGATCAAGGTGTTGTTTTAGATGAAACTCCATTTTATGCCTTTTCAGGTGGACAGCTTTGTGATAAGGGAACCATCAATGATATTCAAGTATTAGATGTAATCAAAATGCCAAATGGTCAACATTTACATGTTTTAGAAGAAAATCCATTCCATGTTGGAGATGAAGTTTTCAGTGTGGTAGATGAAGAAAACAGAAACTTAACAAGAAAGAATCACTCTAGTGCACATTTACTACAGGCTGCCTTACAGCATATACTAGGAAATCATGTTCACCAACAGGGTTCTCAGGTGTGTGCTTCCTATTGCCGTTTTGACTTTAACAATTATTCTGCAATGACAGATGAACAAATTCTTGCAGTAGAGGATTTGGTAAACAAATATATTAAGGAAGCTCATCCAGTAGAAACACTTGTCTTACCAATAGAGGAGGCTAAGGCTTTAGGAGCTATGGCATTGTTTGGTGAGAAGTATGGATCAATGGTTCGAGTAGTAGATATGGGAGTATCTAAAGAATTCTGTGCAGGAACTCATGTTTCAAATACTTCTGACGTAGAAGAATTTGCAATCACATCTGTAGAGTCTATTGGTAGTGGAATTTTTAGAATTTCAGCTGCAACCTCTAAACATTCTACTCAGTATGTAAAAGCAGCATGTGAGAATGTATTAAAGTCTATTGAGGCTTTAGTGAATAAAGCGAAAGATATGATAGCTGATGCTGCAAATCATAATATTCATTTGACATATGACTATGCATTGCAAGAACCATCTGTCACTGGATATCGTTACATTCTTGCTGTGCGTCAGGAGCTTATCAATGCGCAGACTGCCTTAAAGACTTTAGAAAAGGAATATACAAATAAGAAGAGTCAATCTGCTTTATCAGATTTGAATCGTTTTGATGATTTGATAGAAAACCAAAAGTTGTTTATTCAAATGGAAGCTATGGATTCTACTTTATTAAAGGATATGGCTTGTGCATTAAGAAATAATAAAAATCTTGATGTTGTATTTATTGCTAGTGTTGGAGAGGATAAAGTAACCTTTGTTTGTGCTACTAAGACATTAGATGCATCCTTACTTGTTAAGGAAGCTGCAAAAATCTGCCAAGGCGGTGGTGGAGGCAAGAAGGATCTTGCTCAAGCTGGTGGTAAGGATATCACTAAGGTTGCATTGGCTATCGAAAAGGTTAAGGAACTTTCCAAATGAAAACAATTGGATTAGATTTAGGAAGTAGAACAGTAGGAATTGCTATTTCAGATGAATTGGGTTTTCTTGCAAGAGCCTTAGAAACCTATCGTTTTGCAGATGATCAATATGAACTTGCTGCCGAATATGTCTGTGAGGTTTGTAAAAAAAATCAAGTTACAGAGGTTGTCTTGGGTCTACCTAAGCATATGAATGGGGATCAAGGGGTTCGTGCTCAAATTTCTTATGATTTTAAGGCTATGCTAGAATCAAAAGGGAATCTTAAGGTTAACCTAGAAGATGAGAGACTAACTACAGTTTTAGTGGATCGTGCTATGATTTCTGGAAATGTTCGTAGAGAAAATAGAAAACAGAAAAAAGATGAAATGGCAGCTGTTGTCATTTTACAAAATTATTTAGATAAAAAAAGATTTTAAAAAGGAGAAAAACAAGATGGAAGATCGTACTTTAGTGTTAACAATGGGAGACGGTAAAGAAGTTACCTGCGATATTTTATTTACTTACCATAGTGATCAATTTAACAAGGATTACGTTATTTTTCAACCAAGAGGCGAAGAACAGTTATCTGCAGCTAGTTATGTTGAGGATGGCGATGGGAAAGGCTCTTTACAGGCTGTAGAATCTGAAGAGGAATGGGATATGCTAGAGGAGCTTGTCAATGACTATTATGGAGACCAACAGGGCTCAGGCTGTGGCGGAAACTGTGGAGGTTGTAGTGGCTGTGGAACAGAAGAATGTGACTGTGATGGAAACTGTGGAGAATAATCCACTACATTTAGAATGGACACCACTGGAACAAAATCTAAGAATTTATGCAAAGGAACATCATGTTCCAATTATTGTTGATGAAGGCCTTGCCTTTTTAGAACAGATTATTCGTATTTCACGTCCGAAAAAAATATTAGAAATTGGAACTGCAATCGGATATTCTGCCATTCGTATGCAGAAGGTATGTAATAGTGAGGTTGTCACTATAGAAAGAAATCATACAATGGTTGAGCAGGCAATTCAAAATGTTTCTTCTGCAAATGTTTCTTCTAAAATCACTATTATTGAACAGGATGCATTAGAAGCATTTGAACAGGTGAAGGACTATACATTCGATTTGATTTTTATTGATGCTGCAAAGGCTCAATACACCAAATTTTTTGAGATGTATACACCTCTTTTATCTTCTCATGGTATTGTAGTAACTGATAACATGTCCTTTCACGGATTGGTTCATGAAGAGGATTTGAAGGATCAATCTAGATCTGTAAGAGGACTCATCAGAAAGCTTTCAAATTATCATAAGTTCTTATTAAATCATGCAAGCTATGATACATCAATTTTTGAAATCGGTGATGGAATAGCAGTATCTGTAAAGAAGGAATAGTATGCGCATTATTGGCTGTATATATAAAACTCAAATTAAAAATCGAATTATTGGAATCAAAACGGCGAATCGAATTCTTTATTTGCATTTTCCAAATACTCAGTTTGGACAGTTAAAGCGATATCTTTATCCTGGAACTTATATTGATTTGGATTATGCGGAGGAGAAGTATTACATTCGTAGAGGAATTGCTGCCTATGCTGTAAATTTTGTTCAAAGAATTTACAGATTTTATGGATATAAAAAAATTCAGTATTACGATTGTGATAAATTGAATAGCTCATTATCTGAATTTTTACATAATCTTGGTAACATTATGTTTTTGGATTTAGAAATGACTATGCCAGGATATACATTTACAGGAAAAGGTTATCGTTCTGAAATTGTACAGGTGGGGTATGTTTTAGTGAATGGCAGAGGAGACGAAATTACTCGCTATTCCCATTACATTCAAACGAAGCTTCATACGGATATCAGCAAAAGAACGCTTGATTTTTTAAAGATTTCTGCTGAAACCTTTCATCAAAATGCTATCTCTTACCACGATTTTTATGAAGATTTTAGAATGGTCATTGAACAGTATCATCCGTGTATTATCATATTTGGTAAAAATGATAGGATTATATTGAATCAATCCTTTGAAATTCATGAGGTGAAATCCTTAGCTAATCAAATTCGGTATGTCAATCTATCTAAGCTGATTCAATCCTTTTATCATTTGAATAATGAGCCTGGATTGTTCCGATTGTATCAAACCTATTATGAAAATCAGAGTTCACAAGCTCATGATGCCTTTGATGATGCTTATGTTACAATGAAGGTATTTAATGCCTTCAAGGACGATGTTGACTTGAAGACAGATTTTCGTTCGAAAATTAAAGAGAATTTTTAAAAAAGCCGATATTTCAGGCTTTTTTTTCATATACTTTTTTGGTGATTCATATGCTTATAGGCATCATAGATAGTGGAAAAGGTGGTCTGGCAGTTGCAGAAAAAATTAAAACCAAAAAAGACCAATTGATTTTAATTATGGATCAGGGATATTTTCCCTATGGGAATAAATCAAAAGAATTCTTATTAAAGCGTGCATATTACTTAACAGATTTTTTAGTAAAACAAGGAGTAGAATTCATTGTCATTGCATGTAATACATTATCGATTTATGCATACCCATTTTTAAAAAATTGTTTTTCAATTCCGATATTAGGCGTATTTGATTATTTTCAGCCATATTTAACTAAGGAGTACACCTTAATTGGTTCAAAAACAACAATTGCCTATGCAAAAGCCTATACCTCCGTACAGACCTATGATGGAACAGAGTTTATTGAAGCGATTGAAAAGAAGAAGGATATAGAACCTTTTATACTTGCATTAAGTGAAATTCAAACAAAAGCATTTCTCTTAGGATGCACACATTTTCTTGTTTTAGATTCTAAAAGCTTTCCTTTTCCTACAATAGAACAAATTTCTTTATTGAAAAGAGATATTGAAGGCATAAGAAAAAAGCTAGAAAATTCTAGCTTTTAAGGTCTGGTATCTACTTGCATAAATACAGGGATAATAATCGGTTTACGATCGGTTTTTGTATAGATTAAATGACTCAAGAATTCTGTTAGAT
This sequence comes from uncultured Mollicutes bacterium, assembly GCA_947177025.1. Taxonomy (GTDB): domain Bacteria; phylum Bacillota_I; class Bacilli_A; order Acholeplasmatales; family Anaeroplasmataceae; genus Pelethenecus. The sequence goes on along the minus strand of CAMWSQ010000011.1, from coordinate 3,955 downwards.
TATATTTTAAAGTGCTGAGATTTAAAATCTTCATTTTTTTCAGTTCGGTTTGTAAAAACTTTATGGCTTCTGTCACGATAGATTTTGTTAAAGCCTCACTATCCTTCATATAGATAAAACCACGAGATACTACTTGAGGCTCAAGAAGGATTTCTTTCTTATGAACATCAATTGTGATAACTAAAGAAAACATGCCATCCTCAGATAAATATTTTCTTTCTCGAATGATATTAGAAGAAATATCACCAACACCACTACCATCAATGAAGACCTCGCCAGAAGGAACTTTACCAGCAATTCTTGCTCCCTTTTCACTGAACGCAAGAACATCACCATTTTCTAATACAAATACATTTTCTGGTTTTACTCCACATTCTATAGCTGTATTCCCATGAACCTTTTGCATACGATATTCTCCGTGGATTGGCATGAAGTATTTTGGCTTAATTAAGGAAAGCATCATTTTTTGTTCCCCCATAGATGCATGACCAGAGGTGTGTGTATCTGTAATAGGGGAATGTGTGATAACATTTGCTCCATGCTTAAATAGTTGATTGATGGTTTTATTTACACCCTCTTGATTGCCTGGAATTGGGCTAGAAGAGAAGATGATAGTATCCCCAGGAATAAGCTTGATTGTTTTATGTGAACCATTTGCAACTCTTGATAAGGCTGCAAGAGGCTCTCCTTGTGAGCCAGTGCATAAGAAGCATAATTCATGTGGCTTATACTTGTGAATCTCAGAAGAATCAATAATTGTTCCTTTAGGTGGCTTTATATAGCCAATCTGCTGACCAACTTCAATTGCTTTTTCCATTGACCTTCCGAAGATGGCAATGTGACGCTTTGCTTCAACACAAGCTTCTACAATTTGTTCAATTCTAAAAATATTAGAAGCAAAGGTAGCTACAATGATTCTATCCTCTACCTTAGAGAATAAATCCTTGATAGAAGCACCAATCTTTTTTTCTGATTCTGTAAATCCTTCTCTTAAAGAATTTGTAGAGTCTGCAAGTAGGCAAAGAACACCCTTTTGTCCTAAAGAAGCCAGCTTTTCATATTCTGCAGCAGGGCCTACAGGAGTAAAGTCAATTTTAAAATCACCAGAGTGCATGATTATTCCTAAGCTTGTAGTAAAAACAATGGCATAGGCATCAGGAATTGAGTGATTTAAACGAATAAAGGAAACTTCAACTCCTTTAAATTTATAAGTGAAGTGAGCTTTAAACTCTACAATTTGAATTTTGGAAAAAAGATCAGGAAATTCACTCAATTTGCTTTCAATTAAGTCCACTGCAACGCCTGCAGCATAAATTTTAGGAATGGCAACTTTTTTTAGTAAAAATGGGATTCCTCCAATATGATCCTCATGGCCATGGGTGATAAAAAGACCAACTATCCTTTCCTGATTTTGTTCCAAATATGTGTAATCTGGGATAACATAATCTACGCCAAGTAAATGCTCATCAGGAAATAATATACCAGAATCAATAATAAAAATTTGATTTTGATATTCAATGCAATACATATTTTTTCCTACTTCGCCAAGACCTCCTAAGGCGTAAATCCCCAGTTCGTTTTTGGTAATAATTTTATCCATAATTTTCCTCCATCGAAACTTCTTTATAATATTTTACTATATATTTTATAAAAATAAAAGACAAAGTGTGAAAAAGTTTTAAGAAAATGCTTTTATTAGAATGGATTTTATATTTATATTATGGTATAATTTGTTGTGTTTTATGAAAAGGAAGTGCAAGTCCATTATGAAAGCAAGTAAAATGCTTATATCAACATTAAAGGAAGCTCCACAGGAAGCAAAAATTGATTCTCATATTTTATTACTACGTGCTGGTATGATTAAGGCTCAGGTTGCGGGAGTATATCAATTTTTACCATTAGGGCTACGTGTATTACATAAGATTGAAAATATTATAAGAGAAGAGATGGACAACTCTGGTGCTATTGAAATTTTATGTTCTGCCTTACAGCCAAAAGAATTGTGGGAAGAGTCTGGTCGCTGGTCTAAGTATGGTCCAGAACTTATGAGACTTTCTGATCGCCATGACCGTGAGTTTTGTTTAGGACCAACACACGAAGAGGTTTTTACCACATTGGTTCGAGATTTAGTAAAATCAAGTAAAAATTTACCACTAAATATTTATCAAATTCAAACAAAATATCGAGATGAGCGTCGTCCACGTTTTGGTTTAATGAGAGGAAGAGAATTCTTAATGAAGGATGCTTATTCCTTTGATAAGGATGAGGCTGGATTAGAAGAATCCTATCAAAATATGTATGATACGTATTCTAAGATTTTCTCTCGTATGGGAATTCACTACCAAGTGGTTTTAGCTGATACAGGAAATATTGGTGGAAATGGATCTCATCAGTTTATGGCTTTATCCGATATCGGAGAATCAGAGATTGTATATTGTGATGCTTGTGGCTATGCAGCAGATGTAGAGAAGGCTACTGCAAAGCTTATCCCTTCAACACCTGAAGAGCCAAAACCATTACATAAGGTACATACTCCAAATCAAAGAACAATTGAAGAAATTACACAATTCCTAAATATAGATCCAAAGAAAACAGCCAAAACTTTGATTTATCATGATTATGTGAATGAAAAATTAGTTGCAGTTGTAGTTAGAGGAGACCGCGAGGTCAATGAAATTAAATTGGTTAATGCTTTGAACTCCAATGAAAATTATTTAGAGCTTGCAAAAGACGAAGAAATTTTAAGTCTTCATTCAGTTCATGGATTTGTTGGACCTAAGGATTTAGCTTGCGAAATTTATGTGGATGAAGAGGTTACACAGCTTTCTAATTTTGTCATTGGAGCAAATGAAGTAGATTATCATTATGAAAATGTAAACTATGGAAGAGATTTTACAGGAACAGTTTGTGATTTAAGAAAAAATGTTGCAGGGGATTTATGTCCAGTATGTGGAAAACCAATGGCACAGGAAAGAGGAATTGAGGTCGGTCAAATTTTCAAGCTTCAGACAAAATATAGTCTTCCTATGAAATGTGTTTATGTCAATGAAGAAGGAAAGAATGTTCCAATGGTTATGGGCTGCTATGGAATAGGTGTTTCTAGAACACTTCAATCTATTGTAGAACAATATCATGATGAATATGGAATTCAATGGCCTTTAAATATTGCTCCATATCACTGCGTAATAGTTCCAGTCAATTATAACGATGAAGAACAACAAAAGGTTGCTTTACATGCTTACGATGCTTTAAGCAAAGAAGCAGAAGTCATTTTAGATGATCGTAATGCAAAGCCTGGATTCAAATTTAAGGATTGGGAGCTTATAGGTATTCCATATATGATCATTTGTGGAAAGCGAAGCAATGAAGGCATTGTTGAATTAAAAAATCGTTCTACTTTAGAAAAAACTGAACTTCCAGTAGAAGAAGCAATTCAGTTTATCTTAAATCAAGTACATTCAATATAAGATTTAAACGCTCTAGGCAATTTTCTAGAGTGTTTTTCTTTTACATTTAAAACATTTTCTTTCCAAAATAAGGTATTTCTTTCCACAATAAGGAAAGAATATGAATAAAATGCTAAAATAAAGTAAATCAAATGGAAATGGAGTAGTCGCATATGAAAACAAGATTATCTGAAATCATTACTAAACGAGGATTAGATAAAAAGCAAATTTCAGAAGATTTACAAATTGAAAGAAGAACTCTAGATAACTATATTAATGAGAATACATCTATGAATAGTGATATTATAAAAAAAATGGCAGCATATTTGAACGTATCTACTGACTATTTATTGGGCATTGATGAACTCACTGATGAATTCTTGAATGAGAAAATAGAAAACATTTGTAATGAATTAAAGGAAATAGTATATCATTTAAACCATAAATCACAAGATTAATTTTGTGATTTTTCTTTCTTTTTTTACAGGAATCGTATATAATTGTAGTGG